>JACRFA010000139.1 GCA_016218065.1 Ignavibacteriota bacterium | reverse complement strand
CGGACGGGCGAGGATTCTCATACCAATAGACGGCATTGCCAAGGCTGCTTCCTTTGGGAATGATAACATCCAGATCGCCATCGCCATCCACATCACCCGTCTGCATATCCGTTGAGAATGATCCACCAGAAATGTTGTACTTCGTCCATGATGGATACTTGTACCAGAAAATGCCTTCCGTGAAGTCCGACGAACTCGCGGCGAGCACGTCAACAAATCCATCGCCGTCAATATCTCCCACAGCTTTGCAGTGCGGGTTGCGCGGATTGTTCGAGTCGATGGTGCGCTGTTGAAACGACATACCTGATGACGAAGAGCCGCCAACGATCAGCGTTGCAGTGTTGCTCGTCGTGGTACCCGCTGAGTTGCTGACCACGCAACGGAAAGACGATCCGTTATCCGACGTGCTCGCTGGTGGAGTTGTGTAGGATGCCGAGTTGGCTCCTCCGATGTTCGCGCCGTTCCTCTGCCATTGATAGCTGAGCGGCGCGGTGCCGGTCGCTGCGACGTTGAATGTTGCTGAGCGACCGACTGTTATTGTTTGATTCGACGGTTGCGACGTAATGATCGGCGCCGAAGTGCCGCCGCCGCTGCTTCCAGCAGTCAGAACAACATCATCGATGAAGTACTGATCGCCGCTTGTGCTATGCGACGAAAACCAGAAGCGGAATCGCGCATCAGTCGTCGTTCCCGTAAAACCTGACGTCGTGAACTGCACCGAATGCGTTCCCCATGATGTGCCGAGGTCGAAGACCTGGTTCATCAATCCCATCGAGCCGTAAGGAGATGTGTGTTGATGCAGCGAGACTGAAAAATCGTGGCCGGTGTTGCAGTACGCCTGAAACGTGAGCGTGTACTGCGTGTTCGCTTCCAACGGAAAATCGGTTTGAAACAGCTGAATGTTCGAACCGGCAGTTGTGATAACAATGCGCGCTGCGCGCGAACTGCCCGGCCCTGCGAGATTGTTGTCGAACGTCGCAGAGCTGTTCGCGTAGAACGACCAGGGCGATGTTCCCGACTCGAATCCAGAATTTGCCAGAACGGAAGCGCCTCCTCCACCCGAGACTGTCAGCACCGCCGTATTGCTGGTAACGGCGCCGAAGGGATTCGAGACGATCACGCGGAACGTCGAGGCATTGTCCCCCGCGCTTACCGCCGGCGTTGTGTACGATGAACTCGTTGCGCCGGAAATGTTGCCGCCGTTTCTCTGCCACTGATAAGAAAGCGGCGAGCTTCCCGATGCCGCGACGCTGAATGTCGCAGTCTCTCCCGGAGCAACGCTCTGGTCAGACGGCTGCGTCGTGATGGTCGGGGGAGTGTTGCTTGATCCGCCTCCGGAAGTGATATTGATGAAGTTGAGATCTCCGATCCAGCCTGTCGTGCCGTTGGCATTCAGCGAGAGGCGGAGGATTTGCTGACCGGCATTGAGAGCAATCCCCGACATCACAACATCTTGAAATGAATCCCACGAGCCGGTGTTGGGAACGACGCGCGGTCCTGTAACATCAGCGCCGTTCATTTCGATGTGGAATGTGCCGCCGCTGCCGGGCGCCGCGACGCGGGCAGTGATGGTGTAGGTTCCCGCTTGGGCAACATTCACGGTGTACTCAAGCCACTCGCCCGCTTGGACGTAGCCAATCTTGTAGCCGCCATTCACGTCACCTGTTCCCAGGATATCGACTCCGGATGTTCGGTACGCGCCGCCCTGATTTGTTGCTTCAAGATCGTGATACGCGATCCCTTCACCGCCGTTGTCAAAATCTTCCGCCTCAATCAATCCGGGAATCGCAAAGGGAACGCCGCGGAACGGAGTCTGTGGGTCTGAAGTTGCCGTCACCGTGAGGATTGCATTGTTGCTCGTCGCCGCGCCGGCGGAGTTACCCACTATGCAACGGAAGGCCAAGCCATTGTCCGACGCTGTTGCAGGCGGCGTTGTGTATGATGAGCTTGTCGCGCCATTGATGTTGGAGCCGTTCTTCTGCCATTGGTACGAAAGCGGCGCCGCGCCATTTGCCGCGACGCTGAATGTGGCGCTCTGACCCGGAGCAACGCTCTGATTTGCCGGTTGGGAAGCGATCGCCGGAGCGGAGCCGTTCGAACCGGCTTTTGTCAGCACAACATCATCTATGAAGTACTGATCTCCGGCAACATCGAACGGCGCGAACCAAATGCGCAGCCGCGTGTCGCTCGTCGTCCCGGAGAATCCTGACGCGGTGAATTGAACAGAGAATGTTTGCCACGACGTTCCGAGATTAAACGTCTGATCGGCCAGTCCATACATCGAGTACGGCGATGTATGTTTTTGAACGGACACGGAGAAGTCGCGTCCCGTGTTGGAATAGGCCGCAAACGTGAGTGTGTACTGTGCGTCCTCTTCAAGGAGAAATTCCGTTTGAAAGAGTTGAACGTTTGATCCCTGGGAATTGATTGTAACATGCCCGGAGCGCGGACTGCTATTCCCTGCTGCATCCGCGGCGAACGCCGCGCTACTGTTGCTGTAGAAATTCCAGGATGATGTGCCGCTCTCAAAACCGGAGTTTGTTATGAGCGACTGTCCCAAGGCAGCTCGTGTCATGCTCAGCGCGAGAACGAGCGTCATAAGAATGTTGCGTAGTCGATTCTGTTCCATCTCGTCTTTCCTCCCTTCAAGAAATATTTATTAAGATATCGGTTGATACTACTTCACGACAACGAGTTTCCTTGCATCTGTGAATGGCCCTGCACGAAGACGATAGATGTACATGCCGCTTGGGAGATGCGACGCGTCAAATGTCACGTTGTATGTTCCCGGCGGCCCGCCTGCCGGACGGGCAGGTTTCTCTTCGTTCACGAGCGTCGCGACTTCTCTGCCTAGCACGTCATACACTCGTAGGGACAGGGCATGCATGCCCGCCAAGGCTGTTCCGGCGGGCTCTGTTCCAACATTGGTCGGAAGCGTGAATCGAATTGTTGTTATTGGATTGAACGGATTGGGATAATTCTGCTCGAGCGAAAACTCCTGGGGGAAGTGTTGCACAACCGCGTCCGCAGGCCTCGCGGGTTGGTTCGGACTGCGTAACAAATTCTCCCACATCTCCAACGGCGAGCCGTGAGTATTGCCATTCTGATTGTGCGCATTCGATCCGACGATATCAATGTCGCCATCGGAACCGATATCGGCGATGCGCAAATTGTGAATGCCAGTGGTCGCGACGCGCTGTGTGTACCACGACGATGCGCTGTCCTGGTTGAGATAGACTGTGATGTAATGTGGGGCGCCGCAGTAGTGACCTTCCCCGGTTACAATGTCGATGTCTCCGTCGAGGTCCATATCGGCAGTCTTGAACGTGTGAACGCATTTGACGAACGTGTCAATCACATGCTGCGTCCACGGACCGGTGAGCGGGTTCGGGGTTTCGTACCACGCGAGTCTGCCTGAGTTGGCCGCTGATGGCGCGAGCACCACATCCATACGGCCGTCATCGTTGAGATCGCGAAGATGCACGCCGACCGACGTTGGCCAGTTGGCATCGATCAAGCGTTCGGTCCACGACGTGAAGCGTGGATCTTCCGCGGGAAGCGGATTCTCGTACCAGTAACTGTTGATCGCAATATCGAGATCGCCGTCGCAGTCAATGTCGCCAAGCGCGGTTCCTTCCCACGGTCGCTGACTTATGATAGTGCTGCGCCATGTGGTGTCCGGCTCCTGAAAGAAGATCGTCAGCGTTGTGTTGCGCACGACGATATCGAGCTTCCCATCCTGATTGATGTCGCCAAGTTCAAGATCATGCGTTGCTGCGTTTCCGACGAAGCGACGTGTCCATGGCGCTACGGTCGGGTCGCCGGTGGGCAGCGGGTTCTGATACCACCACACACTGATGCCGTAATCGATTCCGCGAGTGATGACGATATCGAGATCGCCGTCGCTATCGATGTCGCCCATCTGCATGTCCGTGCTATACGATCCCGTGTCGATCAGCGTCTTCGTCCACTGAGGATACTTCCACCAGAAGAGACCGGTTCGGAAACCGTCGCCGCTTGCTTGAGCGATGTCGGGAAATCCATCGCCGCTGATGTCGCCGACCGCGGTTTGATGCGGGTGCGGCGGATTCTGGTTGTCGATGAGCACGTACTGGAACGGCACAGGAGTCGGACCGCCCGCGGTAGTCACGGCGAGCATCGCGGAATTACTCGTTACTGTTCCGACGCTGTTGCTGACGACGCACCGGAATGTCGAGCCGCTATCGGCCACGCTCACGGGCGGCGTTGTGTACGATGAATTCATGGCGCCGCTAATGGTGAGAGTGTTCTTCTGCCATTGATACGCGAGCGGTTCACTTCCCGAAGCGCTGACCGTGAATGTCGCCGTTTGATTGAGGCCGACAGTTTGATTCGAAGGATGTTGTGAGATGGTCGGCGCCGATCCGGAAGCGCCAGAGGTGATAGCGATGTAGTTAACATCGCACGGCGTCCCCGCTGATCCGTCGTTATCGAACGCCAGACGCATCACCTGCTGACCTGCGTTGAGCGAGACTGTTCTTGTGATCGACTGGTATGTATTCCAGCTGCCCGTATTGGGAATCGTCACGCCGCCGGTGACATTGACGCCCCCGAACTCCACATGCAATGCGCCGCCATTCGATGCCGAAGCGACGCGCAGACCAAGAGCGTACGTTCCGGCCGACGCAACATTGACGGTGTACTCGACCCACTCACTTGCTTTGATCCACCCAATATGATAGCCTCCGCCCGCGTCGCTGACAGGGCGCAGGTCAACACCTGTTTGTCTGTACTGCCCGCCATTGTTCGATGCATCGACATCATGATAAGCCACGCCCTCGCCGCCGTTATCAAAATCCTCCGCCTGTATTGTGCCGGGAATCGCGAACGGCGCGCCGAGGAATGGAGTCTGCTCACTAGAACTCGTAACATTGAGTGTTGCCGAATTACTTGTCACCGTCCCGGCGCTGTTGCTTACGATGCAGCGAAACGTCGAACCGTTGTCGCTCGTGCTCACTGGCGGTGTCGTGTACGATGTGTTCGTCGCGCCGCCAACATCGAGATTATTCTTTTGCCATTGATAGAAGAGCGGTGTCGTTCCCGCAGCGGAGACGGTGAACGTTGCCGCCTGTCCGGCTGAAGCACTTTGGTTGGATGGATGCGATGTAATCGTTGGCGCCGATGGTGAACCTTCCGCGGTTACCGAGATGTAATTGAGATCTCCCGGTGTTCCGGATGATCCGTCAGTGTCAAAAGCAATTCGCATGACCTGTTGCCCTCCGTTAAGCGATACACCTGTTTTCGTTAGTGTCTGATATGTATTCCAGCTGCCGGTGCTCGGAATCGTCATTGCGCCGGTGACATTGGCGCCGTTGAACTCGACGTGCAGCGTGCCGCCGGTTGTCGCAGACGCGACTCGCAATGCAATTGTGTATGTGCCCGCTGCGCCGACATTGACTGTGTACTCCAGCCATTCGCCGGCTTTGATCCATCCAACATGGTAGCCGCTGCCCACGTCGGAGACGACACGCAAGTCAACGCCGGTCTGTCGATACTGTCCGCCGTTGTTCGACGCGTCGACATCGTGATACGCGAACCCTTCACCGCCGTTGTCGAAATCTTCCGCTTGCATAGTGCCGGGAATACTGAACGGCGTGCCGAGGAACGGACTCTGAGGATCAGAAGAGCTTGAGACGCTGAGTGTCGCGGAATTGCTGGTCACCGTCCCGATGCTGTTGCTCACGATGCAGCGGAACGTCGAGCCGTTGTCGTTTGTGTTCACCGACGGCGTCGTGTACGATGAGCTTGTCGCGCCGCCGATGTTGAGATTGTTCTTCTGCCACTGATACTGCAGCGGCTCACTTCCGGATGCCGAGACTGCAAACGTTGCCGTCTGTCCGACAGCGACAGTTTGGCTTGCGGGATGCGCGGTGATCGTCGGAGCCGATCCCGACGCTACCGGTGAAATGGAAATGTAGTTGACATCGCAGGGCGTGCCTGCTGATCCGTTGGCGTCGAATGCAAGCCGCATTACTTGCTCGCCGGCAGTGAGCGACACTCCCGCTTTCGTTATCGTTCTGTACGTGTCCCAGCTGCCGGTGTGAGGAATTGCTATCGTTCCCGTAACGTTGACGCCGTTGAACTCGACGTGCAGCGTGCCGCCGTTCGACGCTGAAGCAATGCGGAGATTGATGTCGTACATGCCGGCTGAATCGACATCGATCATGTACTCGACCCACTCGCCCGCTTTGATCCATCCGATATGATACCCACCGCCCGCGTCGGCCACAGTACGCAGATCGACGCCAGTCTGCCGGTAACGTCCGCCATTGTTCGAAGCATCGACGTCGTGATAGGCAACGCCTTCGCCTCCGTTGTCAAAATCTTCCGCCTGAATTGTTCCCGGAATAGAAAACGGAGCGCCAAAGTAGGGAGATTGAGATTGGCTCGACGCGACGGTTCTAAACGTCAAAGCGAACATAACCAACAGAGCGTTACGGAAAAGATATGATTGGCCGCGCATGTGGGGGATCCTTTTAGGTCTGACGGAAGAAATGTGGGTATGATCCGTAAGAAAGTAGTAGCATTGTCATCATCATCGTTACAGAAAATCGTTATAAAAAATTGGGATGAACATAACACCACGAACGAAGTTTTCCAATCAGGCTATTGGTGTAAATACGATAGAATCGAATTAGGAGAATAGCACTAATGTTTTGTTACGCGGAAGCGTATGGATTTCAAATCCGTTTTCAGTAAATTGTATTGTCGTGAGGAATGATTCCGCCGTTCCTCCAGCGTTGATCCGACCGGTTCACTCGAACAACAAGAAGCGTCCTGCGGAGAATCCGAAACTCAGTTCCATGTCTGCCGTCGGAAAAAGCGTTTGCCCTCCACACACGATCTCAAAACCCGTATGAAACTCCTCGACTCAACACTGAAGTCTCTGAAGAACAAGAAGGTCGCCTTCTCCTTGTTGGGAGGCATCGCTCTCATTCTCGCGTACATCATCATGTCCGCCCTGAACAAGGAAGCGATCGCTTCGGCGGATGTCCGGCGCGGCGAATTTCTCATTAGCATCAAAACGAGCGGCGAGATTCGCGCAACAAACTCCCTCACGATTACAACGCCACGGCTCCGATACGGTCAGATGCAGATCATCTATCTGACTCCGGAAGGCACGACGGTGAAACCCGGTGATGTTATTGTGCGGTTTGGGACGACGGATGTCGATAAGATGATCTCGGACAAACAATCCGAGTCGAGTATCAGCCAATCCGATCTGGCAAAATTCCGCGCCGACAAAGCGCTACGATCATCGGAGCTGGAGGGAAACCTTCGTAACGCCGAGCTGCAGTATGAACAGGCAAATCTTCAACTGGAAAAGACGAAGTTCGAAGCAGAACTCCAGAAGAGGGAGGCGGAGATTGGCTTTGAGCGCAACCGTATTGCCTTCGAGCAGGCGAAGCGGAAAATTGAATCACAGCACGTGGTGGACAAATCCGAAGAGAAGAAGCTCACATTGAAGCTGCAGCAAATTCAGGGGGACTTGACGCGGGCGCAGGAAGACAAAGAGTTGTTCACGGTCAAAGCGACACTGGGAGGATTGGTTGTGTATGAAGATAACTGGAGCACGGGACGCAAGATTGCTGTCGGTGATCAGCCGTGGGGCGGCATGCCCATCGTGAGTCTTCCGGATTTGTCGAAGATGCAATCCATGACGAGTGTTTCCGAGGTAGAGGTAAGCAAAGTGAAGAAGGGGCAGAAGGTAAGAGTGCGATTGGATGCGTTTCCCGAAAAGGAATTTGCCGGAATACTGAATTCGGTTGCCACCATCGGGCAGCAGCGCAATCAGTCCAATCTGAAAACGTTCGAAGTGATTGTCGATATTGACGGGACTGATCCGATCTTGAAGCCCGGCATGACAACCAGCAACGAGATCATCATGTCGTCTCTCCGCGACACGCTCTTCGTTCCGATTGAAGCAGTGTTTGAGAAGGACGGCAAGACGGTCGTGTACAGAACGAGCGGTTCAAGCGCCCGCCCACAGGAAGTGACTCTCGGCGCGAAGAACAGCAACTTCGTGATCGTCAATAGCGGGCTGAAGCCGGGAGACAAAGTCGCGCTGCGCGATCCTACTATAAATGAGACAGGCACATCCGCACAATCCGCCGGCGAAAAATCGAAATGAACTTTGACGAAAGCATCCGCATCGGGCTGGCGGGACTGCTTGCCCACCGTGTGCGCTCCGTGCTGACGGCGCTCGGCATCATCTTCGGCGTCGCCGCCGTGATCGCCATGCTTTCCATCGGCGAAGGGGCGCGTCTTGAAGCGCTCGAGCAAATTCGTCTGATGGGCGTCAACAACATCATCATCAAAACGAAAGAGCTAAGCGCACAAACGGAGGAGAGGGCGAAAGCAAACTTCTCGCCCGGATTGACCGCGCTCGACGGCGAGGCGATCCATCAGGTGTGTCCCGGGATCGATTACGTCATCCCGCATTGGGAGAAGTCAACGTTTGCACAATTTTTGTCCGAGCGTGAGGAGATCAAGCTCATCGGCACGACGCCTGAATTCCTGGCGGGCTTCGGATACACGATTTCGTTTGGGAGATTCTTCACAGCCGAGCAGATGCGCGAACAGGCAAACGTCTGTGTGATTGGTGTTGATGTGAAGGATGCGCTCTTCGCGTTCGAGACGCCGATCGGCAAATCGATCAAGGTCGATGATCAATGGTTCAGCGTCATCGGCGTGATGACGCGGCAGCTCGCGCCGAGCAAGAAAGTGGAGAGTCTTGACATTCGCAATCTGAACATCGATGTGTACATCCCGCTCACAACAGCGCAATACAAGATGGTCAGATACAGGAGCAGCGGAACAGGCAGCGTGACATTTCGCGGAGGAGGCGTTTCCTTTTCCAATCGAGACAGAACACCGCGCCCCAAAATGGAACTCGATCAGATGACGGTGAAACTCGATCCGAACGCCCGCATCGAGGAGGTTGCTGAGGTAGTCAAACGCATTCTGGCGCGGCGACATTACGGAATCAGCGACTATGAAGTCGTCGTTCCCGAAGCGCTTGTTCAGCAGAGCCAGAAGACGCAGCAAATTTTCAACGTCGTGATGGGCGCGATTGCCGGCATCTCGTTGCTCGTGGGCGGCATCGGCATCATGAACATCATGTTGGCGTCGGTGCTTGAGCGAACGAAAGAGATTGGCATCCGGCGCGCCGTTGGCGCAACGCGCGGCGATGTGCTCACACAGTTTCTGTTCGAAGCGCTCTTTATTAGTGTGGTCGGCGGCATCATTGGAATCTTCATCGGGTGGGCGCTGACGAGCATCATCACGCTGTATGCAGGATGGAGAACAGTCGTGTCGGTAGCCGCGGTCATTCTCGCGTTCACCGTCTCTGCTGCGGTTGGCGTTGCATTCGGTTACTATCCCGCAAAGAAGGCTGCATCTCAAAATCCGATAGAATCTCTTCGCTATGAATAAGACCTCGACGGTGTACCTGTTGGCGCTTGCTCTGTTCGTTTCTACGATCTCGGCAACTCAGACGAAGTATCAACTTACTGTGCAACAGAGCATTGAGCTTGCAGTGCAGAAGGGCCTTGTAGCGAGCAATGTCACGTCGCGCTATCTTGCCGCGAAGAATCGCGCGGAGTCTGCACGGCGGGCATTGTGGACTTCAGTGTCGTTGTCTGTGACTGCGCCCGATTTCACCGAATCGCTCAGGCAGCAATTCAATCCGCTGAGCGCCAGCTACGAGTACTATCGGTTGAAGTCCACCGATTGGCAGGCTGCGCTGAACATATCCCAGCCAATCACACTCACGGGCGGAACGCTCACGCTGAGCCAGTATTTGCTGCGGCGCGAACAAACATCCGGTTTGTCGTCATCCAACAGCACGGCGCGTGATTACTTCGGCGACTTTGCGCTTGAGTTGCGCCAACCGATTCTCACGAGCAATACGCATCGGCTTGCGCGTGAGCGGGCGGAGTTGGCGTTGCAGGATGCGGAGGCAGACTTTCTGAATGCCCAACTCGATCTCGTGTACCAGGTGACGGAGCGTTTCTACACACTCTACCAACAAACGCAGCGCCTCGACATCGTGAAAGAGCAGGTGAAGCAGAACGAGGAGTCATACACGACGGCGCTGTCGAAATTTTCGGGTGGATTGATTCCTGAGGTCGACGTGCTGCAGTCCGAAGTCGATCTTGCGGCGAGCCGGAATGACTCGCTCAACGCGGAGCGCGAGGTTGCGCGGGCAAGAAACGATTTCCGCCTGCTCGTCGGAATCGAAAGCGGCGACAGTGTCGCTGCGACTGTCGATGTTGAATATGCGCCGATCACGATCGACGTCGAGAAGGCGCTCTCGTCGGCGCTGACATTTCGGACGGAGGCGTTGCGAGCGGAGCGCGACATTCAGCTGCGTGAGATTGATATCGCCCAGGCGAAAGCGCGCAGCGATCTCAGGGTCGATGTCACAGCGCGGTTCGGCGTGAACAAAACGGATTCGGTGTTCAGAGATCTCTTTCATGGCTACAATCGGTCGCGGAGCGCAGCGCTGACACTCTCGGTTCCAATTTTCGATTGGGGCAGCGCGGGGATGAATGTCGAGGCGGCGGAAGTGGAGTACAAGAATGCGAACGTGCAACGCGACTACGTGCGGCAACAAATCAGCCAGGAGACCATGGATCTCATCAACAGGATCCAGGTCGCGCAATCGCGCATCGAAGTGTTGAAGAAGTCTGTCGGCGTGGCGCAGCAAAGTTACAACATCAGTCAGCAGCGATTTCAAAACGGCACCATCACCCGCAACGATCTTGCGCAAGCCCAGCAACGGCTGACGACCGCACGAACGAACGCGCTCAGCGCGCTCATTGATTATCGCCTGGGAGTCGCGGATCTCACCCGGAAAACGCATTGGGATTTTCATCACAACAGCCCCGTCGAGCCGATCATCAGGGTGGAAGAGTAGGCCGCGAGCTGTATCCCGCCGTAGGTTTCCCGAAGCAATTACGTATCTTTGTCGGAGTTTGAACGTTTGCGCCCCGATTCGTGTTGAAGTAATCACACGTTCAACTGTGATGTTTTTGTTCATTGAAAGGAAGAAATATGTCTATCCGTCCGGTGAAGCGAATTGTCCAGGCTCAGCCAACGATCGAAGGCGCAGGAGTTCGCCTGCGGCGCGCGTTCGGGTTCGGCAACACAACCGACTTCGATCCGTTTCTTCTGTTTGACGATTTTAGAAATGAGAATCCTGAGGACTATCTCGCCGGCTTTCCCTGGCATCCTCATCGGGGAATTGAAACGATCACGTACGTGCTGGCGGGAGAAGTGACGCATGGCGACAGTCTCGGAAACCGCGGCTCGCTTGGCGCGGGCGATGTGCAGTGGATGACCTCGGGTAGCGGGATACTGCACCAGGAAATGCCGCGCGGCGATGCAAACGGACGCATGCACGGCTTTCAACTCTGGGCGAATCTCCCATCGTCGCTGAAGATGACCGCGCCCCGATACCAGGATGTTCCCTCGAAGGAGATTCCCGAAATCACCGACGACGATGGAACAATCGTGAGAGTTGTATGCGGAACGTTTTGGGGAAAGACCGGACCCGTCGAGGGCATTGCCGCTGATCCTCGATATCTTGATGTGTGGGTTCCGCCGAACAAACGAAGGACACTTCCAGTTGAAACAACACGCCACGCGTTCGCGTACGTGTTCGAAGGTTCGGGAAAGTTTCGCGATGCGTCGCAGCCGCAGATCGTCATGACAGAGAAAGTCGGCATGACGGATGGCGAGACAATGGACTTCACCGGAAACCGATCGCTCATTCTGTTCGACACCGGCGATGAAGTGACTGTGCAGGGGGGCGACAAAGGGATTCGCTTCTTGTTGGTGTCGGGAAAGCCGTTGGAAGAGCCTGTTGCGTGGCGTGGTCCGATTGTCATGAACACTGATGAAGAGTTGCGGCAGGCGTTCGCCGAATTGCGCGAAGGGACATTCCTGAAACAATCGCCAACCTCTTAGATCCCGACCTTATCCCGAAGGGACTCCTTTGGAGGAAAGGTCGGGCTAATTTCGGTGTACCACCACGCGGCATTTCGGTCATTCTCGTTTCGTTCGTCCCGTAGGGACGAATTGATGATAGGCAGACCATTCATGGCCTGCCGACTCGATACCAAGCGTGCGTTCTTCGTCACGTAGTGACGAGGTGATACAGGCACCATGCGTAACATAAGTATCCGCAGGGAATGTCGCACCGACGTCTTCAGTTTTTGCTGAGTCAAGCATTCATTCTAGATGCATCGCTTGACATCAGAATACAGCCTCGACCTATTGAATACGGCGAGGCTTCACTCTATAATGAGGACGTTTTGTGGAGGAGTAGTGATATGAAGAAGGTGTGTGTACTCTTCGTTTTGTGCTCTCTGGTTTTTGTGTCCACGACTTCGACTGCGCAAGAGCGCCGGTTCGGTCTTGGCTTCATCGTCGGTGAGCCGACGGGACTCAGTGCAAAGTATTGGACATCTTCAAGAAACGCTCTTGCGTTCGGCCTTGGCTGGTCGGTCGGCGGCGACCGCATCGGCAAGTACCGAGGTTTTTACGACGGAGGCAGCCGCGTGCATTTTCACGTCGACTATCTCTGGCACTCATTTGATGCCATCGAATCATCGGAACGGTTTTCGCTGTTCTACGGCATCGGCGGCCGCATAAATAGCGGCGCAGGGTACGATGGCTCGCTTGCGGTTCGCGGCGTGCTGGGCATTGCATGGCTGCCGCGTTCGACGCCACTCGACATTTTCATCGAAGTGGTTCCCTCCCTCCAACTGACATCGAGCACAGGCTTCGGCATTGATGCGGGCATCGGCGCGCGATATTTTTTCTGAGGATGACAAGGCTTGATCGCGTGAAAGTCAGTTCTATTCTTAGTATTATTCCTTCGCGGAGGTGACTGCGCTACTTCCGGAACCGGTTGTTCCCGTTCTTTCCGCCTTGCACACCCGAGAAATGCGTCCTTGTACGCAGCCTGACCTGAAGTGGATTGAAGAAGCCACGAAGTCGAATTCACATTCAACAACTCTGGAGACATCCATGCCTAACGCGATCAGAATAGTTCTTGTGCTCAGCCTTTGTTGCGTAATTCTTGCCTGTCAGAAACCCAAGGAGAAAGTAGTAATGCTCGATCAGCAAACGTTTGGAACGCTTCCCGACGGAAAGTCGGCTCTCATCTTCACACTCACGAACCATCACGGAATGCAGGTTCGCATCACGAACTATGGCGCTGCTGTCGTCTCGGTGCTTGCGCCCGATGCGCATGGCGCATTCGACGACGTTGTTCTCGGATATGATTCGTTGTCCGGCTATGTCAATGACAAATCATACCTGGGAGTAATTGTCGGTCGATATGGGAATCGGATCGGGAAGGGAAAGTTCACGCTCGATGGAAGCGAGTATCAGGCGACGGTGAATGACGGCGAGAATCATCTGCACGGCGGCGCACACGGGTTTCACAAAGTGTTGTGGGACGCCGAGTCGTCGCAAACCGATTCAACGCAAAGCGTGAAGCTGACGCACAAAAGTCCGGACGGCGACGAGGGCTATCCGGGAAACATCAGCATTGAAGCGACCTACACACTCACGGACAAGAATGAGTTGATTGTTGAGTATCGTGGAACGACGGACAAGATAACGATCCTGAATCCGACTCATCACTCCTACTTCAACTTAACCGGCTCACCGACCAATACAATTCTCGATCATCAACTCCAAATCGAATCGGACTCGATCACACCTGTTGACAACGGATTGATCACGACCGGCGTGTTAACGGCGGTCGAGAAGACGCCCATGGATTTTCGCGAGTTGATTGCCATTGGCGCACACATCAATGACGCCTCCGAGCAGCTCACGTTTGGCAAAGGGTACGATCACAATTGGGTTTTGCGAAATCAAAACGGAAAGGTTCGCAAAGCGGCAGTGGTTGTCGAGCCGACGAGCGGACGCGTGATGACGGTATTCACCGATCAGCCGGGATTGCAATTCTACAGCGGCAATTTTCTTGACGGGTCAATCGTTGGAAAGAAGAACATCGCGTACAAGCATCGGACCGGAATCTGTCTCGAGGCGCAGCGCTATCCTGATTCGCCGAACAAGCCGCAATTTCCTTCTGTCACATTGAAACCGGGCGAGGTGTACCGACAAACAACGATCTACCAATTTTCGACGCGATGAAAGAGAGCGTTCAGAAGTTCTTTCGAGCCTTCCTTCAAGCGGCTGATCGAACCTTTTCTTCGCCAATCCGGCTTGATTTCAGACTTGTTTATACTAAATGTGTCCGTGTAGGCATAAAACACTTGACATGAGGCTCTGTCTGTTTTATATTTCGGATAAATCAGTCTTATTTGTGAATGGGCCTCATCTTCAGCCGTCAATGTGAGTATGCTCTGCAGAGCGTGTTGTACCTTGCCCTGCAGCCCAAAGGCGAACTTGTGTCAGCGAAAGAACTGACAAAGCACCTCAGCATACCGTATCACTTTCTCGCCAAGATACTACAGACGCTCTCGCGAAAGGGCTTGCTCGTTTCTTCACGCGGTCCAACCGGCGGATTCATGCTCAGCATGCCTCCGCGCGATATCACGCTCTTTCATATCATCGAAGCGATTGACGGAATCGATTTCACGAATAAGTGTGTGTTAGGCTACCGCCGATGTTCAGCCAATTCCCCGTGCGCCACGCACGATGAATGGGCGAGCGTTCGCGAAGCCATCTACCAGATGCTTATCAGCAAGAATATCGAAACGTTGGCTGAGGCAGCAAGGGAATGTCAGTCCGTTCAGTGTGTAACGCAGGCTCTGGCATAACCATATATGCAGATGCTCTTGTCATAAACATTTTCACCTCATGCAAGAAGAGAAGAACATCGATGCGGCGGCAGCCGGGTTTTACGATTCGGTCGCTGCCGATTACGACGCAATGACCGGCTTCGAAAGACGGTTCGTACTGGAGCGCCCGTTCTTCCGACTTCTTGTGGAGCAAAACGCAATCAAGAGCGCATTAGATGCCGGCTGCGGTACAGGATTTCATTCGTTGCTACTTTCTCAACTCGGCGTCGCAGTAACTGCCGTTGACGTCTCACCCGAAATGGTACGAAGAACTCTGCAGCACGCGGAACAGGCAGGCGTTCAACTCAAGGCTCTGCAATCTTCATTTGCTCAGGTGAGGAACGCCGTTGATTCAAACTTCGATGCCGTGTTTAGTCTTGGCAATTCAGTCGCGCATCTTCTTAACCCAAACGACATCTTCGATGCGCTCGCCGGATTCGCGTCGGTGTTGGCGCCGAACGGCACTCTCTTCGTTCAGCTTCTGAACTATGATCGCATCTTGCTGAAGCGCGAACGCATACAAAACGTCAAACAGGTTCAGCAGACGATGTTCGTACGATTTTATGATTATGAGAATGACCTTGTTCGGTTCAACATTCTCAAACTCGATAAGAAAGGCGACGATGTCGAACACCACCTTCTATCCATTCCGTTGCGACCAATCCGCTCGACTGAGATAGCATCACTACTTCGGCAGGCCGGCTTCGCGCAGGTGTCGATCTATGGAGGCATTTCGCTCGAGAAGTACTCGCCGGAGACATCCAAAGACATTTTCGTCGTGGCTCGCAGATAAAATTCATCGCAAGTACACCCTTGTCGTTCCTTGAACTCTTGCATGTTCGCTCTGTCCGCGCCTTACCCACCACGCAAGCAGGCGAGGAACATTCTGCAGCGTCAGTGAGAGACCGCTTCCGCCGATTCCTTCTTGACGAAAATTGGACGACTTTCTCAACATATTTGCAAGAACGCGACACCAAGGCGGCATGAATTCTTTTTAATTGCCGGAAGGCATTCTTGCTTTTCTTTCCGCTCGTTTTTAGATTTTTGTCGCTTTCACATTGAAATGCCAACACGCAGTGAAGGCCCGCAGATGAAACTCAACCTGCCGGCGCTCGCTCTTTCATCATAACAAATTCGCTCTATGTCAATTACCGTCCGTACTCTCACAAAACTGTACGGTGAACAGAAAGCTATTGACTCAATCTCCTTCGACGTGAAGTCCGGCGAGATTCTCGGCTTTCTGGGACCCAATGGTGCAGGCAAGACAACGACGATGAAGATCATTACGTGCTACATGCCGCAGACTTCGGGTACAGTTGAAGTCGATGGCCTGAGTACGATTGACGACTCGCTTGCCGTGCGCAGCAAAATCGGCTACCTGCCGGAAAACAATCCGCTCTATCATGAGATGAACGTGCTTGAGTATCTCGAGTATGCCGCGGCGCTGCATGGCATGAAGAGAAATCAGGTGACGCATCGCATCAAAGAGATGGTGCACGTCTGCGGACTCGAGAGTGTTCGCCACAAAGATATCGGCGAGCTGTCGAAGGGATTCCGGCAGCGCGTCGGACTCGCGCAGGCAATGATTCACGACCCCGACGTGTTGATTCTCGACGAGCCGACAAGCGGTTTGGATCCGAACCAGATTGTCGAGATTCGGAATCTTATCAAGCAGCTCGGACGCGCGAAGACGGTTGTTCTTTCGACGCACATCTTGTCTGAAGTGCAAGCGACATGCGATCGGGTGTTGATCATCAACGAAGGAAAAATTGTTGCCGACGGTACGCCGCAACAATTGCAGCAGGACTTCCAGGGCGCCGAATCGTTGACGCTTGAGCTGCGCACCGGTTTGCCCGATCCGCTGCAGCAAATCTCGCCGAAGTTGCGCAACATTGCCGGCGTTGGCGGCGTTGAACTGCTCGGCCAGTCCAACGGAACGTCGCGCTTTGAACTGCACGTCGAAAAGGGCGCCGACGTCCGCGAATCGGCATTCCGCCTGGCGGTCGCTGAAGGGTGGGTGATCATAGAGATGCATCGCAAAGCGACGACGCTCGAAGAAGTATTCCATAAACTCACGACGAGCTAATGTCGATGCGTGAGACCCTCAACTCTAGAATGTGAAAAACTCAATCCAACACTATGAACTCACTTCCCAATATTCTTCCGATCTTTAAGCGAGAGCTGCGGAGCTACTTCAATTCGCCGGTCGCGTACGTCGTGATCGTCGTGTTTCTGGCGATTCTTGGTTGGTTCTTCGGCAGCAACCTGTTTCTCAACAACGTCGCTTCACTCTATATCATTTTCGATTCGCCTTTGGTGAAGATTCTGTTTCTCGTGATTGCGCCGGCCATCACGATGCGACTCCTTGCCGAGGAAACGAAGTCCGGTACGATTGAACTGCTCACGACGAAGCCCGTGAAGGATATCGAGATCATTCTCGGAAAATTCTTTGCGGCGTGGGTTGTTCTTGCCGCCGCGCTTGTGCCGACGTTCCTGTACGTGATCATCATGGCGGTGCTGGGCGCAATCGACCTTGGGCAGGTGATCAGCGGTTATGTGGGATTGATGCTGATGGGCGGCGTGTTCGTCGCGCTCGGGCTGCTTGCCTCAAGCCTGACCGAGAATCAGATCGTCGCGTTCATCATGGGGTTCATCTTCGCGTTCATCATCTTCATGCTCGATAAAGTTCTGCCGTACCTGCCAAACTTCATGGCATCGACGTTGGAATTTCTTGGCGTCGATTTTCACTATTCGAGCATTGCGCGTGGCGTGATCGATTCGCGAAACATCATCTACTTCCTCTCGATGCTCGCCTTCTCGCTGATGATGGCAACGGTATCACTTGAACGACGAAAGTGGTAGGAACGTCATGACAAAGAAAACTCTGAAAGCTCAGACCCTGATAAAGCTCGGCATTGTTGCCGCGATTCTCATTCTTCTCAACTTCGTCTCCGTGCGTCTCTTCGGACGACTCGATCTGACGAAGAACGATCTCTTCTCGCTCTCCGATGCAAGCAAGAATCTTGTGAAATCGCTGGACGATCGGCTGACGGTCAAAGCGTATTTCACCGAAGAGCTTCCACCGCCGTACAATAACATTCGCCGAACAGTGCTCGACCAGCTGAACGAGTACAAAGCGTACTCGCAGGGTAACATGCAGTTCGAGTTCATCGATCCGTCGGGCGAGAAGGGCGAGCAGGAAGCGCAACAGCAAGGCATTCAGCCCGTGCAAGTGCAGGTGATCAACGACGACAAGCTGGAAGTCAAGCGCGGCTACATGGGACTGGTGCTGCTGTATGAAGACAAGAAGGAAGTCTTGCCCGTCATTCAAAACACATCAACGCTCGAATACGATCTGAGCAGCACGATCAAGCGGCTCACGCAAACGTCGCAGAAGAAGATTGCGTTCATCTCGGGACAAGGTGAGCCGACGCTTCAGGAACTGCAGCGGGCGCAGCAATTGCTCAGCCGCCAGTACCAGGTTGAAACCGCCGACATCAGCAAAGGCCAGCCGCTCGCGCCCGATGTCACTGTCGCGGTTGTGATGGCGCCGAAGAATGCATTCTCCGACGTCGCGAAGTATCAGCTCGATCAGTTCATCATGCGGGGCGGGAAGGCGGCGTTCCTTCTCAACAAAGTCGATGCGAATTTGCAGCAGCGTTTCGGTCAGACGCTCGATCTCAAGCTGGAAGACATGCTGGAGAATTACGGACTCCGCATCAACCCCGATCTCGTGCGCGACGCGCAGTGCGCACCCGTTAGCATTGTGCAGCAGCAAGGCGGCTTCTCGATTCAAAGCCAGGTTCAATTCCCCTACATTCCCGTTGCGAGTGAAGTCAACAAAGACAATACGATTGTCAAGAACCTTCAAAGCATCGTGCTGTTCTTCGTTAGCTCGGTTGATACGACGCGACTTGCCTCGCGCGGTTTGAAGGGAGAATTTCTCATCCGCTCATCGAAGCAAGCCGGACGTCAGACGCAGGTCTTTATGTTTGATCCGATGGCGCAGTACACGCAAGAGATGTTTGGCGAACAGAATATTCCGCTCGCCGCCGTCGTCACCGGATCGTTCAGGAGTTTCTTCGCGGAAAAGCCGGTCCCGCAGGACACGAGTGTCGGCGCTGCGCCGATCACGGGCATGCCCCGGGCGCAAAGTCCGGAAACGCGCATTGTGCTCTTCGGCGACGGCGATTTCGCGAAAGATCAATACCTCGGCGGACGCGACAACCTCACGCTGTTTGCCAACCTGATCGACTTTCTTGCCGACGATGCGGGACTCATCACCATTCGTTCGAAGGATGTTTCGTTGCCGCCGCTCGAGCAAGTTTCGGACGGTTCGAAGAAGGTGTACAAGTTTGGCAGCATGCTCGTTCCGCCGCTCCTCGTGATGGGCTTCGGCTTGCTGCGTTGGAGGATGCGGAAGATGCGCCGCAAAGCGCTCGAGTCGGTCTGACATCATCACTCACACATCCATGAATCTCTGACATGAAACGCAATTGGATCATACTCGGTGGTATTCTCATTCTGCTGACGATCGCAGCCTTCATTGTGCTGCAGCAGCCGGGCGAGCAAAGCAGTTCGACCTCAGCCGGCGAGCCGCTCTTCACATACGACTCTGCGGCGGTCGATAAGATTGAGCTTCTCGCAACGTCGGGGAGCGTAACGCTGGAAAAGATTGGAGGGCAATGGAAGGTCACGACTCCGCTCAGCTACCCGGCGGACGTGAACGCCGTGGCTGCGGCGGTAGGAAAAGGAAAAGAACTGAAGGTGATGAGCCTCGTCTCGACCAATCCGGCGAAGCAAACCACTTTTTCCGTCGATTCATCGGCGACGCTCGTGCGTATCTCCGCGAACAATACTGAGGTTGCCGCGTTTCGTGTCGGCAAGCCGAGCAATAGCTGGACCGAAACGTATGTGCGGAAGGAAGGTTCGAACGATGTTCATTCGGTCGAAGGACTATTGACGATGACGTTCGTGAAGCAGCCGACGGATTGGCGCGACAAAACGATTTTCAAGACGGATCAGGCATTGCTCTCGAACGTGACATTTCAGTTTGGCGATACGACGTTCATGCTAACAAAAAAGGATAGCGCCGCCTGGGTGATCGGCGGCGAGACAACGAACAGCACAACTGTCACGAGCTTTCTCTCGGCGCTGGCAAATTTCCAAGCCGACGAGTTTGTCGATACCGCGATCACAGCAATGCCGAAACTCTCAACCACCATCGCCGCCGCCGGTTCGCAATTGCGTTTCTACAAACGACCCGACGGAAAGTATTACGTACAAAGTTCTTCCTCCTCTCAGTGGTTTGCGATTCAGGAATGGAAAGCAACACAACTCCTGAAACGGCAAAAAGACTTTCTCGCGGCAAGTTGATTCCTGCAAAAGTCCGGGACAAACGTTCCGGACTTTTTGTGATGCGAAATTCTCCTCGCTGCTTGACTGCAAGAGGTAATTCCGCTATCATGTGTCACTTCAAAAAATATCAATCGAACACAACAGAGGTACTCCGATGAATCGTCTTCTTCTTGTCGCCGCGGCTGCGAGCATCGTACTCGTTGGCTGCAACAAGAATCGCCAGCAGTCTGAAGCGCCGAAGGAACTTCAGTCGCAGCAACAAGGTGAGCCTCAAATGCCGCCCGGACATCCCGACATCTCTGCGGCGAGTGGAGGAAATTCTGTTGCGGGTGTGCAGTGGGCTGTGCCGACAGGATGGAAGGAGGGGCCGCCGAAACAAATGCGCGTCGCAACGTACGTGATTCCCGCCGCTGCCGGCGACGAAGAGGGCGGAGAGCTTGGCGTGTTCTATTTCGGATCGGGACAGGGAGGCGATGTGCAGACGAACATCGATCGGTGGGTTGGTCAGTTTGAGAATGCACGGCCGAACCAGACCGCGAAGACAGTCAACGGAATGAAAGTCGAATTGATCACGATTGCAGGAACGTACCTTTCGCCCAGCGGGCCGATGATGCAGTCGTCGGGCAAGAAGGAGAACTATAAGCTGCTCGGCGCGATTGTTGCCGCCCCCGAAGGTTCAGTGTTCTTCAAGCTGACCGGTCCCGAGAAAACCGTGAACGCGGCGCGAAAAGATTTCGATGGATTGGTAGGATCGCTGGCCACAGATTCCACAGATTGACACGGACTCGGATGAACTCAATCTGTGCTCATCTGTGTAATCTGTGGTCGATTCTACCAGCCAGATCCGCAATCCGTAACGCTGCTACTGCTCGCGCTCATCCATCGTTCGGGCAAGCTCAAAATCCAGCTCACTGATTCCGCCCACATCATGTGTCGAAAGATCGACCACGACTTTGTTCCAGACGTTGAACCATTCGGGATGATGGTTCATGCGTTCGGCGATGAGCGCGACGCGGCTCATGAACCCGAATGCCTGAACAAAATCCTTGAACACGAATTCCTTGTGAAGCTTCTCATTCGTCAGTGTCCAGCCGTTCAGCGACTTCAAGCCTGCTGAGATTTCTTCATGCGACAACTTGTGTCGGATTGCCATCAGCTTTTCCTCCCTGCTTCGGTTTCAGTTCAGAGTCATCTCGTACTGTGAGTCAGTCGCCCTACGCCGTTGGCTGCTTCTCAAATGTCAACAGCTCACGGCAATCGCTTGCCATCGGGCGTGGGCCTTCGGTTGACGTGTGCGCATGCACCTTTGCAGCATCGCCGCGCTTCGGCAAATACACTTTGCCGATCGGCTTCATGTTCAATTCCTTCATCACCGACGTGACTTCGAATGGAAAATCGATGAACCCGAAATTGCCAACCGTCATCTCGACGATGATGGAGAGTCGCCCCTTTGGCTTGAGAATCCTGTTTCCCTCGCGGATGATTGTCTTCAGCTTCATCATCGTTTCCGCTTTCGCCGCGTTCACAGAAAACTCCGCGTCATCGGACTTCGGATAAAATTCCGACGGCGGATCGAGGAACACGTAATCAACGCTCGCTGATTGCTCCGGGATTCCTGTCTGCAGAATGTTGGCGCGCTGAATGCGCTGATCGCTCGGATCAAGATCGTACATGCGGCAGTGGCGGTTGCTGAAGTGTGGAATTGTCTCGATGACGTTGCCAATCGTGCCGCTTCCGGCCATCGGATCGACAATAAGCCAGCCGGGTTCGGAGTAATAGAAAAGTGCGTTGGCAATCAGCTGGCCCGGCAGGCGTCCTTTGTACCCCGCTTTTCCAAAGCGCGGGTCGGGCGCGTCAACGGACCAGATTGTTTTCTCCTTGAGGTCGAAGCCGAATTTTGTCTTCTCATCTTCGCGCCGCGCCAGCTCGTCTTCGCGAATGTGCCGCTGAAGATCGGAGATGGTCCATCGGTTTGCAATCGCCATCTTCTCGTACTCTGCGCGCTTTCTGCTCTCATCCAGCTTCGTGGCAAGTTCGAAGTAGAAAATCTCCGGCAACGGTCGCTTCTCGACGTCGGGATAGTATGTGTAGAACATCTGACACTGCTTCAGAATGCTGAACGGAAACTTGAATCCCGGCACATCGGCCATCCGCTTCAGCATCTGCTCGCCGAAGATTCCTTCCTTGAGCGCGGCCGGAATAACTTTTTCGACGAGAAACTTGCCGAGATCCCAGTAGTTGTTGGTCGAGAATGAATTCAATTTTTCGATAAGAGGATCGAGCGATGATGCTTTGCCCGTCTTGGATGGTGGAGCGGTCAACGTCTTTGGCATGCGTCCTCCGGTATTCGTTGTTGGAGTAATGATTCGCAAAATCACCTCAACGATACTACAAATGATTGTCGATTGCAAATCGATGGTCACGTGCTTTCTTGTCGTCACGAAATCCAGATTGCATTTCCGTGGCAATATGGTGTTCTTATTAGCAGAGTCTTTTCCCTCATACCGTCTGAAACGTTTGATGAGTTCCCTGACGGCCAACTTAGCAATTCCAGGAGTAACGACGTGAAATTCTTTACAATGCTTTTGACTTGCCTCCTCATCTCCCATGCGCATGCGCAGCAATGGCTGAAGATCGATACTGTCTTCAATCCCTCAGGCGTCGCGGTCAAGAATTTTTCTGCGCCAGAGTTCGCCGATCTCAACGGCGACGGCAAGCTCGATTTGCTGTTAGGCAGCAGCTCATCGGGACGGCTCGGGTATTTCACCAACCTGGGAGTTGGTGCGCCGCCGAAGTACGCCGCTGACACGCTGACCTTTGCCTCGATCTACAGTGGAGGAGCAGCCGGCGCCAACACCGATTATCCCGCGACATGCGACCTCGACGGCGACGGCGATTGGGATTTTGTCGTCGGTGGGTACAACGGGCTACTCTTCTATCGAAACATCGGCGACACGCTCACTCCGGTTTGGCAGAAGGACACCACAATCTTCTCACACGTCAACACGCTCATCGGAACTGATGCGAAGCCAGCATTCGCCGACCTTGATGGCGACGGCGATCGTGATCTTCTCGTCGGCATCGGTGAGTCGCTGTTCGGCGGTCCGACCCCCGGAATCACGATGGGCTTCCGCAATGTCGGGACACGAACGCAGCCGAATTTTGTCCAGGCCGATTCGCTCGTCATCGGCATTCCGGATATCGGATTGAATTCGTATCCAACTCTCAAAGACCTCGATAACGACGGCGACTTCGATCTCTTGCTCGGAAGAGATTTGCAGACATTTGTTTACTTCAGAAATACGGGAACTGTTACCGCGCCAAGCTGGGCAGGCAACTCAACGACCTTCAACGTCGTGGAGTCGTCAACGTATTGGAAAGATCCCACGTTTTCAGATCTTGACGGGGACGGCGACTTCGATCTCACGTACGGAACCTCTGACGGCACGCTGTACGTCTATCAGAATATCGGCACGCGAACGTCGCCGCAGTTTCAATACGATCCTGCTTACTTCCGGGTCGTCCGCATCTCCGGCAATGGCGCATCCGCGTCGCTTACGGACTTCGATAACGATGGCGACTTTGACATGATCAGCGGCGATTGGCTGGGCGGCATACAGTACTTTCGTAACGACGGGACGCGGTTCGCTCCACGATTCACCAAGACAACTTCGACGTTCACATCTCTCGACGTCGGCTCCTATAGCTCGCCGGTCTTTGTTGATATCGATTCGGATGGAGATCAGGATATTGTTGCCGGTGCACTCGCGGGACAAGTCTTTTGCTACATCAACAATGGCACCTCCTTCACGCAAAACACAACGATGTTTGCTGCAATCGATGTCGGCTGGATGAGCGCGCCCGCGTTGGTGGACATCGATGATGACGGCGATAAGGACCTGCTCGTCGGTGCGGAAGATGCCTCTGCGATCGCCTTCTTTCGAAATCAGGGAGGGAATTCGTTCGTGCAGGATAACGCGATTATCGCAGGCGTGTCGTCTGCGCGGAATGGTCAACCTGCGTTTGTCGATCTCGATCACGACAGCGACTTCGACCTGATCATTGGCGGCATCAGCGGAACGATGTTGTACTACGAGAACATCGGCACGAGATTCTCTCCGGTGTGGTCGCGCAACGACGCCATGCTTGCACAAATCAAGGTCGGTCAGGATGCGTCACCCGGATTTGCCGATCTCGACGGCGACCGCAAACCCGACGTCATCATCGGCGAGTATAACGGCAACTTCAGTTACTATCGGAACCAACTGCCGACATCAGTTGCAACAGATACTCAGCCTCAGGATATTCGTCTCGAGCAGAACTATCCAAATCCATTTAACCCAACAACGAGAATCATATACCAAATCCCCAATGCCAATGGCCAATCGGGATTTGGTTCCGACAAAGTCGGGACCAAATTGGGATTTGTCTCTCTCAAGGTATTCGACGTTCTCGGCCGCGAGATCGCGACACTTGTGAACGAGACGAGGCCGGCAGGAACGCATTTTGTGGAATGGAATGCTGAAGGACTTCCGAGCGGCGCATATTGGTATAGGTTGGAAGTTGGAAGCGTGTCACTCACGAGAAGCTTGGTGATTGTGCGCTAGAGACGTGGACGAAAAATAGTATCCCAAAAATTCACCTGTCGATTTTGTTGCAAGGATGGTATCGAAATCTTGAACAAGCTACTTCTCGTCCACGTCCCAAGCAAGACACGAATGCGACAGATCCAATTTGACAAATCTGACTATCACAATTCAGAGATTTGTTTGCACCGATAATAGTAGCAAAACCTAACTCCCGCCGAAAATCTTTTGCGCAAAATAAAATTCCGCGATAATACTGTGGCGCGCGGGCTTTCGATGTTGTATCTTACGGCAAGCAAAAATCCCCTCGTTGTTTGACAATCCCAGTTTGAAGAAGCCGGTCCCGGACACCAGGAGACGGTGTTGTCCTGAACGGACGCAGCCCTGTTGACGCGCCGAAACCCTGCGTTCTAAACTTTCCAATCTGAAACATCATGTGACGGGACCGGGCCATGTCCTCCCACAAAACTAATTACGCCATGAATATCCCAGGTCAATTGTCGCGTCGTGTTTCCTGACGATCTCAGCGATACGCGCTTCTATTGCCGCGCGCGTTTCGGCGAGCATACCGGAGTTGATCGCTTCTTCCCGCGCTCGGTGTTGCAGTGCTGCGACAGCAAGCTCGCGATCGGCATTCGTGATTCTATTCCACCACCCGCTTTCATCTTCAAGAATCTTGTACGTGTTCATCTGTACAGAAAGAAGTTGTGGCGCCGGCATGTTCGCCCGAACGGTGATAGGGTATTTCGTAATCTCGATAGCGAACGGCTCGCGCAAATCAAAGCCCGCCTTTGCCGTAAACGTTCCGCGCAGCGCAATCGTCTTCGTACTTCCCAGCCATTCATGCGACCACGTGTAGTCGACAGAAATATCTCGCGAGACAATCGCAAGCTCGGTGATCGGAACCGTCTGTTCGATCACGACCGTGTTTTCCATCTTGACCTGCGGCGTGAAGTTGAACGCTTCGTTGACGCCTTTGGCGATGCCCGCAGCCAGATCGGACGGAATCTTCACAACAACGACGTAAGCGGCGAACGCTGCGAGAACTAGCGCGACGCCAACGGCGATGATGATGAGCGATGATTTATTGTTCATTGTGGGGGATGTGTTGTGTGCGAGGATGTCTGAGATGTACGCCGGCGCGCAGCGTTCCGGCAAGCGCCAACTCAACGGCTGCACGCGGATTGAGAACGCCTTTTCCCTGTTGATCACGTGCGACGTGGCGCAGCGGCTCGGCGGTATGCATGAGAATTGCTTTCACATCGGCCGGAGAGAGACCGGGATTCGCTTCGAGCATCTGCGCAACGACCGAGCTGACAATCGGCGATGCGAATGACGTGCCGTCAACGTGCTTGTAATGCGGAGCGATGTATTTCATCTCGCTGATGCGCGAACGCGCCCACGACTTGTAGTCTCCTTTTGCCAGACCTTTCGGCGCGTGATGCAAGATGTCGCGATGGTTCTCCAGAATGTTCTCCGCATGTCGCTGGCCGACGTGCAACAGCTTGAAGAGCAGCGGCGCTTCCTGCGATTGATCGGTGCCGGGCAAAATCGGGCCGGCGACCCAGATTGCGGGCGCAATCAACTCCGGTTTCAAGTGGCCGTCGAGCGTTGTGCCGAACGTGGAGTGAAACATCTGGCGATAGTCTTTCCAGATCTGATTCTGATCATCAAGCCCGCCTACTGTGATTGCCGAGGGAGAGCTGGCCGGCGGTACGATGGGCTTCGTCGGGTTATTGCCCACCGCCGTGACGACGACGATTCCCTTGCTCACTGCGTCCTCAACCGCAAGATCAACGGGGCTTTCACGCAGCGACGCAGGTTCATCGTCGGCAACGGAGAGGCTGATGATTCTGATTCCGTAGTCGGCTGCGTGCTCGATTGCCCATCGCAGCGCGCGGGTGATGTCCCGCATGCTGATGTGGCGGGTGTTGGTATCCCACACTTTGATCAACACAACGTCTGCATCCGATGCGATGCCGCGATACAGGCCGCGCGAAAGGTATCCATCGCCGGCAGCGGCTACAGACGTCATGGTGCCATGCCAGCTCTCAACATGCGGATGAGAGAAGTATGCGCGCGGGAATCGATCGTCCGTCACGTCCACGATTGCTCGAATGCGATTCCAGCGCTTGATCAAATCAGGATGCGGAGAGAATCCGGAATCGATGAACGCAATCGTGACGCCTTTGCCGCGGAAGCGCGGATCGGCGTTGAGTCGAAGCGGAGTCGGCAGAAGGGCAAACTCATTGCCGACGCGCTGACGAAAGAGCGTGCTGCGCAGCGCAGTCGTTCCGGCCTGCTGCGGAACTCCCATTGCGTCAGGGTCGGGAAGAAAGCCTTCCTCGCGCAACGCAAACTCATTCAGGTACAGGCAACGCTCGCACAGCCCGGCCGCCGGCGACCACGATGGAGTGAGGCTCTGAAGCTTTTGCACCACGCGCAACTCGCCCTCTCCGCGAAACTCGCGGATCAACTGCTCGACATGCTGGCTGCAGATCGGACATTTAGCAGGCTGTTGAAAAACTGAGGTCAATGTCATTCCGAACCCCAACGCTCTTTGGCGGGTGAGGAATCTGATACCAATAGAGAGAGATTCCTCAGTCGCTTCGCTCCTTCGGAATGACATGAGAGCCTTTTCAACACGCTGTTAGTATCGTGCATGCCGCCTCATGAGAATACCTGCGCCATCAACTTTCGCTTTGCAATCGGCAAAATCGTTTCGGCGTATGGAAAATCCAAATCTGTTTCGCACATGAATGTCGCCGGGTTCGGGAGATCGCGATACTGCGCGATGAGCCGCAGCTTGATCGATTCGGGCGATTGCACGATGAGCTTCTGCTCCACTTCGCCGATGTTGGTTGTCTTCAAACTCCTGAACCGTTCATTCGCCGCGGTGAACAGCGACATCTCGTACCGCAGAAGATGCAGCAAGGCCGCGCGGTTTTCAGGAACGAACCAGTAGCCTTCTTCGCGATACATTGGGAGAATGCCCACCTGTTCGATCTGGATATGTTCATCGACAAACGTGTAGATGCTCACGCCTTCCTCGATGGCTTGCTTGATTTGTGGAAGCGCCCACGTGATCAGTTCTGCCGCGTGCGTCAAGTCGTCGTCGCTGATCCCGCGTGTTTCGTACACGAGCTTCCCTTCCTCCAAATCCACTTCCTTGATGTCGTGAGGCAAGCGACCTTGAATGTCGCTCATGCCGTTCAAAATATTCTTCAGCGCCGCATACAAATCCACCAACTCCGCCAACGACGGATACACACGGTTATGTGAAAACTCATCGTAGTGGCTTTTCAGTCCCTCGAGCACATGATATTGCCGGGTCTCCTGATCAGCCGAGCCTGACAGAAATGTGTCCACACGTAGTTTACGCATTGCTTCCCTCACTCCTTCGGCAAAAATGTTCTATGCTGAATTCAATTATAAGAATCGAGCCAAAAGAGTCAATACTGCAACGAGAGTAATAGTGGATGTTTTCAACGTTGGCTATGGAATTTTGTAGAAAGCACACGGTGTTATGGGCTGCCGGCAGGCACGGAGGCTCTAAGAAGCGAGCCTGCTAGTGAACTTCGGTTTTCATAGTGAACGCAGATCTAACGTGTGGTGGAGAACCAACAAACTCACGGGGCAAAGGATCGCATCGGTACGGATGTCACCCTTTCAGGGTTTTGCTCCTCGTGTTGTTTTCTTTCCGAGGGCGTTGCCCTCGGCTGTAGTATATGTCCCCGTTGGGGACAATGGCTGACCCTGAAAGGGTCAAATACTACAGGTCGGGGCAACGCCCCGACACCGACAACGAGCGGGAGCGAGGGAACCCCGAAAGGGTGAGATACCAAAGTCGCGACAAACTTCGGCATAGGTTCATTTTCCCAAATAGCCACGCCTGCTTTTCGGAACTGCTAATGACGTACATGAATTTGTCGTTCTGAGGCTCGTTTTTCAGAGCCGAAGAATCCAGAAACCCAGTCGTGCTCTGTTCTGGATTCTTCACTTCGCTCCGCTCGTTCAGAATGACAAATGGGAGCGCACGTCATTGCCTCAAATAGCCACGCCTGCTTTTCGGAACTCAGAATGACAAATTCTCATTTGATTTCAACCGGCGATGATTGCTATATTGAATCTCCAAACTTCACAGGACACGGATGATTCTCTCTGGCGACATCGGCGGAACAAAAACAAACCTCGCATGCTTCACGCTCGATAATGGCCGACTCGCTCGCGGCGAGTTTAAGAGCTATCCGAGCAAACAGTTCAGCTCGTTCACGGATGTGATACAATCGTTCCGACAGGAAACGTCGCCCGATATCACGATGGCGGCGTTCGGCATCGCCGGCCCCGTGGTCAATGGCCGATGCGAAGCCACGAATCTGCCCTGGGTCGTCGATAACAGCGCGGTTGCTTCTGCGTGCGCGTTGCCTGCAGTCGGGCTGATCAACGATCTCGAAGCGACGGCGTACGGCGTGTTGCGACTTGAGCAGAATGATCTGCTGATGCTCAACGCAGGGGCGCCGCAGGAACATGGCGCGATTGCTGTAATTGCCGCGGGCACAGGGTTGGGCGAAGGCGCGCTCGTCTGGAACGGTTCGCGCTATCAGGCTGTTCCAACGGAAGGCGGGCACACCGATTTCGCGCCGCGCAACGAAGTGGAGATTAACCTTCTTCGCTTCCTTCTGACAAAACACAAGCGTATCAGCTACGAGCGGATTGTCTCGGGCATGGGTATCGTGAATCTGTACCAGTTTTTCAGAACGCAGGTGAATCATCCCGAACCGGAATGGCTCGCAGCACAGTTCACCGACGCCGACGCGGCAGCTGCGATCACCAGCGCGGCAATGGCCGGCAAAGACGAGGCATGCGTGCGCACGCTGGAGTTATTCGTGTCGCTCTACGGCGCGGAAGCAGGCAACCTCGCGCTCAAGTTTTTGGCGACGGGCGGCGTGTACATCGGCGGTGGCATTGCGCCCAAAATTCTTCCCGAGCTGCAGCAGTCAACGTTCCTCGATTCTTTTACGATGAAAGGGAGATTCTCGAACCTGATGAAATCAATTCCCGTCTCAGTAGTCTTGAACAGTGAAGCAGCGCTCTACGGCGCCGCACATTATGCGCTCTCAATGAACGGTTAGATGATGGCATCGATCATAGTAAGATTCTTCGGGCCGTTGAAAGATGTTGTCGGGAAGGACGAGTTGGTCGTCGATCTTCAGTCGGCATGTACAGGCGAAGTGGCGTTCAGCGAACTGGCGCGCGCGCATCCGCGTCTTGCAGAGTGGAGAGCCAGCGTGAGAATCGCGATCAACCTCGAATACGCCGCATTCACTGACGCGTTGAAGGACGGCGACGAAATCAGTTTCATTCCGCCGGTGAGCGGAGGGTGAGAAGCGGGAGGGATGATGGATGATGGATTAAACAGATGATAGCAATTACTCAAAACACAATCGACGTTCAGGCGATTCTCGCTTCGGTGCACACTCTGCATTCGGGCGCGGTGGATTGTTTCATCGGCACGATACGCAACAAGTCGCATGGCCGCCAGGTGAAAGCGCTGGAGTACACCTCCTATGTTGCAATGGCGGAAAAACTGATGGCGGAGATTGAGACTGAGATGCACCAGAAGTGGATTCTCCACAACATCGCCCTCGTGCATCGGATTGGCTTGCTGCAAGTAGGAGACATCGCGGTTGTTACTGCAGTCTCGTCGGCGCATCGCGCTGAAGCGTTTGAGGCGTGCCGGTACGCCATTGACCGGATCAAAGCCGTCGTGCCGATCTGGAAGAAAGAAATTTTTGAAGAGGGGAATGCCTGGGTTGTGGGGCAGCACGATGTTGACTACGCCGGCGCGCGGGAGCAGCAATAATGTTACAAAATGTTCTTTGAGAGCGATGGTCTTTTTACGTGATAGATTCGGGCGCACAGTGACGAACGTGCGCATCTCGGTGACCGACCGGTGCAACTTCCGCTGTTCGTACTGCATGCCCGAAGAAGGAATGCAGTGGCTTCAGAAGGATAAACTCCTTTCGTTTGAAGAGATCGCCCGCTTCGTTGCTCTTGTTGCGCCTCTTGGTGTTCACAAGATTCGTCTCACGGGTGGAGAGCCGCTGATGAGGAAGGAGCTTCATCGCCTCATCCGCATGCTGCGCGCCATCGAGGGCGTGGACGACATTGCTCTGACGACGAACGCCTTCTTCTTGAAAGAACAAGCCCGCGACCTCATCGACTCCGGCCTGCATCGCATCAACATCAGTCTCGACTCGCTCGATCCTCGCCTCTTCGCCGAGATCGCCCGACGTGATTACTTCCAGCAGGTGTGGGAAGGAATCGAAGAAGTTGAACGACTCGGGCTTCGCCCCATAAAGCTGAACGTTGTGCTGATCCGCGGCGTGAACGATCACGAGATTCCTCGGTTTGCCGAGCTTGCGCGGTCGCGTGGGTTCGTCGTCAGATTCATCGAGTTCATGCCCATCGGGAAAGACGACGGCTGGACGATGGAGAAAGTTGTGCCGACCACCGAAGTGTTGCAAAGGATAAACGCATACGCGCCGCTTGTCCCCGTCACGCGTCTCGATCACAAGACTCCGGCCGATACGTACGTGTTTGCCGATGGCGCGGGAGAGATCGGCTTCATCAGTTCGGTCAGTCAGCCGTTCTGCACGGACTGCGACCGCGTCAGGATAACGAGCGACGGAAAATTCAGAACGTGCCTCTTCTCACTGCACGAAACGGATCTGCGCGCAATGCTGCGCGGAGGCGCGTCTGATCAACAGATCATTGCATCCATCACCGACGCGATAGAGAAGAAGGAGGAAGGTCATCTCATCAACCGTCCCGGCTTCGTCCGTCCAGAGCGGACAATGAGCCAGATCGGTGGATGATCTCACCCACTCCTTCTCTCCCCTCACATCTAAATATTCTTGCTCATCCCCTTGATGCTGCCATCGATTCGCTTTGCCTCCTGAAGATGATGCTTCAGCGTGCTCAGGTGTTTGCTCGCGAAGCTCTTCACGTCCGGATCATCGGCAACCTCGGCCATCTTCTGAAATTTGTCGACGTCCTCTTCGTGGTCGTCAACCATCAGATCCATGTACTCCTTGTCGAATTCCGTTCCCGACAATCGTGACAGACGCGAGTACGTGTCCATGTGAGCTTTTTCCATTTTCGAATCAAGCTTCACACCCTTACGCACGGCAAGTTGCTTCAACTGGTCGTTGACTTTTGTGTGATCGTCCTTCATCATCTCGCCGAAATTCTTCACATCGGCGTTCGTGGACTTCTCACTCGCCAATCGACCGAGTCTGACTTCAAGCATGCCGCCCTGCCAAGCTTCAGTTAAGAAGTCCGCGTCGGAAGTGGAGAGCTTGCCCTTGGTTTTGTCCTTGTCGTCGCTTGCACCGGCGATGACCAGCCCGACGGACAAAGCCGCGAACAACATCATAGCCAGTTCCCTCATCAGTTTTATTCTCACAGCATTCTCCTCTCGTTTGCTTGAGATATCTACGAAGAAATTGAATCTCTGAGACTGCGGATGCGATCGTGATCCTGCTGAATCAGCTGAGCTTGCCGCTCGAGCGTGCTGCGAATATTGCCCGGCCAGTCCTCGTTCGTCTGCAACACCGTTCGGTACAACTTCAAGGCTTCGCTCTCGCCGGTTTCGCACGAGGTGAGAATGCCCTTGCGATCCTGGACGCCGGCAACGCGAAAGGTTCTTCCTGGTTGGCTTGTGCCGCGAACGGGGCTGACGCCGATGTTCTGCAGTTCGCTGGAAATCTCCTTGCTGAAATTCTGGCTGTGCGACGCCAGTTCATGGAAGAGAGTCCGCAGACTCTTGTCCTTCGTCTCCTTAGCGGCAGCCTCGTATCCTGCATTGCGATCGTTGTTGATCTCGTTCAGATCAAGCAACACTTTCCTGAATTGTTCTGAGTCCATACCTCCTCCTGGTGATAATGATTGTTGATGAACGTTCTCGGCGTCGATTGGCGCTAATTAACATCCACAGGCAAGACGTTGCAATCGAGTCAAGCCTGTAAATGCTCGGCTCACACGCTATGGGAAAAGTACTAGGGAAAGACGCGAGCAATCGAATACTCACTTCCCTTGATTGAATGTTTGTCGCTCAATGTGTCATCTTGTGGATGAATTACATTGTAGGAGGTGGTATGACACTCAAGGGAATAAACCTCAGAAGCATCGTCGTTGCGGGATTCGTCGGCGGCTATGTGATGACGCAAGTCGATCATTATCTCGCGGGTATGTTCGGAATGTTTGGGATGTACCCCGACGACGCGTGGTTCTTTGTCCGACACCACATTGATGGCATTCTGTTCGCGTTTCTCTTTGCTTGGCCCGCCGTGTATCTCCGGCTGCCCGGCAAAGGATGGGCGAAGGGAGCAGCATACGGTGCGCTTCTCTGGCTGGCAGTCTCTGTTGCCTCCGGCATTGCCGGGGCGATGGGATCGTTCACGTTCTCTCAGATGCCGATGACGACCGGTGGGCTACTCTCAGCGGTCTTCTTGCACGTCGTCTATGGATTCTTCGTCGGCGCGATCTATGTGACTCCGCCGGAGTCGAACAAGCCGGAGGAAGAAACATTCTACATGTTCACGCCGCGCAAGCGTCCTGACATGGTTCATCACAACAGCTGATTCTTTTGCGATGAGGGGCAACGACAACTCTTCCGTAGTTTCTCGCGAGCGAGAAGGCGGCGGGGTTGTCGTTTCTGTTGAAGGCGCGCGCACAGGCTCGCGCATCGACTCGATCGATATCGTCCGTGGTATCGCGATGATCGTCATGGCGCTCGATCACACCCGCGACTACTTCGCCGTAAGCCAGGCCGATCCTCTCTTTGTTCCCACGGCGACGTTCGGCTACTTCATGACGAGATGGATAACGCATTTCTGTGCTCCCGTCTTCGTGTTCCTTGCCGGGACGGGCGCCTATTTGTTCGGCACACACGGAAAGACGAAGAGCGAGTTGGCAGCCTTTCTCTTCACGCGGGGAGTCTGGATGATTATTCTCGAGCTAACCATCGTGCGGTTCGGTTGGATGTTCAACTTCGGCGCGTCCTATCTCTTTGGACAGGTCATTTGGGCGATCGGATGGTCTATGATTCTTCTGGCCGGACTGATCTTCCTTCCACACATACTCATTGCCCTGTTTGCGTTGAGTGTGATTGTTCTTCATAACGCGTTCGATACAACTTCTCCGAATGCATTCGGTTCGTACGCGTGGCTTTGGAAAATTCTTCACGTGCGTGATGAAATACGTCTTGGCGGCGGCAGCGTGTTCGAGCCGCAGTACCCGCTGATTCCGTGGGTGGGGCTGTGTGCTATTGGGTACGCCTTCGGTCGCACCTTTACCATTGAGGCGCCCCGGCGCAGACGCGCAATTCTGTTACTTGGCGTCGGATTGACGATTGGATTCATCATCCTCCGCGCGACAAACCTGTATGGCGACCCGCAGCCCTGGCACGAACAAGATGAACTGATGCGGACCGCGTTCTCGTTTGTCAACACGCAGAAGTATCCGCCGTCGTTGCTGTTTGTGATGATGACGATCGGGCCTTCATTGATTGCTCTTGCGTTGCTCGAACGCTCGGCCGGCCTCGTCGCGCAGCGGATAATGGTCTTCGGGAGAGTACCGTTATTCTATTATATCCTTCATCTGTTCGTCATCCACGGCCTGGCGTTGTTCATCGGCGTGCTGCAAGGATTCCCGGCAACGGCATTCCTGCATAGCTACGGAGGATTCCCCGCCGGATTTGGATTTTCGTTGCCAGCGGTTTACGCGTTTTGGTTTCTCGTTATTCTGTTGCTCTATCCCGTGTGCCTGTGGTACGCCCACGTCAAGGCACGACACAAAAGTGTTTTGCTCAGTTATCTGTGATCGCCCTTTGCCGATCAGCTGAAACTCATTCGGGCATCGAGAGGACGCCGCGAGTAAGGATAGTATGTTTCTTTTAGTGAGAAGCCCGCAGTGCGCGCAAATGCAAACTACGGCAGAGCCTTGATTGCATCGTCGCTCCGATTGTCGTACCAAACATGCGAACAAACGGGGGCGACGCGTAACAGACAAGGAGGAGGTTCAGATGATTATGATCGTTCCGATCTCGGTCGTTGTGGTGTTGTTTGCCGGAATTGTTGCGCGCGCCGCTACGCGGTGGACCGATAACATCGACCACGCGGTGGGTCTTGCGTTTGTGCTGACGGTGGGGCTGCTGGCAGTTGTCTTCGTGCTTATCGGTGGGATCATGTTCAGCACCATCGGCCTCAGTATTCCTGACAGGAGGAATATGGAAGTTCATTTGGGTTTGAATTGAGGGGAGGAACGCATGGCGGAACTCAAAACTCTAAGCATCATCATCAAAGGAGATCTTCACCGCATTTTCGAAGCGTGGAGCAACTTCGATCGCTTCCCGACATTCATGGAGTCTGTCAAGTCGGTGGAGAAGATGGATGATCAGATGAGCCATTGGAAGGTGAAGGGGCCGCTCGGCAAAACAATCGAATGGAACTCCATCACGACGCGTATCGACAGGGACCAACGCATCGCGTGGACGAGCGATGAACGAGGCGACATCAAGACCAGCGGACAGGTAACCTTCGCCGAACTGCCGAATCAGGAAACGCAGCTCACCGTGACAATAAAGGTGCAGCCGCTTGCCGGCCTGGCAACTCCCGTCGTGGAAAAACTCGTTGGCAGGCTGGACACCCGACTCGAGCGAGGGCTGCGCGACTTCAAAGAACATATTGAAGCATCGACCCGCCGCGACAGATAACTCTCCCGCGCGACGGGTCGACCGCGTTCCATTCTTTAACATCGATTTGCATTTCAGCGCCTTGGCCTCTTGTCCCGAAGGGACTCCTTTGGAGGAGTCTTGGCGGGTTTCTTTCATCGGGGCTTTTCAGCAAACCTCTACACTACTCCGTGCGCCGCTTTTTCGTTGACCCAACTCTGCGCGATCTCCGTCAACCGATGATCGGTTTGGCTCTCTTCATCCAACGTTGTTTGAAGCAGGTTGGCTGCATCCTTGTGACCCAATTGCTCGGCAAATGTGCGCGCCGTGCCGTACGCGGAGATTTCGTAGTGCTTAACCCGCTGCGCGGTCGCGATCAACGCCGCGTCCATCACCTGCGGAGTGATGTCCTCGGCCATGAGTTCTTTTCCTTCTTCGAGCAAGCCCTCCATTCCCTTACATTTCTTTGAGCCGGGCTTCGCGCCGATCCCTGTGAAAATCTGCTCGAGTCTCTCGATCTGGCTCTGTGTCTGACTCAGATGGTGCTGGAATGTTTCGCGCAACTCCGGCGACGACGCGGACTTCATCATCTTGGGTAGCGCCTTGGTGATCTGCGACTCGGCGTTGTAGATGTCGTGCAACTGATCGACAAAAAGATCATGCAGGTTTGTGAGCTTCATGTAAGCCTCCTCTTGTGTAATATGGATCGCGAATCTTAGACGTGTGTGCGCGATCGATGACTCCGTGTTCCTTCCTCACCAGCTTCCTCGCTGTCGCTGAGCGCTTTGCTCAGTATGCCGTTCGTCTGCTTTTTCATCTTCCGGGCGTAGCGGGTGAAGCTCGTCTTGAATCCATCCGCCCGCTTGCGGACATCTTTGCGCAACTCTGCGCCGCTTTTGGGTGCATAGAGCAAGGCAAGAGCGGCGCCAAACAGGCTGCCGATCAGTATTCCCTTGCCGAACCCGTTGCTGTGGGTTTGTTCCTCTGCCATGACGGTCCTCCTCTCTACAAATGTCTGATAATGTGAGTTAGTCGAAATGCCATGATGTTCGGACGAAGATAATTTCGCGTCAAGGGAATTACAATCGGGTTATGGACGTATAATCGGCTAGTGTCGCGTTCCAGAAATAAGTTGAGAAAGTCGTTCGATTTTTGCAAAGATGGAATCAGCAGTGGCAGTCCACATGAATGGTTTGGGATGCTTGTTGTACCCGTTGATGAAGTGTTCAATTTTGGCAATGAGTTCTT
>JACRFA010000138.1 GCA_016218065.1 Ignavibacteriota bacterium | reverse complement strand
CAATCCAATCGCTCGGTCTTCCCAACAAGACCCGCCCTTCCAGCCGCCTCGTTGCACAATGATGCAGGCGCAAAAAGCTTCTCCATCCATTCATCCATCAATCCATCCCTTGATACCCTTCGCAAAAACCGCTCAGGGTTGAATGGACTTCTCGCGTTCCTCTCGCGCCCTGTCGCGCAGATACGTAATGATGCTCCAGCGTTCACTGTCGGTTATGACTTTGATCCACGGAGTCATTGAAGTTCCCGGAACGCCGTTGGTGATCGATTCATACAAACGGCTGTCGGGCATGTAGTCGATGAACGGCTTCTCGCCCCACGACGCAACGACAACCAGGTTGCGGGGACCGGGCGCAAGATTCGGGGCGACGATCCCTTTGCCGTCCGCCTTCGGGCCGTGACAGTTGGAGCAGTAATTGAGAAACAGTGCCTTGCCAGTCGCGATTACTTCGGGAGATGCCGGCTGAGGATTTTTCACATCGGCGCCAACCGGCTGATACTCGATGGCATTCGCCAGCGTGATTGGATCGTCGGCGGTCAGAGAGCGCAGGTAGTGAATCACCTGCCAGCGCTTCTCGGTGGAGATCATCAACTCGAACGCTGGCATTGCCGTACCACGCACACCTCCGCTGACGGAGGTGTACATGCGATCATCCGTCAGGTACTTCACAAATTGTGCATTGCGTAAATTCTGCGGACGCGGCACGAGATTCAATGACTGCGGCCCGCGCCCGTCTGCACGTCGACCATGGCAGCCGGAGCAGTATTCGAAGAAGACTGCTTTGCCGGCCGCAATGGATTCGGGCGTAGAGGGCGGCGCTTGCATGCCGTCGTTTCCAAACAGTTGCATTTGCGAAATGATGAGCAGAAATGCTACGCCGACGATCAGCATCGGAACGAAGAGCCAACTAGTATTTCTTAGCAGTTTCATGTCTATGTTTCCCATGTTTGAAGCTTTTGATTTCTCGTCGTGAAAGTGCAATGGTCAGATTCTTCACTTCGCTCCACTTCGTTCCGCTCCGTTGCTAATGACGTGACCTGGATTTGTCATTCTGAGGCTCGTTTTTCAGAGCCGAAGAATCCAGAAACCGAGTCGGTGCTCTGATCTGGTCGAAGACTCGACTCGTCGAGATTCTTCACTTCGCTTCGCTGAGTTTACCCTGAGCGAAGTCGAAGGGTTCAGAATGACAAATGGGAGCGCACGTCATTGCCTCAAATAGCCACGCTCTCTTTTCGGCGTGGTCATTGAACTCAGAATGATACGTCGCAACACCTATTTCTACTCGCAACACGAATGATGCTCACCCGCCGCCGGACCACCCATCGGGATGAAGCTTACGAACGGCACATGCAATCCGCGCAGCACGAGCGTTGCGCCCATCAGTACGATTGTCACCGCCGCGATCATCTCTGCCCGCTTCCGAACTTTTGCAGAGAAGAAGGATGTAAAACTGCCAAGTAACATCAGAGATGGAGCCATGCCGATCCCAAACACACCCATCGTCATCGCACCGTTCACCGCACTCCCGGAGGCAGCTGCCTTTGCCAGCATTGCATACAAAATGCCGCACGGCAAGAGGGGAGTAAGGAATCCGAGGGAGAATCTTGACGGGAATGATTGCTCCCGGATGAGTCTTCCGTGCAACTTGCCCACGCCAAAACTGTTTCCGCCGAACGACAATGTTGTTGGGATGGGAAGAATGCCGAGCATCGCAACGCCTGCTACAATCATTATCACGCCACTGACAATCGAAACAACTTCAGCGACTCTCTCGAATCCTGATAACGTCACTCCGATCAATCCCACAATCGCGCCAAGCAACGCATACGAAAGAACTCGCCCGACATTGTATGCCACGTGCGACGTGAATCCTGAAACCTGAAGCCATCCCGTGCTTTTCGCGATTGGCACGCTGTACGCCAGCACAATTACCCCGCACATCCCGATGCAGTGCAGGCTGGTGAGCAGGCCGGTGACAAATATGAGACTGTAGTCGATCATCACTTCACGTCCTGAGCGCAGCGCCCGCCTGCCTTCTTTGCACAATGAGGCGGGCAGGAAGGACCTGCAAACTTTTGGCGTTAAGACTCTTCGCCTCAGTGTAATCTGTACGATCAGGATCCATACTCTTCACTTCACTGCGTTCCGTTCAGAGTTGGGAAAGTCCTGAGCGCAGCGAAGGATCTCGCGCCTTCTCGATTTCGCGTTCTCAGATTCTGTCGCGATAAGCCCTTCACTTCGCTTCGCTCCGTTCAGGGTTGGGAAAGTCCTGAGCGCAGCGCCCGCTTGCCTCGTTTGCGCGACGACGGCGGGCAGGAAGGGGCTGCGACCTTTTCGCATCGTCACTTTCGTTCATTCTATTTGCACCTATTCTCTTCACTTCGCTTCGCTCCGTTCAGAGTAAAGAAGCTTCAGCGATTCGAGATACGTTGCCAGCGCCTCAAGTTCCGTCTTCGAGTATTTGAAGTCGGGCATGACAGATCCGCCGACCAACGAACGCGGATTGATATGGTGCTGAATCATCCATTCCTTTGTTCGCTGCAATCCATACACGCTCAGATCAGGAGCGATCTTTGCGCCCACGCCATTGATGGTGTGGCAAGCGTTGCAGTGTTTGTTGGCAAACACTTGCTTGCCCGATTCCACCGACACTTCAACTTCAGCCGGCTTTGCTGCCTTCCATTCCTTCAACGCATAGTAACGCTCGACCGGACCTTTGATAAGACTCTCGCCCGTCAGGCTCTTCAGAAAAATTGTGAGTGCTTTGACTTCATCGGGCGAGACTTCCATCTTCGGCATCATCGATTCGAAGTTGTTTGCTTTCGGATCGACGATCGATTCTTCGAGATACGAAAGAGGCCACTTCGCTCCGACGCGTGTCAACTCAACACCCAGCTTGCCATCGGACATGCCTTCAACTTTGTGGCAGCCGTAACACGCCTTCGTGAAGAACAGCTCCGCTCCCTGCCGCAGCTTCGGAGTCTCAACCAGATTGTAGCCGTGACACTTCGCGCAGCCCGACTCAATGTAGTCGCCGCGTAGCAGGGGCTCCATCCAATACTTGTCCTCACCATGTGCATCAGCCGTTGCCAGTCCGCGGCCATTGCCGTCGTGGCAAGTCGTGCAGCCAAACGTCCGGTACGGATGATCGCCAGGAATTCTTGGATGCGAGCGGTAGGGCAGCGGCGCATCCTCGAATCTCACATCGTCGATTCCCGCGTGACATGTCATGCAGCGGTCAACGCGTTCGCGGCCAAATCCGGTCGTCACGATTTGCTCAATGCGCGGCGAGCGTTCCTCCAACACTTGTTTGGCAACGGGGTCAGACGTTTTTTGAATGACGAGCTTGAGATACTCCTCTTGATATGCACGCCACTCGGTCTGATAATTCTTGTACATGATGAACCCGTTGCCGAGCAGGAGGAACACTGCCCCGACAATAAGTGCGATTTTCATTTTTGTGCCGATGTGCATCGTGTTTCCTTTTACATTCTGAGCGAAGCGAAGAATCTTTCCATTTTGAGATGTCCTCTACATTCTGAGCGAAGCCTGCTGCCGTCAGGCAGGAATCTTTCCACTTCGGTTCACTCACATGTTTGCCTTCTTAATGCGCTGCCGCGATTTGCACTAACCCATGATGCCCTTCGCTCCGCTCAGGGCTGAGACCACGGCACCACAAATCCCCAGTTGGGTCCGCGGAAATACGTTCCGACAATAATCAGGATTGCCATGACGATGAGGAACGTGAGAAAAAGACCGTTCGCCATCCAGCGTTCCTTGGCAAACCAAACGCCAATCCCGACTCGCTTTCTGTCGATGTAAGGAACAAGCGCAAGTGCAACCACGATCAATCCGGGAATCAACACACCCCCGATGAACGCCGAGTAGCTCACGAGTTCCTGCAAGCCCAGGAAGTACCAGGGCGCTTTTGCGGGATTCGGTGGATGATTGGGATTGGCGACTTCTTCAAGTGGTGCACTAAACAAAAACGCGGCAATCAGCAAACATGCGGCAACAGCGATGAAGACTATCAGTTCGCGCACAAGCAGATGCGGCCACGAGTACACCATGTCGTCGGGCTGTTGAGCGACGGTCGGTTTTGTTCCCTTCACCAACTCCATCAGGCCGTAGGTTTTGTTCGCGTCTTTTGGATAAACTTGTGTGGTGTCGACTTCTTTCATTGGTTGTTCCTTCTTTGCATCGATGTTCAGGTCGCTCTCTATGAGGTCGTAGACCTGAGAGGTCGTAGACCTGACAGAGCTTCAAACTGGTTTATGTGTTTCCGTCAACAAATAGAGCTTACCTTTCGCAGCATTGCTTAAGCTGCGATACGTCGGGTGAAGATTCGCGCGTTAGGGATGCGAAGGGTTTAGTGCCGTACGCTTTTTGTGCGGCACCGGAGCGAAGCGAAGCCCGTAGCAGCCCGACCCCGTTACGCTCTTCAGTAACGGGGGAACGCCCAGATATCTCTTTATGGTGAATTGTGAACTGTGAGTTCATGACTGAATGTTCAATGGTCAACAGTCAATGTTCATTTGTCAATGTTTGGTCTGGGCAACTGATACGTCGTTGTCGTTCGGATGAGAGAGACCGCCATCCTTTCTGATTCTCCAGAAGTGAATTGCGAGAAAGATCGAGAGCAATCCCGGAAGGATGACAACGTGCAGCACATAGAAGCGAACGAGCGCCTCCTGCCCGACATTGTCTGAACCTAGAAGGAACTGGCGGATCGGGTCGCCGACAATCGGTGCATAGCCCGCAATCGATGTGCCGACCGTGATTGCCCAAAATGCAAGCTGATCCCACGGCAAGAGGTAACCGGTGAACGACAGTCCGAGCGTCAACAGCAGCAGCACAATGCCGATCACCCAGTTGAATTCACGCGGCGGCTTGTACGCGCCCGTGAAGAAGACGCGCGCCATGTGTAACACCACGAAGAACACCATCGCCTCAGCCGCCCACTTGTGTACGTTGCGCAGCACAAACCCAAAATCCACCGACGAACGAAGGTCGAGCATGCGTCCGTAGGCTTCCGTTGCCGACGGGAAATAATAGAACATCAGCCACACGCCGGTGAATGTGAGAATGAGGAACAAGCAGGTCGCGATCACACCGAGTCCGAACGTGTATCGGAATCGGAGCGAGTGCTTCGAGACTTTGACCGGATGGATGTGCAGAAAGAGATTGTTGAAGACTGCGTACGACGCGCCTTCGGCGTCTTCTGGCATTCTTCCGTACCGAAAGATTGAGCGATAAATGTTGTTGAGGAATTTCATGATGTTTTCTGTTTGAATTCTGAGCGAAGCGAATGCCGAAGGCATCCCTTCGGGAGAATCTGTTTTCTATTCGTTTCTAAGAAAGGTTTGCTGAAACTGCAACCCTGAGATCCTTCGGTCATCTCGACTGCGTCGAGACTCCCTCATGATGGAGATGTTATGCCTTCAAATACGTCCCAGCCTCCACCTTCACCGACTTGTCAACTTCAAGCTCGCCGTTTGGCGCGAGACTGATCTGGTACCAGTCGAGCGGCGCGGGCGCCGGACCGCCGGTGACGAATCCATCATTATCAAACTGGCTGCCGTGACACGGACAGGAGAAGCCGCCTTCGGAGACCGCAACAGTGCATCCGAGATGCGTGCACTTCACCGACAAGGCTGCGAAGCCCTGCTTCTCACGCACAACCACAACGCGATCATTCTCCATCACTTCCTTGATGCCTTCCTTGTAGTCTTCGGGCTTGCCCACGCGAATCCGCGAAGGCGGGCCGTAATCGACTGCAGGCTTCAGGTACAACAGATTGCCCATCACAGCTATGGCGCCGGAGATCGCCACGCCGAACCATCCCAGAGTCGAGAGGAATGTCCTGCGGTCAATCTCCGGTTGCTGCATGCGAATATTTTTCTTCTTCATGACTTCTCCATGAATGAACACTATCATTATCAATTCACAATTCACAATTAAGAATTCAACCGTGTCTGAAGAGAATTGTAAATGGTGAACAACGAATTGTGAATTCTTAGCCGTCAGTCCTCATCGCGCATCATCTGGTACTTCGGCTCTTCGATATCTTTGAACTGATTTGTCTTTGCAGCGTAGATGAAGCCGAGAGCAAAGATCACTCCCAGCGCGACGCTGAGAAAGACGAGTAAGTAGAGGGATGCTAACATTGGTTTTTCTCCTATACTATTCTGAGTCCCTGCTTTTCAAGGGCGAAGAATCTAAACCTGTAATTCAAACGAACTGTACGGACTTTCGGCTTCAATATCCTTCACTCGCTCCGCTCGTTCAGGATTGCGAGGAATATGAAAAATGCTCCATCGTCACTGCGCCGGTCGGGCAACGCTTCGCACAGTATCCGCAACGGATGCAAAGTTCTTCATCCTTCAGCATTGCCGAGCCGAGTTGCTTCACGGCTTGATAGCCTTCGTTCTCTGCAAGCTCGCGCACGTTCACGCCATAGCGATTCACGAGCGCTTGCTCGAGCCGCGGTTCAAGTTCAATTTGCGTGAGCGGAACCAGCATCAGACAGTACGTCGGACAGACATCAACGCAGCCGTTGCACATAATGCACAGGTCGCCATGGAATATTGTATTGATGTGACACTTGAGGCAGCGTGCGCCCTGTTCCTGGGCAACCGTCTCTTCATAATTGATTTCCACAATCTTTTCCGTCGTCGCTCTGACTGAGGCATCCAGCGCGGCCGGATTCACGCGGTCGAGTTGCAGATAACCTTCGTGCATGTGATGCTGAATGACCGGCAAGTCAAAATAGCCGAAACGTTCTTCCTGCACTTCTTTCTTTCGAAGAAACTCATCGATGGACACAGCGGCGCGCTGACCCGACGCAACTGCGTTGATGAACAATTTGGCGCCTTCTGCAACGTCGCCGCAGGCGAAAATGTCGGGAATGTTTGTTCTCTTTGTAATCGGATCGATTTTGACGATGCCGCGTTCAAGAGCGAGCTCGGGAACATCCTTCACAAATGCATCATCAAGCGTTTGTCCGATGGAGAGCATGACGGTGTCGGCGGGAATAATCTCACCCGGCTCATCGGAAAATGTCGGATTGAAGCGTCCGTTTTCATCAAACACGGACTTTACTTTGCGCGTGGCAAGTCCCTTCACCTTTCCGTTCTCACCAACAATCTCCAGCGGGCCGCGCGACGTGTGAAGGATGACGCCCTCTTCTACGCCCTCATGGATTTCAATTTCATCGGCAGGCATTTCTTCACGCGATTCGAGACACACCATGTGCACTTCTTTCGCTCCATGGCGTATGGCTTCGCGTGCCGAGTCCGTTGCTTCGTAGAAATCCTGCATCTCCGATCTGAATTTTCCGCCGACACGCACAGCAGTACGGGCAACGTCGAAGGCAACATTCCCACCACCGATAACAACAACGCGTTCACCGAGCTTCGTCTTTTCACCTGTGTTGATTTCCTTCAGGAAGTCGATGCCGTGAACAACGCCATCAAGATCGACGCCCTTGATCGGCAAATTGCGGCCGCGCTGCAAACCTGCGGCGATCAGTATCGCCTCGAATCCCTGCGCACGCAATTGCGGAATGGTGATGTCATTGCCGACACGCATGTTCGTTTTCAATTCCACTCCCAGACTCAGAATCGCCTGAATCTCCATCTGCACCAACTCGCGCGGCAACCGGTACGTCGGAACACCGGTCATCAGCATGCCGCCTGCTACCGGGCCGGCTTCGAAGACAGTCACGCTATAGCCGAGCAGCGCGAGATCATGCGCCGCCGTCATGCCCGCGACTCCACCGCCAATCACCGCGATTTTTGCTCCCGCTTTCGGATTGTTTGCATCCCGACGCGCCGTGGAGAACTCAATCGTCTTCGCCGGATCGCCCGACTCGACGCCATGCTGCTCGGTGACGAACCGCTTCAACGCACGAATCGTGATGGCGTCGTCGATACTGCCGCGACGGCATTCCACTTCGCAGGGCGCGCCGCACACGCGGCCGCAGATGGAGGCAAATGGATTCGGGGCACGCGCAATCTTGTAGGCGTCGAAGTACCGTCCTTCGGCGATTGCGATGACGTACCCGCGTGCGTCGGTGCGCACCGGGCAGCCCCACTGACACTTGATTTGTCGCTGCCAATACTCGATGTCGGGGAGTTCCACCCGAAACGTTTGTACTGCTGACATAGGATATTTTTTGTTGAGAACGAGTTACGCTGCAGAGGTTTGTTGCCGTGCTTCCAGTATCTCGGCTCGACGCTTCAGAGTGTCTGCAGCAAGTTGAGCAAGATTTTTGCTCGAGAGGATTTCTTTTAATTTGACCTGGGCTTCTTCCCACAACGTATGCACCTGGCACCATTCATCACGCGGGCAGAAGCCATCGCATATCAAACACTTGTTGAGAAAGATCTTTCCTTCAACAGCCTCGACGACATCCAGTACCGTGAGCGACTCGGGCGGACGACTCAATCTGATTCCGCCGTTGATGCCACGTTGCGAAGTGATCAGGTCGGCGCCGGCAAGCTGCGCTGTAATTTTTCGGAGGAAGTTTTCGGGGATGTTCCATTCTTTCGAGACTTCAGAAATCTGAATGATCGTACCAAAGGGCAGAGTCGACAAATGGATCATCGCACGAACAGCGTACTCGCCTGTCATTGTCAATTGCATTGCCCGACTTCCTTGAGTTGTTGGAGGAACGTCCTTGATAATCCAAGTCCCATGCCGAAGATGACAATACTTGTCCCATTTATAATCGGGAGGATTGACAGATTTGAATTAAATCAAGACCGAAAGGGTCTGAGATGCTTTCTCAAACATGAGAAAAACGGTCATGTTCATTTTCAGAAATGAGAAAAGAGGGGAAGCAGCGTTTTGAAGTCCAAATGGAACCGTTTGAGACCAAAATCGGGAGGAGTCGACTCTACTTGTCGATCACACTTTTGTCAAAAAAGAGAATGAGAAGAGGCGGGGGAAAAAGCACCCAGCGCCGTGAAGCAAGACAGAGTTGACAAGCAAACAGGATTTCTTTGACAACTCGTTAGGCGATTGAAACTCTCCTGCGCATCGCGTATTTTCACACCGGAGTTGCTTCTGGAACACCAAACAGATTCCCATCATACCAACCCGGAGGATCATTGCTATGGCGTACACCTATGAACAGTTAAGTAAGATGACCGTGGCCCAGCTTCGCGAGATCGCACACGGCGTCGAGCACGAGGCAGTGAAGGGGTCGAGCACAATGCATAAAGAGAAACTGCTTCCGGCGCTCTGCCTTGCGCTTGGCATCGAAGGTCATGTGCATCATGAGGTGAAGGGAATTGATAAACGCGCAGTGAAGGCTGAGATCAAACAATTGAAGCTCAAAAAGGACTCAGCGCTGCAGGCGAAGAACCACACGGAGTTCAAAGCGGCCATTCGCAAAATCCACGATCTGAAACACAAGCTGCGCAAGTCAATAGTGTGAGGCGGCGACCTGGCGTTTGTTTTGGTGATTCGGCTTTTGAGATTGGTCGTTTGCTCTACTGTTTCCTGAGTCCCATCACGAGCGTCACGGTCGCGCCGGTCTTCGTCATCTGATAATCGACGCTGTCCATGAGTGTGCGCATGAGAAAAATTCCTCTGCCGCTCGTGCGCAGGAGGTTTTCTTCCCTCAGCGGGTTCCGGATGTTTTTCAGCCGGAACCCCTTTCCTTCATCCGACACCCGCAGCACCAACCCATCATGCTCGCAATCGCATTCGACGATCACTCTCTTTGTCGGGTCGGATTTGTTGCCCTGAATGATGGCGTTATTCACAGCTTCCGTGACGGAGACCATCAGCTTGTGCATATGAATTTCGTCAAGGTCCACTTTCATCTTCACCCGCTGAAGAAATCCTTCGACACGCCCGATCGCCTTCGGGCTGCTCTTGAGTGTCATGCGCAATGTGGTCGCCATCGGAGTTCCTTACAGAGTGATGTTGATATTCATCGTCATGTTCGTGAGAGATTTTGATGAGCCGTCGCCCAGCCGCCGTTGTTCGTACCATCCTTTAATGCCCACCTCGCTGCGCCGGCTGAGTTGCCATACAATCAAGCATGTCGGCCCGACGCTTCGCACAAACGAATCCAGTTTCCGGTCCTGACCGACGTATGTATATCGTGTTTGACTGAAGTACCTGACGCCGACAGCGAACAGCAATCCTGCTTCAGGCATGAACCGCGCCTGCAAGGCGTACGTCTTGTCGATGAACGAGTTCTCGCGGCGTTCGGAGAACTCACTCCAGTTCAACTGCCCGCGATCATATAACTTCAAGTACGCGAAAAAATCAAGTCCCAGCGTGCGCGACAAATCAAGCGACGTTGAATCCATCCATCCAAACTGCCGATACGAAAAACTCCGCACCTGCGTTGCACGATCTTCGAAATCATAAACGGTGTAGTTGGCGAGCACTTCAAACGCGTTCATTGAGGTGAAGTTGGTAAACGGCCGGAATAGTGTACGCGGTGCAAACCGAAGCACGCGGTTGATGTTGTTGTTGGCGCTCCGCTCGCTGAACAGGTACACAATGTGGTTCAGTGTACCGTCGAGCGTGAACGAGAGATCAAGAGCGCGGCTCACCGCATGCATGGTCGAGAGCGAGAAGACGACCAGCAGCTCATCGCGATCTTCAAAATTCGAATCCGCCGGCGTATCATAACGGAGAATGCTGGCGGCGCCCGAAAGCAGTGCACGATCGGATCGCGTGAACGGGAAGTCGAGTAATGCCGAGAGCGCCGTACGGACGGCGAAATTATCCTTCCGCGTCTCTTGATCTTGCGCGAGCCGTTCACGCGCGCCGGCGGTGGGCGCTTTGATGAAATGCTTTTCGCTCCGTTCGCTGCGCGTGAATCGCGTTGTGGCAAGCATGCCCGTCTCTTCGTCCTGATACGTGGCGTCAATAGATGCATCGAGCCGGAACTCATCGATGCCGGTGTTGAATTGCGTGGGCATCGCGGTGAGCGAGCGAAAATCTTTGTCGAGAACGCGACTGTACACGTTCACGAACAACGCCGTCGCGAAGCTGGAGGAGAATTCGTAGTTGAGCAGATTGGCGAAGGAGAACGCGTTTTCGATTCTGCTTTCCATCGTTCCCGACGAGAACGCGTAGAACTCCCGGCGATTGCGCGTGAAACCGATGTCGAGGCTGTCACGCGTTCTGCCGATGAATGTCTTCTCCGTTTTCAAGTGTGCAAAATGCTGCTCCAGCAGCCGCGGGTCGAGCCGGTCCTGGTGAAACTGCGCGTTCCCTTCGAAATGGTAGCCATCGAGATCGAGCGGATTTAGGCGCGCGCCAAGTTCGTAGGTCAAGCCTTTGTCGCGTGCGCCGGCTTGGTTGTCCCAGCGGTGTCCGATCATCGGGCTGAGCGCGAGGAACTCGTTGGGGAGATACTCAATTCCGCCGAGCACGGAATTACTCGCGGTTGTGCTCAACCCGACAGATTTTTTGTCGGAGTAGATTGATGACAGCCATTCGCCCGCAACGCTGAGTTCGTTGTTCACTGGATGATTGACGGAAAGCGCGAGCCGCTGATGATCGCTGCGCAAGCGCTGCGCGGGCGTTCCCTCCAGGAGAATGATGTTTGAGGTGAACAGCTCGTTGAGACGAATGCGGCTGCCGAACGAGTTGGTATCAACAATGACGGCTCCCGTCCAGTTGAACGTATTGAGATTGCGCTCAAAGAGGATGCTTGCAACGTTCCGTCGCGCGAGTGAGTCGGGCAATGGCTCGTACGCCTCACGTTGTGTGTCCTGGGCAGCAGCAACGGATGTCAGAAGGACGACAACCGTCGCGAGGCGAGACCATCCTCCCGTCACTCCGTCTCGTCGCATCGGCATCACTGAATCCTGAGAAGCTGCTTCCATGCGTTTGCAGTTAAGCGAGTTCCACCACGTCGCCGCGCTCCGGGATGCTGACACGCGACATTCCGGCCTCGGTCATTCCCGCTGCGAGTTTCTCTGACTGATCAAAGTCTCCGTGAACCAGGAACGTCTGACGAAGACGCCTTCGATCAAATCGGTGCGTGTACTCCAACAGCTCGTTCCTGTCCGCGTGCCCGGAGAAGGAGTTGAGCACGACTACCTCTGCTTTCAACTCGTGTGGCTCGCCGAAGATATTGACGACGGGTTCTTTCATCACGAGCCGCTTGCCGAGTGTATGTTCGGCCTGATACCCGACGATGATCACCATGTTTTTCGGATCGGTGATAGAGTTGGAGAGATGATGGAGGATGCGACCGGCTTCGCACATACCCTGAGCAGAGATGATGATGTAGGGACCTTTCCGATCGTTCAACTCTTTGGACATGTTCACATCACGAATGTACGTGAGCCGTGCGAAGCCAAACGGGTCGTTGTTCCGCGGCTGCTTCAGGATGCGATGCGTTTCCTCATCGAAGCATTCGGGATGGGTCTTGAATACGTTGGTCACGTTGATCGAGAGCGGACTATCGACGAAGACCGGCAGGTTGTCGATTTTCCCCTGCTCGCTCAGGTTGTGCAGCACATACACAATCTCCTGCGTGCGACCAACACTGAACGCCGGGATGATCATCTTTGCGCCGCGGTCGATGCCCCGTCGCAGCGGATCCAGCAACTGTTCCTCCATCGCGGCAATCGGCGCGTGGAATCTGCCGCCATACGTACTCTCGCTGATCAGATAATCCGCGTCGCCGATGAACACCGGGTCGCGCAAGATGGGGAGTCGCGGCCTGCCGAGATCGCCCGTGAACGCCAGCATCACCTTCTTTCCATTCTCGCGCAGCGTGAGCGACACCGATGCGGAGCCGAGAATGTGTCCCGCGTCCTCGAACCGCGCATCGATCCCATCCACTACCGGGAACTCTTCGCCATACTTGATTCCCTGAAAGAGCGTGATCGTATCTTCCGCGTCGTCGATCGTGTAGAGGGGCGCAACCGGAGGCAGCCGCTTCTTCAGATGCTTCTTGTTGACGAACTCTGCGTCCTTCTCCTGGATGTGCGCGCTGTCGCGCAGCATCACGTTGCAGAGATCTTTGGTGGCCAGCGTGGCGTAGATGGCGCCGTGGAATCCTTGCTTGACGAGTGTGGGCAGATTGCCGGAGTGGTCGATGTGCGCATGCGACAGCACCACTGCATCGATGGAACTCGGATCAAAAGGAAAAATTTCGTTGCGTTTGCGCGATTCCTCGCGCCTGCCGTGGTACGTGCCGCAATCGAGCAATATCGTCTTGCCGTTCACGGTCAGGACGTGCATCGAGCCTGTCACCGTGCGTGCTGCGCCTTGAAATTGAATCTGCATGAAACGTTCGTGTGAGTTCGTTGTGATGAGAATTGGTGAAGCCTTGGAGTTCAAGGAATTCGAAGACAATATACTTGACGTGGGAAAGAGGAGCAACTTTGCGAAAGCTGAATTCGGAGGGGTCGATTCGTCAGGCGCGGTTGGGCGCCTGATAGAAAGCAATTCCTAACGGCGAATAGGTAATTGTGAATTCTTACTGAGAGGGTGGGTACCAATCCCGACCCGCCTCACTTTTCCATCAGAGAAATCTTGCCGGATGTGGTTTCAATCGAGATCAAGCCGCTTCCTGACCCAACCTTGCCGACCGCGTATGCAGAGTTCGATTTGTTTTTCACATTGATCGGCAGATTCGATGCAATGGTTCCGTACTCGACATCCAGATTCACTTCACCGCTGAAACCTCTGGGCATATTGATCGCGACATCGGCGTATTGATTTCGAATGCTGATGGAATTCGGGACGGAGGTCAGATCGAACTTCACCGGATCGCTGCTGTTCGACGCCCGCACTTGTTTCGCATTCAGGCGGCTGACTCGTACACTCGAGTACTGCGTCTCAGAATCCCAGTCGCCGTCGATGTTCTCGCCGGCGACGCTTCCGCTCTGCGACGTGACGCGGACGTTGCCCTTCACGTCGTTCATCGTGATGCGCGAGTACGCGCCGTCGATGCGAAGATTGCCGACAACATCGGCTACCGCAATCGAGCCTGATTGATTCCCGATGACGATCTCGCGATTCGCCTTGCCCGTCACATTTGCGAGTTCAATTTTTGAATAATCAGACTTGACACTTGCGCCATCAACTTGCCGGATCGTGATCGTTCCGCTTTGCGATTGCACTTCAGCAAAGCCCGCGACATTCATGATGCTGATAGGCGAGTAGTCTGATGCGACGTTGAGATTTCCCTGCACGTCGTCGATCGTGATCTCTCCACTTTGCGACCGAACTTTCAGCGGCTTTCGTATATGCGAAAAGCGAAGCTTGCCGTACGGCGCATTGCATGAGATGGCGCCGTCGAAGTTTTCCACCGATATCGTCCCGCTTTGTCCCGTGAGCGTGAGGTTCCCGCCGGAATTCTGAATGAGCGTCTTTCCGTAGTCGTTGGCGATCATTTCCAGCGATGTGCAGTTGCGCAGCGTCAGTTCATTGCTCGACCCAGTAATGCGGATGTTGCCGTTCATGTTCTCCAGCGAGACGTTCGCATACGGGATGTTTGCCGTCAGGTCGTTCCCTACAGGTACGAAAATCTCGCCGTGGACTTCGCGTGAAACCGATCGCATGCCGAAGAGCGACTTCACGCCTTCCCAGAGTGAACGCGTCTGCTTGATCGTGTTACCGGCATCATCAAACCGGATCACAACAGCATCTGCAGAACGCCGCTCTTCAATCTTGACCGCGTCAATGAACTGCTGCTCATACTTTTCATCAGATGCGGAGATGCTCACTGTGAGATGAACGTACACCTCCGGCTTGTTCCACGAAGAGAACCGGATACGCGAGCCGGAAAATCCTTCGATCACGATCTTCTGCCCCGCATCAACCTTGAAATGCTGATCGATTTCCTTCGACGCGGCCGCGGATGTGTTCGCCCCGGCAATGAGCGCGAGGGCGACAACGATTTGTTTCAGAGGAAGGTTCATAGCTCGATGTCTCCGTTTTCAACCATCTGTTGTAGAATGCGAAGCTTCAGGCTGTACAGGTCGCGCACGCGCTCGGACGTAACAGACGAAGGTCCGTTGCGGTCGATCTCGTAGCGAATGCCGGCGAGAGCTTCATTCACGAGCGTGAGTTGCTGCTCGCGGGAGTGTTGCTTTCCCTGTTCGTGCGGCGCATCCATCGTTCGAGTAACGTACGAGGGGACGATCGACTCCAACTCGCCGATTGCAGATTGATACGCCTTTTCCAATCGAACTTCCGGCGACTGAGCCGCCTCAATACTCTGTTTGATGAGATTGAACGCCCCGACGCCAGCCAGATAGAGAACAAATGCAGCAGCCATTCCATACACAAAACTCCGTCTATCACTGACCATCAGCAGAGGTGCGTGTGGTCGGGGAAGTGCCTGCTCAATGCGTCGCCACATCGCTTTTTTTGTTGCACGCGACGGGAGATCTTTGTTGGAATAGAAATCTTCTGGAGAAATCATTGTACCTCCGCTGTCCACTTCTTTTTCAACTCCTGTTTTGCGCGCATGAGCAATGAGCGAGACGTTCCCTCATGAATCTCAAGCATCGCTGCGATTTCCGCGTGAGAGTATCCCTCCACCTCGAACAAGATGAACACCATACGCTTTTGTTCGCTCAGTTCGTTGAGCAGCACATCCATCGTCGAACGCCACGCAAAGTCGTCATCGATGTTCGACTCGCCCGCCAGTTCCTCCGGCATCTCTTCAAGTTGCCGCAGGCGTCTCCGATCCGATTTCATTTCATTGATTGCGATTCTGAAGAGCCACGAGCCGAAGCGCGATCGTCCGTCGAACGAATCAATGCTTCTGAACGCCTTGATGAAAGCACGCTGGACCCACTCTTCCAACTCGATGTCGTTGGACGAGAATTTGTGCAGGAACCGGAAAAGCGACTCAACGTGAAGTTCGTACAACCGGGTGAACGCTTTCCTACTCTTCTGTCGTGCAAGGCCGATTAGAGCCGATTCATCGTGCATGCGCGGGTGATATCATCTGATAGTTAGACGCGCCGAGCAAGCAAATTGTCGCGCGGAATGCTTGAACATGATATGATGATGGTTGTGACAATATACTCTGTCGAAAGACGAGGGGCAATTCGTCGCGTATCACGACACAAAACGGTGATCTGTGACGAGGAACGGAGCTTCGCAAAAAGGAGAGGGTCACAAATAGTATCCGAACGGAATTGCGTTTGACAGAACCAAGTAGTAGATTTCTTCGGCGAAAGCTAACACGTTCTTCTCCCGTTCTTCTCTCTGTGAGCAGTTACTCTTCCTTGACCGCACGACAAAGCAAATCGCAAGCGTCCCGGCTCATCATTTTCCCGGCAGGCACAAAGGTAACTGCGCAAAAAGATTTCGATTCTGAGAAAGTCAATCTCAACGCGGTGATTGGGGTCATACAAATGAGTGAAGGGTTTTAGCAATTTTCAAGCGGGACTTTGAAGTCCTTACTTGCCTTCCCCCATATTCCCCCTTCATCAACTGCACAAGCAAAACGAAATCGAACTCCTCTCGAGGAACAACCATGAACCGCTGCACCATCTGCGTTACACCGGATTCGTATCCTGGACTTACATTGAATACTGACGGCGTTTGCAATCACTGCGAAGAGTATTTCAAGCTGTACGGGGATTGGAGAAGCAGCAAAGCAGAGCGAAAAGCTTCTTTCGAGAAGTTCGTTACCATTGCGAAAAGGCGATCGCGTTCCTATGACGCACTCGTTCCACTGAGCGGGGGAAAAGACAGCACGTACGTTCTCTACCTCGCCTCCAAAGTCTATAAGCTGCGCGTGCTGTGCTATACGTTCGACAATGGCTTTCAATCCGACGTGGCGAAGGAAAACATTCGCGCTGCTGCTCACGCCTCCGGTGCAGACCTCGTCACGTACAGACCAAACCCCGACATGATGATGTCGCTCTACCGCCATTTCTTGAAACACGCAGGAATGTTTTGTCCGGTGTGCATGCGCGGCATTACCGCGGGCGAGTTCATGATTTCCGATACCTTCGATGTGCCGCTGGTGTTGAAAGGAACGAGCCGGCGCACAGAAGAACGGCTCGCACCCGAGATTTTCCAGGATGGAAACATCTCCTTCTTCCGAAAGGTGCTGAAGCAGCATCCGTTCGACGGGAATGTTGGCGCGTTGCTCTATGACAGATCATTGTGGGGGAAGTTGCAACGAGGGATGTTTCTGCTCTCCCGCGGCCGCTTGCGAACCGGTCGGATTGATCTGTATATGCCCGACTACTTCGAGTGGAACTACGCAGAAATCTTTCGCGTGATCTCGCAGGAGATGGGCTGGAAGCGCTTGCCCGACAGGGATGAACACATCGATTGTATTGCCGAACCGCTTGTGCATTACTACATCCGTGAACAGAAGATCCCGGAACTTACGCAAAGCACGCTGCGCTACAGCGCCGAAATCCGCGATGGCCAGATGACACGTGAAGATGCTCTCAGGATTGTCGAACAGGAACGTCAAGAAAGAAAATCTCCCAAAGAAACAACGCCGGTTCTTGAACGGCTCGGCATCACCGAAGAAGCCCTTGCCACTTGCGTGGACCACGGCGTGCGCCATGCGCAGTTTCAACCTTCCGGCCTTGTGACAAAAATCAGAGCGCGGTTGCGGCAACTGTAGCTCAATCGGGATTTCTTCCCCGGCGCTTACCGAAAATCTCCGTTTTTCATATCTTCAGGAGTGTTCCTTCAAAACTTCCTGAGACTCTGATGAACTCCTTCATCGTTTTGCTCGTCAGCGTTATCATCGGGACGCTCATTGCGCCAACGCCCGACACCTCTACCCGCACGCGAGTTTCCGACGTGATGCAGGTGAACGAAGAGCTTGTGTATGAAGTGAGCTGGACATGGTTCAAGCTCGGCAAGATTCGCGTGCAGATGCTGCCCGCGTCGGCCAATGCGCCAAAGGGAGTGTACGGCTCGGTTGCCTACACCGATTCGTATGACCTTCCGTTCGTCGACTTTCATGCAGAGTCGACTTCGGAGATGGACTCGTCCCTCTTTTCGGTTGGCGCTTCGCTGTTTGAGATGAACAGCGGCAGCGGTCAACGACAGCGGTACTTCTTCAATCCCGCGACGCGAATGTACGTGACGGAACATGCGGTGGTCAACACGCCGCATGCACAATCGCAGCAAGCGCCGACGTTCGACACCCTCAAGCTGCCGTATGATCGCTTTCAGGATGGCACATCGATTCTCTACTACGCCCGCGCGCACGTGCACGATCAACGGGGCATCCGCATTCCGACGCTCGTGCGCGGCAAAGCGGGCTACACGAATTTCTACATGCCCTGCGAGCAAACCACCGAGACTATCGATGCGATTCCGTTTCCCGTCAAGGTGCTGACACTCGAAGGGCTTGCCGAGTTCGAAGGCATCTTCGGACTGACAGGCGAATTCGTCGGGTGGTTCACGGACGATACGGCGGCCATTCCGATCAAAGCGAAAATGAAAGTCGTTCTCGGCAGCATCACGATCGAGCTTGTTGAGTGGAAGCGAGCCGGCTGGTCGCCGCCAAAGGGGGAGTGAGTTGAAGCCAGAAGTCAGAAGTCGGAGGTCGGTCTGTCATTGGTCGCAAGTCGGTCACTGTCCTCGGTCATCTGCATCGTTGTCGTTCTCGTCGGATTT
>JACRFA010000137.1 GCA_016218065.1 Ignavibacteriota bacterium | reverse complement strand
GTGCGAGCAGTCAAGGCAGGTACGATACGGCAGGTGTACATCCCCCTTGTCCCCACAGCAATTCCGGTCGCGTGTGCAATTTCAATGTTTGGGAACAAAGAACTATTCAAATATAGACAGGGGTGACGCGAATGTCAAGAAAGAAGAAAATGTCTTTGGCCATCGCAAGATAGTACACGCGCGTAACACATTTTTCTACGGCATGTCGCGTGTAGCGTAGCTCCGCACCATCGGTTCATCCAAAAACAAATTTCAAATTTCAATTATCAAACAAATCCCAAATCCCAAGTCCCCAATCCGCAATAACGCACTCTGGATTGCCTCGGTCACTTTTGCTATCTTGCGTCAGAGGAATCGTTCATTGTCAAGAGAGAGTCATGGAAGTCACCGCAAAACAGATGCAGGCGCTGTTTGAGGAGTTCGGTCCCAACGCGGGATTAGTCGAGGAGATGTTTGAGGAATACCTGAAGAACCCCGCAGCGGTCAGCAGAACGTGGCAACAGTACTTCGCCATGTTCTTGAAATCCCACAATGGCTCTCAACCCGCGACGGAGCTCTCCACTGTCACGCGTCCAACAATCCAATCATCCATCAATCCACCAATCCCACAACCTGAACCATCCGCGCCCGCTACCGCTATTCGCGGCGTCGCAGCAAAAATCGTCGAGAACATGGAGGCGAGTCTCTCGCTCCCGACCGCGACATCAATCAGAACAATTCCCGTGAAGGTGTTGGAGGAAAACCGCCGGCTGCTCAATCAGTATCTCGCGATACGAACAGGCGGCAAGCTCTCGTTCACACACATCATCGCGTGGGCGATGGTAAAGGCGCTGAATGAGTATCCGAATCTCAACGCCGCGTTTGCGCGTATCGGCGGAGTGCCGCACAAAGCCGAGCGCCCGCATGTCAACATCGGGCTGGCGATCGATCTCACACGTAAGGATGGAACGCGTTCGCTCGTTGTCCCCAACATCAAGAATTCCGACGAGATGAACTTCGCGCAGTTCGTCGCGGCATACGACAACATCATCAAGAAGGCGCGTAGCAACACGCTCGACCCGACGGACTTCCAAGAAACGTCGATTACGCTGACGAATCCCGGGACGGTCGGCACGATAGCGTCGGTGCCGCGCCTGATGTCGGGGCAAGGCGCGATTATCGCGACCGGCGCAATCAACCATCCGGCAGAGAATCACGGCATGTCGCGCGAGGCGCTTGCCGCGCTCGGCATCAGCAAAGTGATGACGGTGACGTGCACGTACGATCATCGCGTGATTCAGGGAGCGGAGTCCGGGCAATTTCTCGCGCGGGTGCACACGCTTCTGCTTGGCGAAAACCACTTCTACGACTCACTCTTTGGCGATCTCGAAATTCCGTACGAGCCGGTTCGCTGGCAAACCGATCAACATCCCATGATTGGCGGCGCGAGTCAAACCGAAGCGCACATTGAAAAGCAAGCCCGCGTCCTGCAGCTCATCAACGCGTACCGCGTGCGCGGGCATCTCATCGCGCATCTCGACCCGCTCGTGAACAAGCCGGGACATCATCCCGAGCTTGATCCGGCATTCTATGGATTGACGCTCTGGGATTTTGATCGCGACTTCATCACCGGCGGATTGGGAGGAACGCCACGCGCAACGCTCCGCGAGATTCTCGACATCTTGCGCGAAACATACTGCGGCACCATCGGCGTCGAGTACATGAACATTCAGGACACGAAGCAGAAGCAATGGCTGCAAGATCGGATGGAGCCGGCGCGCAACCAGCAGGAGATTTCGCAGGAACGCCGGCTGCAAATTCTCAGGAAGCTCACCGCTGCCGAAGGATTGGAAAAATTCCTTCACACAAAATTCATCGGGCACAAACGCTTCTCGCTCGAAGGCGGTGAAGCGATGATGGCAATTCTCGACACGTTGCTCGACGAGGCCGCTGAAGTAGATGTGAAGGAAGCTGTAATCGGCATGGCGCATCGCGGCAGGCTGAATATTCTTGCCAACACGATCGGCAAGCCGCTCGCAAAGCTTTTCTCGGAGTTCGAAGGCTACGTCGATCCGAGCAGCACGCAAGGTTCCGGCGATGTGAAGTACCATCTGGGCGCGAGCGGCGTTCACAAGAGGTTGGATGGAAAGACGATTGCGGTTTCCGTCGCATCCAACCCCAGCCACCTTGAAGCGGTGAATTCCGTTGTCGAGGGAATTGCGCGTGCGAAGCAAGATCGCATGAACGACGGTGCGCACGAGCGCATTCTTCCGATTCTGATTCACGGCGACGCGGCGTTTGCCGGACAAGGCACGATCGCCGAGACGCTGAATCTTTCGCAGCTGCACGGCTACAGAACTGGTGGCACCATTCACATCATCATCAACAATCAAATCGGATTCACCACGACGCCGGAGGATGCGCGGTCAACACCATACTGCACCGATGTGGCAAAGATGGTGCAGGCGCCGATCTTTCATGTGAACGGCGACGACCCTGAAGCATGTGTGCGCGTGATGCGTCTTGCACTTGAATACCGGCGTGCATTCAAGAAGGATGTCGTAATCGATATGTTCTGCTATCGCCGGCACGGACACAATGAAGGCGATGAGCCAAGCTACACGCAGCCGCTGCTGTATAAGAAGATCAAACAGCATCCCTCGGTGCGGCAGTTGTACGCCGAACGTTTACTGCGACAGAAGTTGATTACGAAAGAGCAGCTCGATGACATCATCGATGAATCAAAGCAACGCTATGAACGCGCATTCGAAGCATCGCAGAAACGTGAGACGCATTTCAAGCCCGATCATCCGTTGGCGGTATCGGCGGAAGAATTGGCGAGAGTGCAGCCGAGTGCGGCAACATCAGTCAATCTCGACACTCTGCACGTGATCACGCGAGCCCTGACGACGTTGCCTGAAGGATTCAACGTCAATCCCAAACTCCAGCGGTTGCTAGATGAGCGAGCACTGCTTCTCGAGGGTGATGCGAAAATCGATTGGTCGTTTGCCGAAGCGCTGGCGTTTGGGTCGCTCGTGATCGAAGGAACGTCGGTGCGGCTGAGCGGACAAGACAGCGGACGAGGAACGTTCAGTCAGCGACATTCGGTATTGTACGACGCGAACAGCGGGCGCGAGTATGTTCCGCTGAATCATGTGAAGCAGGGTCAGGCGATGTTCGCGGTGTACGACAGTCTGCTCTCTGAAGCGGCTGTGCTCGGCTTCGAGTTTGGTTACAGCGTTGCCGATCCGTTGACGCTGGTGTTGTGGGAAGCGCAGTTCGGCGATTTTGCCAACGGCGCGCAAGTGATCATCGATCAGTTCATTGCAGGCTCGGAGGCGAAGTGGCAAGAGTCGTGCGATCTTGTGCTGCTGTTACCGCACGGCTACGAGGGGCAAGGGCCTGAACACTCCAGCGCAAAACTTGAACGCTTCCTGCAACTCTGTGCGGAGGAGAATCTTCAGGTTGTCAACTGCTCGACGCCGGCGCAATATTTTCACGTGCTGCGGCGGCAGATGCGCGATAACAAACGGAAGCCGCTCGTGATCATGACGCCAAAAAGTTTGTTGCGACATCCGAAAGCTGTTTCGTCGCAGAATGATTTTCTGTCCGGCTCGTTCCGCGAAGTCATCGACGATCCGGGCATCAGCAACGCCGACGCGGTGACGCGACTCCTACTTTGCAGCGGCAAAATGTATTACGACTTGCTTGCCGAACAAGCGTTGCATCCGAACGCTGCAATTGCAGTCGTGAGACTCGAGCAGTTCTATCCTTTTCCGTCAGAACAGATTGAAGCAGTAGCAAAGAAGTATTCGCATGCACGCGACATCGTGTGGTGTCAGGAAGAGCCGCAGAACATGGGAGCGTGGGCGTTTGTTCGTCCGCTCATTTCTGAGTTGCTGCAGCACGACCAGCGACTCGCGTATGTCGGACGCGCAGCGAGTGCCGCGACAGCAACCGGCTCATTCAAAGTGCATCAAGCGGAGCAAGATGAGGTGGTGAAGAGGGCGAGGAATGTGTGAGGCGAGAAGACGCGCTTGTCACTGAACCTTCAACGCACTCGATATAAATCCTCGCGCTTCCACTTCCTGCCGCGAGATTTTGCGTTAGCCTCATCCATGAGCGCGAAAGATTCCTCGAGCCAATGTGATGGCGTTCTGCGAGCGGTTTGTTCGAGAAGACTTCGAATCAATGAGTTCAGGGTCAGGTTGTGTTTTCGTGCGTACTCTCGTCCGAGTTTGATGGTCTTCTCGTCCATAGCAAGTGTGATGTTCTTCATGAGCATTTCCTCCACACACATAGTATGTGGAATGAAACAAAATATGAAGTCGGCGTGGTAGATAGAACGGCGTTATAGTGCAACTACTTCAACATGCGCGTCATAGCCAAGTCGGCTGAGAAAATCCCGGCAGTCATCCCATGTGAGACCGAACGCCCGCACGTCGGCTATGCCGAGTCGAGAAACAACATCTGTGAGCGTGTCTGCGCTCGCTTCATCAAACTCTCCATCCAGCATCGCATTCTCAGCCCATGCAACAATCTCATTCAGCGTGATTGTCTCCTGGAGATAAGAAGCAATCTTCGTTGCGACAGCCTCACGTGTGATCATGGCAGGAAATGTAGTCGGCTTATGTTCTGGAACAAATATACCTCCCTCGCACATGGTTTGCAACATACCGATAGTTTACTGTTCTCTCTTTTCATATTTTAGAAATGAGTTTATATAGAATCCTGCTTGGTTCAATCATAGTCATGTAGCCGTCAATGCCAGCACATTTCAACCGCCCGTTCGAAACCGAAATCGCATTCGAGGTCAAATCTTACGACGTTGACTACGTCGGGTACGTACACAATGCAGTGTACATCCGATGGCTTGAGGACTTGCGGAACACGATGCTGCAGGCGTATTACCCGCTGGAACGTTTTGTGAACGAAGGCCAGTCACCGATTCTCGCCCGGACGTCAATTGAGTACAAGCGACCCCTGCGCTTGTTCAATCGCTTCACAGGCAGGGTTTGGGTTACACAACTTGAGGGAGTTCGCTGGAGCGTTGAGCACGAACTTCTTCATGAAGGAAAGGTCGCTGCAACGGCAGAGCAATCCGGCATTTTTCTCAATCTCAAAACTCATCGCCCCGTGGCTGTGCCGGCGGAGTTGATCGAGAAGTTCAGCGCATTTCAGTTGCAAACTGCTCAGTTGCAAACTGTTCAGTTGCAGACTGTTCAGCAGCAGGCAATATGACGGAGTTCGTTCAAACGGTTGACGAGATTTTCTCGGAGTGCGGCGCACTCTCGAAGCTTCAGCAGTTTGAATACCGCGGGCAGCAGAGAAAGATGGCGACTGCAGTAGCAGAGGCGCTGGAGTCGCGCCAGCACTTGATTGTCGAGGCGCCTACGGGCGTTGGAAAGTCGTTGGCGTATCTTATTCCCGCCATACTGTACTCGCGCAGCGCGAAACGCAAAGCCGTCATCTCAACACACACGAAGAACCTGCAGGAACAACTCTTTCGCAAGGATGTCGCAATCGCCCAGGCGATATTAGGCGCGAAAGAAGTCCATGCCGTGCTTCTGAAAGGGAGGCGAAACTATCTCTGCACGACTCGCCTGCAGAGAGCAATGTCTGCCACCGCCTCGTTGTTCAGCGATGATGAACAGAACGAACTGCAGAGGATATTTGAGTGGTCGCTCAAGACAGTCGATGGTGATATGGAGAACCTTGGCTTCACGCCAAGCACCAGCGTGTGGGAGATGGTCTGTTCGGAGAAAGGCGTATGCAGTTCTGTCATCTGCGGATCGCAATGCTTCTTCCAGCAGACGAAAGAGCGCGTGCGCTCGGCAAACGTTGTCATCATAAACCATGCGCTCTTCTTTACACTGATGGCGTTGCAGGAATCCGACGAGCAGTACATCTATCCCGATGACTTCGTGATTTTCGATGAGGCGCATACGCTGGAGTCAGTCGCGGGCCTCGGCATCGGGAAGAACATCTCGCGCTATCAGCTGCTCTCCGCGATTCATCGATTCTTCAATCCGAAAACAAAAAGGGGACTCTTTGCGCGGCAGAAGAAAGCCGTTCGGGCATTGTGCGATGAGACGCATGACGCTGCATGGGAATTCTTCGAAACGATTCGCCAGGTCGTCTTGTCGAAGGACTCGCAGGCGAAAGAATTCCGTGTTCGCCATCCGTACATAGTTGATGATACACTGACTGCCGCTCTCACAAGACTCGATCGGGAAGCAGAGAAGATTCAAGCGTCAACGAAGCGCGAGGCCGAACAGAACGAGATCGCGGCGGCGAGAAGATACTTGTGGGAAGCTCAAGTGCTGATCGGCGAGTTTCTTGAGCAAACGGAATTCGATTTCACATACTGGATCGAGCTGGGCGCCGGTCGCAACGGCAACATTACGCTCTGCGCTGCGCCGTCGAACATTGCCGAGACAATCGGGCCGCGCATTTTCCGCAATGGCACGTCGGCGGTTCTCACGAGCGCAACGCTTGCTGTCAACAATTCGCTCGACTACTTCCAGCGGCGCATCGGGGCGGTCGGCATCGATGGGTTGATTCTCGATTCGCCGTTCGACCACAACACACAGATGAAACTCTGCATCGTGCAACAGATGCCCGAACCGGACGCCGCCGGCTTCGCGACCGCGTTGCCGCATTGGATTATGCAGAGCATCGATCGATCCAAAGGCAAAGCGCTCGTCCTCTTCACAAGCACGCTGCTCATGCAATCGATCGCGCGTCAGCTTGCGCACGAATTTGCCGGTCGCGGCATCACGCTCCTTGTGCAAGGCTTCGACTATCAGCGACACGAACTTCTCAAAGAGTTCAAGCGCGACGTTCATTCCGTTCTGTTCGGGCTGGAAAGTTTTTGGCAAGGCGTCGATGTTCCGGGTGAAGCGCTCGAACACGTCATCATTACCAGACTTCCGTTTGCTGTGCCGAATCATCCGCTCATCGAGGCCAAGCTGGAAAGCATCGCGCAGCGCGGCGGCAATTCTTTTTTCGAATACTCGCTTCCCGAAGCAGTGCTCAAATTTCGTCAGGGTGTCGGGCGACTTCTCCGTTCAACATCGGATAGAGGAATGGTGACAATTCTGGATTCACGAGTCGTGAAGAAGCGCTACGGAAGAATTTTTCTTTCATCACTCCCCAAATGTCCGGTCGAAATCGTGACGTCGGATGGCGAAGCCGCACTACTTCCTCTCGACGAATTCTAGGTAAGTCCTTCAAAATCAATAAGAAAACGGCTGGCGAGATTTGGCTGAAATGGCTCAAAAATTGCGTTGGCAGCCCACAATTCAAAACCCCTGATTTCATTGAGGATTTTGATAACAGCTGTTTGATTCTTTCCAAGAAATCTCTATCTTTTCGGCGATTAAACGACGCACCACAAGTATAGGTTTCAATAAGTTACTACAACACCCACATCATCAAGGAGACGTATGGCGAAAGCAATGTCCAAATCGGCGATCTTGGCGCACTTCGCAGAGAAGTTCGGCATGAAGCGCAAACAAGTTGCAGCTATTTTCGATGAGCTCTCGGCCCTTGCTTACAGAGAGGCGAAAAACCAATTCACAATTCCGGGAATCGGAAAACTTGTGATGGTTGAGCGTGCTGCGCGTATGGGTCGCAATCCCGCAACAGGCGAAGCGATTCAGATCCCGGCCAAAACCGTGGTGAAGTTCCGCGTGGCAAAAGCTGCAAAGGACGCAATTCTGCAGAAGAAGAACGGGAAATAATCAGTCTCCATAGTGGTTCACCAAGTCCCGTCACCCGGCGGGACTTTTTTTTAATGGATTGCCGTCGCGCAGTTTCGCGATCTCACCACGCCTCCTTTCCTTGCCTGTCGGAGTTCCCTTTCGTACATTGCGTCACGTATGCTGAATCCGTATAAAGTCGTGAAGCAGTTCATTCGGGATTTTGGGCTGGTGGAGCAAGCCCAGGTCGTAGCCTCGACGGCAGTCATCGTTACGATGGCCACGATTGTTGCTGCCATTCTGCTGACGGGCGAAACGCTGCGCTGGACTGACTTCATTAGTGTTCTCGCCGTCGGGCTGATCGGATTCTTCAGCGTTGTCTTCTCGTTGAAGTATGCGCGTCAGATCGATGAGCAGCGCCGGCAACTGCTCGCGATCAGCACCATTGCCGAAGCCGTCAACCGATCCGTCGAGCTTGAGTACGTCCTCCAATCTGCACTCAACAAAGCAACCGAGCTGCTCAACACTCGCTTTGGGTGGATTTACCTTCTTGAGAATGAGAGATTGGTGATGAAAAGCTCGCGGGGCAGCTCCCGGGATTTCATTCACCTCCCGTTGAATTCCGTCATTCCCGTCTCGACGTGGCTTCATCAGCCCCGCGTGCAGAGCGAGCGCATCACCGATTCGATTGGGCACATTGATGAGGAGTTGAAGGAGTTGGGGATTCAGTTCTGGGCTTCGATTCCCCTCGTGTCGCAAGATGGCGTGCTGGGCGTGCTGGTTGTCGCCGGAAACGAGTTCGGGATGTTCACTCCCAAGCAGGCCGAGCTGATGGAGGCATTCGGCAACCAGATTAGCGTTGCGCTGAACAATGCGCAGCTCTTCGACCGGCTGAGGCGATCGGAGCAGTTGTATTTCGATCTGTTTGAGAATTCGCCGGACATCTATCTGAGCATTACGCGCGACCACACCATAACCGGCTGCAACACCACCGGCGCGAGCATGCTCGGGTTCGCGAAAGAGGAAATTATCGGCAAGAAGTTTGAGAGCTTCTTCGTTGCCGACCAGCAGCCGATTCTGCAGGAGATTCTGCTGCGGATGTTTCTTGAAGGCCGCGGCGTGAAAGATCTCGAAGAGCAAATGGTTCGCAAAGACGGCAAGCCGTTCTACGTCAACGTCAACTCGACGCTGGTGTTTGATGAGAAGGGAACGACCGTGCATGCGCGCATCGTTGCCCGCGACATTTCCGAACGGAAGAAGATGGAAGCCGCGATTCTCCACGCGCAGAAGATCGACAGCATCGGCAATCTTGCCGGCGGCATCGCGCACGACTTCAATAACATTCTCGCGGCCATTCTCGGCTCGGCCTCGATCATGCGCCGCCACATGCCCGAAGATCACGAGCTGGCAAAGTACGTGCAGATCATTGAAGGCGCTGCGCGTCGCGGATCGTCGCTCACGCGTCAGCTTCTCACGTTTGCGCGCAAAACCGAAAACGTCAGCAAGCCCGTCGAGATTCATCCGCTGATCGAAGAGACGCTGATTCTGTTCGAGCGCAGCGTGAGTAAAGAAATTGTTGTCGACAAGCGCTTCGCGGAAGAACAATGCAACGTCAGCGGCGATGAAGGGCAGATCCAGCAGGCGTTGCTCAATGTGCTGCTCAACTCCCGCGACGCGATGCCCGATGGCGGACGCGTCACCGTCTCGACGCGAAACACATCAGCCGACGCAAACACCATCAGCCAATTTTCTTCCGTAAAGCCGGGCAAATTCGTCGCCATCACGATCGCCGACACCGGCATCGGCATGGATGAGAAAATGAAGTCCCGCGTGTTTGAGCCGTGGTTCACGACAAAAGAATTCGGCACCGGACTCGGCCTCTCGGTCGTGTACGGCGTTGTGCAGAGCCACGGCGGGTTCATCAATCTCGAAAGCGAAATCGGCCACGGGACTGTGTTCACGATCTATCTTCCCAGTTCCGACGCGAAAGCGAGAGCCGAGGCGCGCAAGCGCCGCCAGCGGTTGCCGCGGGGAACGGAGAACATTTTGATTATAGATGATGAAGTGAGCGTCTGCGAGATTGCCAAAGACATGCTCTCGAATCTTGGCTACACCGTCTCTTTTGTGCACGACGGAAAATCCGGCGTTGAGATGTACCGAACCCGCCGCGCCGCAATCGATTTGGTGATGATGAATATGAACATGCCGTTGATGGGCGGACGTGAGACCTTCCGTCAACTTAAAAACATCAACCCCGATCTGCCGGTCCTCATCGTTACCGGGCATGGACGCGCTGTGCTCGACGAATCCGAATGGCCTTCCGAAATCAGCGGCTATCTCCAGAAGCCGTTTCAGCTTGAGGATCTTGCAATGAAAGTGCGGCATGTGTTAGACAGCCGAAAGCAGACTGTGTTCGCCTCGTGACCGACTACCCATGAATTCGTTCTTTGCCGACCTCAAACACGCCCGCGAAGCCAGCGGCATTTCACTCGCAGAAATCTCTGACGCAACACTGATCAGCATGAAGTTGCTGGAGGCGCTGGAGAACGGCAACGACACCGTCGTGCCGCAGGCATATCTCCGCGCATTCATTCGTGAGTATGCTGCCGTTGTCGGGTTGGATCGGGACGAGACAATGAAGAAGTACGACGCGTGGCAGAAAGGAAAAGAAGCGCTTCCCCAAACGGCGAAAGCAAAGCAGGAACCCAAACCCGCAGCTCAGCCCGAAATCTCTCCCGGCGCCGCCAAGGAAACCGGCATCGACAAGTTACGGCAGCTGATGCCGACATTGTTCAAGATCGGCATCGCTGTAGTCGTGCTTATCCTGATCGACATT
>JACRFA010000135.1 GCA_016218065.1 Ignavibacteriota bacterium | reverse complement strand
GCGCGGCCGCTCCGATCGCAGTCGGTGCTTCTTGAGATTCTCCTGGCCATAGACGTCAAATCCTTTTTTCTGCAGCACCGGCAATTTCGTAAGGAGCCAGTCGAGCGCGTTGACGCTGGGAAAGTAGTGACGTGTTCCATCGTTGCGCATGTACGAGTGCACCATCGAGTCGAACAATTGCCGGCCGGCATCGGCTTCCGCATCGAGCTTTCGATGCACGTACACGAAGCTGTTGCCGTCGGAGATCAACTCCTGCGATGAGGCTTGCTGATCGACTATCGAAGTCGAAAGTTCCGACACTTCGACCGTATCGTAGGCGAAGCGGAGTTGAATGTTCAATTTGTCGTTGTACTCGCTCAGATACAGTCTGGCTCGCGGCTCTGCCTCGATCGTCCTGATGGCTGAAAGCTCAGACCGAACCTTGAAGCGCTTCACGAGTTGCGGCAACGCTTCCTCCATAAACTCAGTCCGGTCTGATGGAGGCACCGCGACATTGTCACGCACATTCATCATCGTCGCAAAATCCGCTGCGCTGATTCCCATGAGCCGCACGACGTTGGTGTCGAACAACATCCAGAGCGTGTCAATGGAGAGCACGACCGCATTCGCCGGCAACAAATGCACCTGGCCGCCCCAATGCAGCTCAGGCTGCAGCAGCAGACTGCCGTCCTCCGTCTCGCTGATCCCCATCTTCACCGAGGCCGGGTCGGCGTGAACATACGCACGCCGAAAAACATAGTTCGAGCCGTGCGCAAGATACACTTCCTTGTCAGCCAACAGGCTGAGCACATCGCCCATGATCGTGTCGTTCATCCCCCACGATGCTTCCATCTCATCATGTTCGGGCAACTCCGCGGACGAATTCGTCGGAACGAAGTTGGAGAATCCGTTGGAGATGCGCTCGATGATGATGCGATCAAGAAAATCGAAATGCGGGTCGCCGAACAAATCAAAGCGTTTCAGAATCGACGCATGACCGTCGCGACCATCTTTGGTAAGTTTCAGTTTGATGGGATAGAGATACCGGTAACCTTTGGCGATCGCCAAACTGTACACGAGCCGCCACCCGGCATCAACTTTTTCCTGGCGCGAATCCGATTCGGAAGGCGTCAGCAACTTCTCGATATCGCGGATCCATGTCGTTGCGCGCTCTTCCCGTCTCGATTGTTCCGCCTGCAGCGGTGTGTACTCGACCTTGGCGTTGCGATAGAGCGTGGCCAGCATCGTCGCGACGATGTGCTTGCACTTGCCGTCCCACTGAAACGGGCACGTGCACGTCGCTTCAAATCCCGACGCATCGCCATGAAGCTCGACATGGTAGATGTCCGAACCATCCACCGATGCGCGTACGAGATTGTTCTCGACGGACTCAAACTGCACCCGTCCATCGTGAAAGTAAGCCCGCCCTCTCGCGACAATCTCGGGAGAGGCAATTTCGTTGATCAGTTTGAGAGTGATTTCCATCGGCCTCGATCATAAAAAAAAGAACGCCACTCAGCAAGATACGGAGTGGCGAAGATAGAATCGAGGATAAACTACTGATTTTCTCGTGGAAAGATTACGCGATACTGCGTATTGCATTTCTCCCCCCCCCCGTTAGTATGTTGATAGCGCTTCGTTGCCCTCAGGCTGGTTCGCTACAAAGCTCGTTGGCTCCTACACCTCTATGAGGTCATTGACTGTTCTTTCCAGCATTGCATTTCGTATACTTCTATTCGGAGTTCCAAAGAATGAAACTACTGAACTCGCCGTCGCAGCCGGCCGGTCAACGACCTCACAGAGGAGTTGTTACTGCTGTTGCGACAAATGTTCGTTGCATTACGATTTTTGTTTTGACTATTATTTCACTGTTTGCAGTCGACTCCTTTGCTCAGGTGAAGATTCGCGAGCGGGTGGAGATCACGCCGCGTGCTGCGACGCCCACCGCGGGTATAGGAAGTTCAGCGATGAGCGGGCTGTGTGATAGTCTTCCGCCAACATGGCCATTGCCACCGCTTATTGTGAATGGACCTCCCTACACCGAGCGCGTATCGATTTGTTATGACGAATCCGCTGTGCTGTGGCCCTGCTATGGCTGTCAACCGACGCTCGTTGCAGGTAGTGTCGTACAGGGCGCGGAGTATATGCACTTGGAATTACTTGGCGGTGCACCGGGCGACGGTGGGCATGTTTCCGGTTCGGAGTTTCATTACCGTCAAACATCGGGCTATAGCGTGAGAATCGTTTTCGATGGGGCGATGCCGACGCAGTGTACCGTTGTGCGCGTGCACCAGCAGTTGCTGTGGTTCGGTGGAGACAACAACGTCTTTCTGGAGTTCACGCTCGTCCCACCGCGTATCGATAGCATCATGGCGAACATTGCTTCTCCTTCTGTTGAAAGCGGCTCGTTCACTGATATTGATATCTCTCCGAGTGTGCGTTGCAATGGCGGAGCAGCAGCAACGTATTCCGCAAATATTGTCTCCGGAGGAGAGTACGGAGCATTCATTCATCCCACGAACGCAGACACTGTTGCGACATTTTCGGGAGTTCCGTTTGGCACCGTGCGGTTTGTTGCCAATGGCGTTGACCCCGATTCGGCAGTGAAGGTGCGAATGAACTTTGTTGCTTCTGATGCATCGGTCCCGCCGATTGATACGACGATCACCGTGCTGCCGGGACCGAGTTGCACGCTGGTAACGTTATCTCCTTCACAGATAAGCCCCGGCGATACAGCAATCATCTCATTGAGAAAACTCAAAGCGGATGGGCGAGTTGTGGAGTTTCCGCCCAACCAATTATTTTATGTCGAGGTTGATCCGCATTCGCCGACGCAGGAATACGTTGGCAAGCCATATTCTCCGCTGCGTCCAACAGAGATAGATGATATCTATGCATGGGTTGACAGCGTTCGGCAAGAGGGGCTGATGTTTGTGGCTGCAGATAGCATTCAAGCAGACTCCGCCTTGTTTGATATTTATGTTGATGTGTACGGTTCTGATGAAGGAAATCTGTATGAACGGCCAGGTGTAGGCAAGAGCGCAGACGAAAAACTCGGATTGCAATCAACCAAGAGAGGAAAGCACACCCTCTCTTCGATTTCATGTTCGATTGATCCTTGGGTTCTGAAGAAAAAGGAATTCAGCATTCTTCTTGGCGAAACGAAGTACTACCAAGCCAAACCCGATCCGAACGACGCGGCAAAACTCGTGATTGAGGAACTTGCAACTCCAACTCTCGACGGCGGGATAGCGAGTGACGTGTGGGGAACGAATCCTGTTACGGAAATTTCCGGCGGGAAAGTTGGAGTGTACTGGGAAAAGAAGAAACCGGACGGGGAAGACTTGCCGGTCGGGCTTATCCGTCTCATCGGGCGGTACTGGGAAGAGAATGTGGCGTACAAAGTTCGGCTTAGCGCGACAAACGGAACCAGAAGTGGCAGCATTGAGATTGAAGTCAAGAAGCCTTCAAAACTCTTGTCTCTGGGACAATCGCCTACGTATGAAAAGACAAGAGACATCAATAACCAAGTAGTAAGCATCGATGATTCATGTATCGTGTACGGCGGAAAATTCGGGATACCGCCACAGTTTATCAAGGGACACATGTTGCAAGAAGCAGGTATCCAGAACTTCGGTGGTGAGGTCGGAACCGGGTTTGCACCAACGTATGTGTATGAGCCGTACACAGGCGGGGCGGGTCAGTTTGGCGACTGGAAGGGTTGGCGATACGTTCATGGCATGTGGGTGGTCGACCCGGCACGTACCACACACAAAATGGGATTGGGGAAAGAGGTGCCGACGCATTCTCATGTGCAGGATTTTTCGTATCCAACAGAACCGCAAACAGTTTGGGACATGATACGCAACCATTCGCAACTTGTTGAGGCTCTACCCGGAAAAGATCACACCAAGTACGGAAAGCGCGTGAACGGCTTCATGGATTTCTATCCCGCATCATACCGTAACATCCAGCGAGCTTACGATAAGTGCGTCTATCGCGCTCAAGTGGCCAAGTTCCATTTCCCCTTTATTCCTGAAACAATTGCTGAGATCTCGCGTGGCTTTATGATCCAGTATCTTCGTGACGAATGGCGCGGACTTACGAGAAACGGCCCAATTGGCGCTCAAAACATGGTTGCTCAAACGCGGCTTGCAAGTTCGTATGGATTGCTTCAGTTTACGTTTGCGACAGCGGTTGAGAAAGTAGGGTATCCAAACAATAACTCCGAGAAGAGCCCGGAAGATTTGAACGAGACGACAACCAATCTGTTTTGGAGCATGTACTACTACATGAAGTTGCTAGGTACCGTAACCGAGCAGGAGAGTTCGTGGCCCGAAGGTTTTGAAACTACTTTTAAAAATCGAGTCTGGTCTCGGTGGAATGGCAGAGGCATGAAGTATGCAAACGAAGTATATCCAAAGACACTTCTTTTCAAGCCGCAGCGATAATGGAGAGACTAACAATGAAAACATCAACCATAATAAAACTGGTTCTCATTTTTGAGCTTGCGTTGACTGTGTGGTTCACAGAAGTCGCTCGTTCGCAACGTATAGATGTAACTGATCAGGATTTTGAAGCTGTCGATGCAGCTGTCGTAGCTATGTTTGGACGCTCTTATGGAGTCGCGGACGTTGCAAATATCGATGTGCTTGCGTCGCTGATCCCCCCCTCCACTGGATGGGAAAATCCTTACAGCACTTTGTCGAACGGATTGCTCTTCGTTGCAGAAAAGTGGCCAAAGGAAGGAGAGACCTCGCGAGTGTTCATCGGCTTCTATCGTGCAGGTCAGATCATCTGGCGTTCGGACACCGTACTCGTTGATTGGGAACTCGGCCGACCGAGCATCAACGCCACAATGGATATGAACAACGACGGCAATGTAGAAATAGCCATAGCCCTCTACAGTGGTGTAAAGTACGATCTCGCACTCCTTTGGGTATTCAGCTATTCTGGTCAGACCGTCAGCCTCATCAATGCGGTCGATGGAGAAAACAGGTCTACTATTGTTGGGACCACTGCAGGTGAATTCGATTATGTTGATGTCAACGGCGATGGCATCAAGGAAATCATAGGGCTGTATTTCGAAACTGAAGAGTCAGTAGACTGGACACCAATTATGTACAGTTGGAACGGCCAGTTATACGGCAAATGGCAGCCAATGCCAACCCCTCTTCCGGGAGGCCACTTTCCTCGGTCTCAAGTTAATGCAATCGTTCGTTGTAAGGTTGCGAAGTTAACCTATGGCTTCCGGTTCCAATACGATGTTGAAAACAGGGTAACAAGCAGACAGTGGATAGATGAGTTCTATCTTCAATGTCCCACGATGAATGTCAGCAGCGCGACTTGGCCCACAAACTGGTTTATCAGTTCGGCCAATAGCGAAATCGTGGGTTGGGCAGCTATCCCACCCTTTGGCAGATTCATTCGTCAAGGGACAAGAGACACAGTATTTGCATACGCAACCAATGACTCCTTGGTGAGAGTGTTGCCAGTGATTACGCCGTACTACCTGCGAGGTCACAACCCCTCTCCTGCTGATACCATTACTGAATCAAATGCGTGGTACCAAGAGATGATAACAAATTCCGCTACGGGTCTTACGGTCGGATCAAGGGGCCTGCCTCCCCCCGACCCCTTCGGCTCCATCTGGTTCACCGACACGCTCATCTCCTACACCACACGCAGCCGCGCGCTCAGTTGGATACTGAACCAATCAACATCGGACAAATACACCGGCATATTCACGCGAGTGAAAGAAGATTTGCAGCAAGGCGACAAAGCATCGGCGTTGGCGCGGCTCGATACTGTGCTGCTGCAAGTTCCGCTCGACAGCACAGCAGCGTTGCTTACGAGCGAAGCGTATGCACTCTTACGTTTCAACGCCGAGCATCTGCGAACGATGATTCCTCTCGATCCTCTCCCCATCCAACTCAGCTACTTCATTGGCTCTGTGCAGCCCGATTGGAGCGTGCTGTTGGAATGGGGAACAGTGAGCGAGACAAACAATTACGGCTTCTACGTGGAGAAGAAGCGCACGAACGATCCGTCGTGGAGTGAAGCGCCGAATAGCTTCGTGCCGGGCCATGGCACGACGATTGAACCGCACAACTATGCGTTCACAGACACCGACGCACCCGACGGCTCATGGCAGTACCGTCTGAAGCAAGTGGACCTTGATGGCACGGTCCATTACATCGAACCCATCGCCGTTCTTGTTTCAGGTACGCTGCTGTCGTACTTCGACGCCGCGCCACAGAACGACCATGCGGTGCTACTCGAATGGGGAACGGTACACGAGCGCGATAACAGAGGGTTCGATGTGCAACGGAAGTTGAGCACGGAAACGGATTATCAATCGTTGCGCTTCGTGGATGGCGCGGGAACGACAAGCGAACCGCAGGACTACTCGCACCTTGATGAGAGCGCACAATCCGGCACATGGCACTACCGTCTCGTGCAACACCATCTCGATGGCACTGAATATCCCACGGAACCGCTCACGGTGGTGATCGGTGCAGGAACAATCATCTCGGAGTTCGGTGCATGGGTGCAGTTCGACCGGAGTGTTCTGCTGCAATGGCGAACCGCACAGGAGCGCGACAACAAGGGCTTCGAAGTGCAAAAGAGCGAGAAGCCGGATTCGCGATATGAGAATGTCGCGTTCATCGATGGGTACGGAACAACCGATGAGGAACAGAAGTATGAATACATCGAGACGAACCCGCAATCCGGCGTCTGGTATTACCGTCTCGATCAAATGGATAGCGATCACTCCGAGCATTTCACCGCGCCGATTGCGTTGCAGATTCCGCAGGGCAACGTGGAGTTGGAATCGTTCGGAGCAGAGAGTTCACAACAAAGCGCGGGAAAGGACGTGAAACTCACGTGGACGACCCGGCGCGAGGAGAAAACAGTAAAGTTCGAGATTGAAGTGTCGAAGGACGACTCGCTGCATTTCCGTCCGGTGGCGGGAAGTCGCGTGCAGGCTGCAGGGCGCTCGGCCGCGCACCGCGTCTATCATTTCACCCATAAGAAACGACAATCAGGCGTTTGGTACTACCGGCTGAAGTTGACACAGATGCCAACGCGCGCGGGCGGAAAAGTTGTGGTACGGCATTCGCAAACTGCGCGCGCGACGTTGCGCTAATAGTCTTGATCAAGGAAGCTCAAAGGTCGAACATGACAAAACATCTTCTCTCTCTCGTACTTGGACTCGCATACACCGCACACGCCGGTGAGTCCATTCATACTATTCCACCCAACACAAAGGGTAATCACATCGAGTTGAGCATCGCCAACACGTCGAGGACGGAAACGGTACAGAACATCGATGTGCGCGTGGCGAAGTCTCCATCGTTCATGACGTTCGCAACCACATCGCAAGGGATTGAAGCCATTGCTCCTGGCGGGGAAGCAGTCGCAACGTTTACTTTCGACACAGGACGACCGAAAGACGCCAACGACACACTGGAGTTTCAAATCAGCGATCGGAGCGGGTCAAGGTGGATGAAACGAATCATCGTCAGGTACGCCGACCCGGATGTATTCAGGTTGGAACAGAACTATCCGAATCCATTCAATCCGACAACGACAATTGAATATCAGGTGCCCGTGCAAAGCAGAGTCAGTTTGAAGCTCTACGATGTGCTGGGTCGGGAAGTGTGTACGCTGGTGAATGAAGATCAACCGGCGGGATACAGCGAAACGAAATTCAATGCGGCAAACTATGCAAGCGGCGTGTACTTTTATCGTATGATCGCGCAGCCGCTCACAGGAGGTTCTGCATTTTCGCAGTTGAAACAATTGGTCGTCGTGAAATGAATGACAAAGGCTCGAAGCATTTGTTGCTTCGAGCCTTTGTCTCGGCTATTTCCCACCTCTCTCAAACTTCAACGCCGCCGAGTTCATGCAGTATCGTAATCCCGTCGGCTTGGGGCCGTCGTCAAACACATGACCGAGATGCGCGTCGCAGCGGGCACAGACAACTTCGGTTCTTGTCATAAACAAGCTCTTGTCCGTTTCCTCCTTCACGTTCTCCCGCGCAATCGGCTGCCAGAAGCTGGGCCAGCCAGTGCCTGATTCGAACTTCGTCTCCGAGGTAAACAAATCCGTTCCGCAGCACACGCATTTGTAGATTCCCTTCTCGTGATTGTCCCAGTACTCGCCGGTGAATGCGCGCTCCGTTCCCTTCTTTCTCGTAACATCAAACTGCAGCGCGTTCAATTGCTTCTTCCACTCGGCGTCACTCTTCGCGACCTTGTCCTGCATAACATATCCCTTCTTCTCAACAGAATACAACTTGATCCTCGGTTCCGATGCATTCAGGACTGCCATGACAAAGATCGATACCAATGCAAGAATGTATAGCTTCATGACTTCTCCTTTCCTTTCGTTGCCTACAATACGAAGAAAGTCCCCCGAAAAGATTCACGAATCTATAACATTTCGGTCACGACTCGATTCCCTGGAAAGTTGCGCGGGTTCTTTTAATGCAAGCCAAAATCACTTCTTCGTGTTCCTTCGTGCCTGCACGCCGGAGTGCAGCGTTTCGGCACGCAGGCGTGAACTTCGTGGACACAAAAGAAAGAACGAAGACAACTCATAGGCTTTCCAACTCGCGAACCGTTCGTTCGTTTTGCACATTCCCCGTGTTCAATGTTGAGCCGGGCTCGAACAACATCAGCCAGGCTTCCTCGTCAGCGACGGGTTTGTGTTCAACGCCGCGAGGCACGACAATCATCTCGCCTTCGTCCAAGTCAATGCCCTTGTCGCGGAAGTGCATTCTCAGCCTTCCCTTCACGACGTAGAACAACTCATCCTCTTCGTCGTGATGATGCCATACGAACTCGCCTTTCACTTTCACCAACTTCACCGCCTGACCGTTCAGTTGTGCGATGATCTTCGGCAACCAATGCTCGCTGAACCGTGAGAACTTCTCCAGGAGATTCATCTTCTCCATGTCGGCTCCATCAATGTTGTGGTTTCACTTCATTCGACTCGAGCACGCGTTCAATGCGGCGGTCGGGCACGAGCCAAATACATGCAACGAGAACGTAGATGAAATCGGACAACCATTGGTTCACAAACTTTTCAACTCCAGCACCATAATCGTGATGATGATAGCGAAAACGCCATCGCTGAATGCCTCAAGTCTCGCCTTTCCCATACGCGCCCTCTTGTGATCGAGCGTTGCGCTATGCGAGTTTCGCGTCGAGCGTAATCTTTGCAGTCAGCGATTTCGAGATCGGGCAAGTAGCCTTTGCCTCGTTCGCGCATTCGGCAAACTTGTCGGCGGAGATTCCCGGCACCTTCGCCGTCAGGTCGAGGTGACTTTCGATGATCGCTCCTTGATCAAGATTCACGGTACAGGTAACGTTCAGCGCGTCCGGTGTGAAGCCCGCGTTGCCCAGCACAAAGCTGAGCTTCATCGCGAAGCAGCCCGCATGCGCCGCCGCAACCAATTCTTCGGGATTGGTGCCGACAGCATTTTCGAAGCGCGTGGCGTACGTGTAGGACAGGTTTTTGAGAAATCCGCTTTGGGTGGAAAAGACGCCCTTCCCTTCCTTGCCCGATCCGTTCCAAACGGCTGTTGCATTGCGTTTCATATTTTGTTCCTTTCTGTTAGATGAAGAAGTGAATGTATTGAACCGTACTCCAATCGTCAACAATGAAATCTCTCACACTACTGCCGCGCTCAACGAATAAATCATCGGCAGATAATCAATCAGCGTCTCCCAACTCTTTCCGGCGTTGCGACTGTAGAAAATCTGTCCCGAGCTTGTGCCGACATAAACGCCGGGTTCGTCGAGCGAATCCATCGTCATTGCTTGACGGTGAATCTGCAGAAACGCATTCTTCTTCGGCAAACCGTTCGAGAGCTTCTTCCAACTCTTTCCGCGATTCCTGCTTTGATACACCGCCATCTCGCCCTTCGTGACTGCGCGAAATTCCGCGCCTTCCTCCGGAATCACGTACACAGTATCGGGATCGTGCGGATGAATTTGCAGCGGGAATCCAAAACGCGAGGGCAAGCCATTAGAGATGTCGTTCCAATCTCTCCCTTCGTTATCGCTTCGGTACACGCCGCAGTGGTTTTGTTGATACAACACCTCCGGCTTCGCAGGATGCATCTCGAGATGGTGAACGCACTGACCGACTGTCGGGAATTTTTCAGCCAGAAACTCTGCGAGCACGTTCTTGTTGCGCGGTTCCCACGATGATCCCCCATCTTCCGTCGCGAACATTCCTGCCGCCGAAATCCCGACGAACATCTTCTTGCGATCAGTCGGATGAAGCGCGATGCTATGCACCATCAACCCACCCGCCCCCGGTGTCCATCGTTCTCGCGTATCGTGATTGGTCAGCGACCTCATTTCGGCCCACGTCTTCCCACGATCAGATGAAATGAACAGCGCTCCGGGGTCAACGCCCGCGTAAAGAGTGTCGGGATCGCTGGCTCGTCCCGCTTTGACGCACCAAACTTTCGTAACAGACTTCCCGGATTCTTCGGCAAAACTCACGCCTTCGGACTGTTGCCAGCTCTTACCAAAATTCTTGCTCACGTGAACATTCGTCCCCCACCAATACGAAGTCGCCGCCGCGTACATCGTTGGTTTGCCGCGCGTATCGAGCATGATGTCGTTCACCTCGGCGCCTTTCAGCAGTGGTCCTTTCAGTTGCCATTTCTTGCGGCTGGGCGTGCTCGTGAGCGCAAATGCCCCTTTCTTTGTGCCGACGAGGAGAAACAGTTGCCTGGACATTACATGAATCCTCCATAATGTGAAGACACTCGTGTGCGTGATCTTCGTGAGTTGGGCGTTCCCCCCGTGAGATATTTTTCAGAGAACATACGCGATCAGAAAAACGCCGAGCATCGCGAACACCAGCGCGATCTTCGCCGCAATGCCAATCGCCAACCCGAGCCATGTTCCGGCGCCGGCTTTTACAGATTGTTTCAGGTCCTTGCGCATAACTAGCTCGCCGACGAACGCCCCTGCAAACGGACCGACAATCAACCCAACAACGCCAAAGAAAATGCCGACGAGAGCGCCAACTGCCGCGCCGAATACAGCAAGCTTACTCGCGCCCACCTTCTTTGCGCCAATGCTCGTCGTGTAGAGATCAATCCCGAATGATGCAAGCGTCATCACTCCAAGAACCGTGAGCGTCATCCATCCCACGTTCGTGAAGTTATCAGCCCACGCCGCGATCAGCAAGCCGAGAAAGACCAACGACACGCCCGGCACCGCCGGCACAACCGTGCCCACGACGCCAACGATGATGAGAACGACTGCAAGAATCCAAAGCAATGTTGTCATGGTTTCCATCTCGATCAATCGAGGTGTTAATGGCTCATGCATGTCCGATTTCAGTGAGCGAAGTCTCTCTCAACCGACTTCAGTCGGACGAACTCTCATTCTCGGGGTTGACCAAAAAGTATCATTTGCACGGTGAGGTTGAATGTGGTCCATGTAACTCCTCAGTTCATCATTGAGAAGAGTCGCTTCATGTTGTGGGCAAGGCATGCGAGTCCGGTTTCCACATTGACCTTCTCCTTGCCG
>JACRFA010000134.1 GCA_016218065.1 Ignavibacteriota bacterium | reverse complement strand
GGTTGGCTGAACTATCGCGGCGAAGGCTGGACGACAGGCTGGTGGGCTTCGTGCTACAGATTCAGCACGACGGAAATTCCGTCACTCAACAACGGGCAGATGCTCACGTTTGTGACGAGCATCGGCTGCGGCGTTGCGATGTTCCAATCCAGCGGCGGCAACTGCTTCGGAGAAGCGTGGCTTGAGCTTGGCACTGTTGCTGCCCCGCGTGGCTGCGTGACGTTCGTTGGGCCGACATCAAACACGCACACAACGTACAACAATAAGATCGACATCGGCATCTACAAGGGTATGTTCCAGGAAGGCATGGAAACTCCCGGGCAAGCGCTGCAACGCGGACGGATGTACATGTATTCCGTCTTCGGCAATGAACGCTGGGTTGAGTATCAAACGCGAGTGTACTGCATTCTCGGCGACCCGAGTCTTCATGTGTGGAAGGATGTTCCCAAACCTGTCACGCTCACAAGCCGTACGCGAATTCCTCTCGGCTATAATCAGGTAGAGGTCATCGTGACAGATTCGGTCTCACGCCTTCCGGTTCCCAATGCCGAGGTCTGCATTGCGGGAGATAGCGTGTACACAACCGCGTTCACCGACGCGGAGGGAAGGGCAATCCTTGCCATCACTCCGGAGATCGTCGATACGCTCACGGTGCTTGTCCGCGGGGGCAATGTCATTCCGTCGGAGGGAACCATTGTCATCATGCCGGAGAGCCAGCACGTTGGTTTCGCCGCCGATCCTGTGGTAACGGATACGGACGGAAATCATGACGGGCTGCTGAATCCGTCTGAGCATGGAACCGTTAGCTTTGCATTGAAGAATTGGGGAACGGAAACAGCGGCGAACGTGCAAGCAACATTGTTCACCGATACAAACTACGTGGTTGTTGCGACCACTGGCGCTGTGAGTTTCGGTGATTTGACTTCGGGAAGCACATCCAACGGCTCGCCGTTCGCGTTCTTCGTCAAGCCGACCTGCCCCGTTGGCGACACGATACAGTTCCGACTTCATGTCGCGAGCACGAATCGTGTGTGGGACTACGTCGTCAATTACGACATCAAAGGAAGCAAGCTGAAGTTCGTCACGTATTTGATTGATGATCGCGGGTATGCGCGAAACAACGGGCGGCTTGATCCGGGTGAGAGTGTGAAACTTACAGTCAAGCTCAGAAATTCCGGCGAAGATGTTGCGGCGAACGTGCAGGCAGTTCTCAGATGCTCGAGTCCGTATGTGACTATTTCTGATTCGATCTGCGTGTACGGCACGATGACCATCGACAGCGCGGTGATGAACTACTACGACAGCTTCGCATTCCAGCTTTCGCCGGGATGTCCGACGCGGACGAACATTCCGTTCAGTCTTCTGTTGTCCACGCAACAAGGTCGTTATCCGTACTCCGTAGTGGATACATTTTCTATCACAGTTGGCGTTGGACGGCAAGCTGATCCGACGGGTCCCGATTCGTATGGATACTATGCGTACACGAGCGACGATACGCTCTATCAACAATCTCCGAGGTTTGGTTGGACGGAGTTAGTCGGCGTGGGGACGGAGATCTCGCGGTCGGGGAGTGATTACACGACGACGATTACACTGCCGTTCACATTCAGATACTATGGTGTTGACTACACGCAGCTTCGCATCAGCACGGACGGCTGGATTGCGTTTGGCAGCGGCAACCAGACGCTTCCGGCGAACTATCCGCTTCCGCGCAACGATGCGGTGAACTGCATGGTTGCTCCGTTCTGGGATGATCTGTTTGCAACAAGCGGCGAGACCGGCAAACTGCTCTACTATCATGAAGCGATCAAGGGTCGGTTCATTATCGAGTGGTCGGAAGTCGGGCACAAGAGTGATGCGCAGAAGCGCGAGAGCTTTCAAGTTGTTCTCTTCAATCCGGTTCGCTATCCCACGCAGAGCGGCGACGGAGACATTCTGATTCAGTACAAGAACATTGCGGATCCCGGCGGCAATACGGTGGGCATCGAGAATCATACGCAGACGGTCGGGCTTCAGTACGTTTACTTCGAATTCTACGATGAGTCCGCGACGCCGTTCCGTGATTCGCTCGCCATTCTCTTCACGACGCGAAATCCGAATTTGCTTGTGAGCGTCGATGGCAGGAACTCGGCCGCGATTCCGAGAACGACGGCGTTGGAGCAGAACTATCCGAATCCATTCAATCCGGTCACGCGCATCCCATACTCGGTTCGAGGTTTGGGGTTTGTGAGTTTGAAGGTCTATGATCTTCTCGGGCGCGAGGTTGCCACGTTGGTGAATGAAGTGAAGGCGCCGGGAACGTACTCTGTGCAGTGGGACGGCAAGGGATACGCATCGGGCGTCTATCTGTACAAATTGCAGACCGACAATCTCGTCGCGACAAGGAAGCTTCTGCTGTTACGTTGATTTGGGATTCAGAGTCGCGCGCAATTCATGTAGGGACGGTGCATGCCGCGTCCCTACATTTTTGTTGTAGCCTTTGGAGAACGTTCCTGCGAAAGGGGTGTATGCCCAATGCCATGTTTCCTCTGCCGAGACAAGCTCCCCAGCAGTGAGTAAGGGGGGCGACGCTCTTTGCACCGACGTGGTAAGTTCTGCTTCGCGCCATTCAGTTCCCTTTTGACGAGGAGAACCCGCCTTTGGCCCAAAATCGACCCTCGAATCTACCGCTCTTTCCATTTCTTCCGCATGTCCGGATACACTTCTACAAAGTATCATTTCGCAATAGCTGCCTTACGAACATTCTTCCTATTGACTCTTGAATCAGCCAGTTGAGTCTGGCATTCTCTTGGTACGGTGAGATGCGGATTACGCCGCCGTCCATTGACAATTGAATTGCCTTTCTTCGACTGAGACTCGAAATCCGTTCTGCAACGGGTTTGTGCTGCAAGTTCGGCATCGCCGGATTCATTCAGATGCTTACTATTGGCCAAGGAGTTTTTCTGGAATTACTTGCATCCCGATCAAATGGCCGGAGAAGGTTGATTATCAAGGCGATCTCGTAAAGTTACCGATGGCATGTCATTTGCGTTTCAAAGTGGCAGCAAAACAGATGGCGGCAATGAAGCTTCGGCGCGAGTACAAGAAGTGATTGCGGGAGTCGGCAGGTCACGTCACAATTCTCAGCTTCACCAAGTCAAGACAAAGGGGGAAATCTATGAATGAAGTTACATCGTTTGCGGCTGATGCGCGCGGAAACGATAACCTGCTACAACTTGTCAGTTTCAAGATTGGAGAGGAAGAGTTTGGCGTAGATATCCTCAAGGTGCAGGAGATCAATCGGGTCATGGACATAACGCGGGTGCCGAATGCGCCGCCGTTTGTCGATGGCGTGATCAACCTGCGCGGAAAGGTTGTTCCCATCATCAATGTGCGCGCTCGCTTCGGCATGCCGACCATCGAGCGCGACAAGAACACGCGTGTGATTGTTGTGGAGCTGGCCGGCAAGACGGTCGGCTTTCTGGTGGATGCCGTGAGCGAAGTGTTGCGTATTCCCCGCAGTGTGACTGAACCGCCGCCCAACATTGTCGCGGGCATTGGCGCTGATTACATCACCGCAGTCGGCAAGCTCGAAGAACGTCTGCTCATTCTGTTGGATCTGGAGAGAGTCTTGACGCAGAGCGAGACCGGCGACATCGAACCGACGGTAAACTAGCGAAGCTATGAATTCACTTGCCGGCGCCGAACTGGCGCAACGACTCACCGATTCCGATCCCGACATCCGGCGATGCGCAATTGCCGACTATGAGGGTCCCGGAACGCTTGACGCGATCCAGGCTTTCTCCCGCGCGTTACGCGATGGCGACAAAGGAGTGCGCGATGCGGCATTCCGCGCTTTGCGGTCCATCGGTACCGAAGAGGTCGCACAGGCGGTTGTCGCGCTGATTGCCGACCAGAACATCGGCCTGCGGAACATGGCCGGAGAGCTGCTCGTGAAGCTCGGCACGATTTCGCTGCGCCCATTGTATGCGTATCTCCAAAGCCATGATCAGGACGTTCGGAAATTTGCCGTCGATGTTATTGGGTTGATAGGCAACCGCGAAAGCTTGCTGCGGATACTGCCGCTGGTCAACGATCCGGATGAGAATGTCGTGCTCGCGGTGATCGAAGCTGCCGGGCATCTGGGCAACATTCAGGCGGTCGAGCCGCTGTTGCTGGCGTATACGCGCAAAGAGTATGCGCGCATCCCAATTGCCGAGGCGCTCGGACGATTGCGCGATCAACGCGCTTCGCATCTGCTGTTGAGCGAATTCAAGAACGAGTGGCAGAAATCCGAGCCTGACCAGCTTCTTCTCTTTGTTCTTATTGAAGCGCTTGGCAGCGTCGGCGACATCGAGGCGTATGAAGCGTTGGTGAAAGAGATTGAAGTCGGCAAAGGAAAGCTTGGCACCGTTCTGGCGTATGCCGCTATTCAGATCGCGACGCGATGGAATGAGACGCTTCCCGAGTCGGCGGCGATGCGCGAGTGTTTGCTGCACGCCCTCGACGAGAAGAACTTCAGCATTACGATGAGCGCAGTGAAGGCGCTTGCCGTGTATGACGACGACGATGTGACGATGGCAATGCTGCGGCTGCTCGGTTGGTCGGAAGTGCTTGATATTCTGTTGCATGCAATACTGAAACAGCGCGAGCGTACGCTCTCGATTGCGACTTCGCTCCTAGAAACGATGGAGTCGGACAAAGCTCGTGGCGTGATCTTCTTTGTGAGTCTCGCTGCGGCGCACAACACAGAAGACGACGGATCTGCTCGCGAAGCAGCGGAAGAAGTTGAGCGTGCATTTCCTGTGATCGCTCGACTATGGGATCAGGCCAGCGAAGACACGCGGTCGGCGATTGTCGAGGCGCTGTTCCGTCTCAATGGCGTCGAGGCAATCAGCTTCCTGACGCGTGTGACGGAAGACCCCGATCCCTGGCTGCGCATGCGCGTGATTGAACTGCTCGCTCAATCGTCGGATGGTCGAGTGCTCGAGTTTGTGGAGCGATTTCTTGAGGATGAGGATGAAATGGTGCGGGAGACTGCGTCGGCAACGGTGATGGCGCTCCAGAACCGCATGGGGAGCGTTGCATGATAACGCAGAGTGCTGAACAATTTCCACTGATACGTCCCTCCGTGCAAATTGCGATGTCGCAAGATGAGTTCAACGCTTGCCGCGCATTTATCTACGATCGGACGGGAATCTATTTTCAAGACAACAAGAAGTACTTACTCGAAGGACGACTCGGCAAGCGGGTCCAGGCGTTGAATCTCCACAACTTCACGCAGTATCTCAATCTGCTGAAGAACGGCGCGGCACGGGATGAGATGCGCTGGTTCTACGATACAATCACGATCAATGAGACGTTCTTCTTCAGAAACGAACCGCAGTTTAATGCTCTCGAAGAGAAGCTCATCCCCGAGATTCTGTCGAAGAAGGGGAACGGACGCAACAAGCTGCGCGTCTGGAGTTCGGCAAGCTCATCGGGTGAAGAGGCGCACACGATCGGCATGATCTATCTCGAAAAGCTGAAGCCAAAATATCCGGGGCTCGAAATCGAGATTGTCGGAACCGACATCAACGCATCGGTGGTTGAGACTGCGCGGAGCGGCGTGTATCGCGAGTACTCAGTCCGCAACATGCCTAAACATTATCTCACCAAATACTTCACGCAGTCCGACGGGCGCTATGTTGTGCGCGACGATGTGCGGCGTCTTGTGCGCTTCGAGAACATGAACCTGTTCGACAAGCAGCGGATGCGTGCGATGTCGTCGTTCGACATCGTCTTCTGCTGCAATGTGTTGATCTACTTTGACACGAAATCGAAAATCCAGGTCGTGTCGCAGCTGTACGACAGCCTCAACCGGGGCGGCTATCTGTTCGTCGGGTATGCGGAATCGTTGCACGGCCTGTCCACGGCGTTTGAATTGGTGAATTTTCCAAAGACAGTTGCGTACAAAAAAGGATGAGATGATGAACAAAACTGTTCTTGTCGTCGACGATTCATCGACCATTCGGAAGCTGGTGACCGTATCCCTTGAGCTTCAAGGGTTCAACGTTGTTGCTGCATGTGATGGAATGGAGGCGTTGGAAAAACTTCCGAACGAGAGAGTCGATTTGCTAATCACGGATCTCAACATGCCCAACATGGATGGCTTCGAGTTGATCTCGACATTACGGAAGAATCCTGACTACGCCGAGCTTCCGGTCATCATACTCTCGTCGCTCTCGGCGGCTTCCACCATGGAACACTACTCGACCTTAGGCACGGTCGCGTATCTGCAAAAACCGTTCAGTCCCGAGCGGATGCGCTATGAGATTTCGAAATTCTTGAGCTGACGTACTTTATTCATAACGGAGATGGTAAGATGAAATTTCTGGTTGTGGATGACTCAACGACGATGAGAAGAATTGTGATCAACTCGTTGAAGTCACTCGGCTATGAACATGTCGCCGAAGCCGCAGATGGAAAAGAAGCATTCCAAAAGCTGGTTGCCGAAGGCGCAGATTTCGTGATCACCGACTGGAACATGCCAGAGATGAGCGGGCTTGAGCTGACACGCGCGGTGAGAGCGCACGCGCAATTCGCCGATCTGCCGATACTGATGGTGACGACGCGGGCGTTCAAAGAAGACGTCGTTGAAGCCATGAAAGCCCGGGTGAACAACTACATCATCAAGCCGTTTACTCCCCAGGGGTTGAAAGAGAAGATTGAACAGATTTTGAAGTCCACTACGGCTGCAGCGTAAGACGACTTTTTTGATCATTTGCTTCAGGAACCACAATGGATAGTGTACAGGGCCTCCCGGAAAGCCAACACAGCCCGGAAAATCCGGTGACCTCATTCGTGACTGCGCTGCATGGCATTATTCCGACGCTGGACAGGATTCGGTTGTTTATTGAAGACAGTACAGGGAAAATTCCGCAAGCATCGAAGCAGTTGAGCAGCGTGGCGACCGCCACGGAGGTGGCGACGACGGAGATTCTTGATCTCCTGGAGAGAAGCACACAAACGCTGAGCGATGTCGAGACATCCGTTGCGAAGTTGAAATCGATTTCGGAACGCCAACAGCTCGCGGGCGCAGCGTTGCGCGCCCTCGCCGCATCTCTGCCCTCGACAAACGGAACATCGGCGTGGTCAGAGCATGTCACTGCAATTGAGGAAAGCAACCGCGACGCGAGCACAATCTGCGAGGAACTCGCCGGCTTCGCAAAAAGCGCAAAAGATGATATCATGTCGATCTCCATCGCGCTGCAGGTGCAGGATATCACGAGTCAACAAATCGCGGGCGTCTCACAGGTGATCGAATCCGTGCGTGAACAATTGAGCAAAGCGCTCAGCAACTTCGAGCATCCGATTGAATCGCTGGCTGACGCCACAGCACCAAGCCTGTCTGTGCCGAAAGTATTCGACCACGGGGCTTCGTACGACACATCACAAGACCGACAGGAATCAGCCGACGAAATCATCAAACGTTGGCAACAAGAAGGGCATTGACCATGTCAACGAGCAGCGCTCAATTCGATCCCGAGATGGCCGAAATACTCGATAGTTTTCTTGTCGAGACCAATGAAATCATGGAACGCCTCGGGCAGGATCTGCTGAAGTTGGAAAAAACTCCCGAGGATAACGACCTCCACAACACAATCTTCCGCGCCGTGCACACGGTGAAAGGAACGTCATCGTTTCTTGGCTTCGATCAGATGACGACGCTGGCGCATCGCGCTGAAGATGTGCTGAACAAGATTCGCCGTCACGATCTGCCTGTCACGCGTTCGCTGATGGATGTTCTGTTTGCAGCATACGATCTGCTGAAGAATCTTCTTCAGCGAATCGAAGCGCGCAACGACGATCCGGTTGATCTTACTTCCACACTTCAACAGCTTGAAGCAGTGAATGGAGGAGGTGAGGTTGCTGCTGCGCCGCCTCCGGCAAGCGATCCGACGCCCGTTTCAACTGAAGGTACTGCGCCTCCGACCGAAAGCTCGACGCCCGCACCAATCGAAAGCTCGACTCCTGAACCGGTGCAAGAGGTGAAGCCGGCCGAGAAAGAGCAGTCGCCGGTTGCGCCTGTCATAAGTTCGGCAAAGGCCGAATCGACGATCCGCGTTGATGTTAATCGTCTCGATGGCTTGATGAATCTTGTCGGCGAACTGGTGCTGGGCCGCAACAGACTCTCACAAATTGCCGAGCAGGTTGCAGAACGCGACGAGAACTCTCCCTACTCGAAAGATCTTGCCGAGACAAGCTCACAGATTGATCTGATCACGACTGAGCTTCAGATGGCCGTGATGAAGACGCGCATGGTTCCGGTCTCAAAAGTTTTCAACAAGCTGCCGCGACTGGTGCGTGACCTTTGTAAGGAAACAGGCAAAGACATCAATCTCGAAATGTTCGGTGAAGACACGGAACTCGACAAGTCGATTATCGAGGAGTTGAATGATCCGCTTGTCCATATCCTGCGCAACTCCTCCGACCACGGCGTCGAACCGCAAGAAGATCGAACGCGAGCAGGCAAGTCCGCCACAGGCACTATCATCGTGAAAGCTGAGCACGAGGGGAATCACATCGTGATCTCGGTGTCGGACGATGGCCGCGGCATGGACCCCGAGAAGCTGAAACTGAAGGCCATCGAAAAAGGGTTGATCACGGAAGCGAAAGCGCGTGACATGTCGAAGCTCGAAGCGTTTGACCTGATCTTCGCTCCCGGATTCATCACAGCACAGAAGGTCACGAACGTCTCGGGCCGCGGCGTCGGGATGGATGTCGTGCGAACAAACATCTCGCGGCTCAAAGGCATCATCGAGATCGACTCCGAAATCGGCCGTGGAACAACCATTCGCCTCAAACTTCCGCTCACGCTGGCGATCATACAAGGACTTCTGGGCGAAACAGCCGGCGAGATCTATTGCATTCCGCTCAGCTCAGTTATCGAGGTCGTGCGCGTGAAGCATCACGAGATCAGCACAATACACGGCAAGGAAGTGATTCGACTGCGGAATATTGTGTTGCCCCTTGCGCGCCTGAGCAACGTGTTTGATGTGCGTAAAGGAGGCGAAGAGGCGGATTGGATCTATGTTATTGTCATCGGTCTGGCCGAACAACGCCTCGGCATCGTTGTCGATTCGTTGATCGGACAACGCGAAGTGGTGATCAAGTCGCTCGGCGAATATCTGGGCAACATCTCGGGCGTTGCAGGCTCGACGATTCTCGGCGACGGAAAAGTGATCATGATTCTCGATGTTGCACAATTCATTCACCTCCACAGAATGCAGGAAGCAGCGTAGATAGCGTATGGCTGAGAACACAATCAGTGTTATTGTTGTTGATGATTCCGCGTTCATGCGGAAGTCGATCTCGCTGATGTTGGAGGCCGATCAGGGGATCAAAGTTGTTGCGACCGCGCGTGATGGCAAGGAAGCAATCGAGAAGATCCGCACACTCAAGCCCGATCTTGTGACGCTCGATGTTGAAATGCCGGTGATGGATGGGTTGAGCGCGCTGCGCATCATCATGAAAGAAATGCCGCTTCCCGTCATCATGATCAGCTCGCTCACGTCGGAAGGTGCGCAAACAACGATTGAAGCGCTGAACATTGGCGCGGTCGATTTCATCCCGAAGGAATTGTCGTACGTCTCGGTCAACATTTCCAAAATCAAGGAAGAGTTGATCGCAAAAGTCAAGAACATAGCCGGAAGCCGGTCGCTGTTAGCGCGCATGAATCGCGCAGGGGCGATCGCCGGAGGAGCAAAACCCGCAGCTGCAGCGCCTGCTCCTTCCTCTGTAAAGCTCAAACGGCCCGCAGCGCGACCCAAAGCGGTCGTCGTCGGTATTTCCACCGGCGGCCCGTTCGCGCTTTTGCAGGTCATCCCAAAACTTCCCGCGGACTTTCCGCTTGGCATACTGGTCGTGCAACACATGCCGCCTCACTTCACCAAATCGATGGCCGAGCGACTGAACGGACTGAGCCAGGTCGAAGTGCGCGAAGCCGCGAATGGCGACAGGATCGAGCCGGGACTTGTGTTGATCGCGCCCGGCGGATCGCATATGGTCTTCTCGAGAAACGGAGTTGGCATTGTCACGCGCATCACGCAAGAGCCGAGTCAAACTCTCTATCGACCTTCAGCGGATGTCATGATCAATTCGGCGGTCGAAGCATTTAATGCGCCGCTGCTCGGACTTATCATGACCGGCATGGGCAAGGACGGACTGGAAGGCCTGAAGGCCTTAAAGAAGAAGAACGGTTACGTCGTGGCGCAGAATGAAGAGACGTGTGTTGTGTACGGCATGCCGAAAGCGGCCGTCGACGCCGGCGTTGCCGATGCAGTTCTTCCGCTGGAAAGAATTCCTTCAGCGCTTGTTGAACTGACGCAGGCGTGACTCTGACGTTGAACATTGATCGCTGAACACCTCCCTACGCAATCCGGCGTTACACTTTGTTTATGGGCCATTGGCAGGCAGTCGGTCCCCCTTGATGGGCCACAGATTTCGCAGATTGACACAGACTTGGATGATCTCAATCTGTGCTCATCTGAGTAATCTGTGGTCAATTCTGTCAGCCTGCGCACTGGGATAGCGAATCGCTATCCTCCCATCCATTATCCTTTCTGCTGATTACAACTTCCGAACTTCGTAAATTGCATCCGTCAACAAAGATGTTCCCACAAGAATTCACGCTGACGTATGCTTACCGGAAGTTATCAGACACTCTTCGATCATCTCTCATCCTCAATTCCTACGGAAAGACTCATTCACGATGAGCTTCGCACGCTTGCCTTCGGCACGGATGCGAGCTTCTATCGACTCATTCCCAAGCTTGTCGTGAAAGTTGAGAATGAAGCCGAGGTCATCACAGTACTCAAAGAAACCCGGCTGCTGAATCTGCCCGTAACGTTCAGGGCCGCCGGAACGAGTCTTTCGGGTCAGGCAATCTCAGACTCCGTGCTGCTCGTCCTCGCTCCCACATGGACGAAGCATCGCATCAACGCAAACGCATCGACGATTTCATTGCAGCCCGGAGTCATAGGCGCGCACGCAAACATCTATCTCGCGCCGCATGGAAAGAAGATCGGGCCTGATCCGGCCTCGATCAACTCCGCGATGATTGGCGGCATCGCGGCGAACAACGCAAGCGGCATGTGCTGCGGCACCGCGCAGAACAGCTACCGCACTCTTGAAAGCATGCGCATCGTGTTGGCAGACGGTACGACTCTCGATTCTGCTGACCCTGCAAGCGTTGACCGGTTCAAGGCAACGAAGTCCGATCTCGTCGAGCGCATTGCAGGACTTTCGGCGCGAGTCAAGTCGAACGAGCGTCTTGCAGATCGTATCCGCTGCAAATTCAAGATGAAGAACACGACCGGGTACAGCCTGAATGCGCTTGTGGACTTTGACGATCCCATCGACATCATCTCGCATCTGATGATCGGGTCTGAAGGGACGCTCGGCTTCATTTCGGAAGTCACGTATCGGACTGTTCCTGAGTTGAAAGATAAGGCGAGCTCGTTACTCGTCTTCCCGGACATTGAAACTGCGTGCACAGCCGTTCCGATATTGAAGCAGTGTCGCGTGGAGGCGGTCGAGCTGATGGATCGTGCGTCGCTGCGATCGGTGGAGAACAAGTCGGGTATGCCGGAGCTGCTCAAGGCGCTCGACGACCGCGCCGCAGCGCTGCTTGTGGAGACCCGCGCCATCAATCGCAATGAGCTGCTGAAGCAGATCGAAGAGATTGTGCACGCGGTGGAGAAACTCCCGCAAGTAGTTCCGACGAAGTTTACGGATGACGCCGTTGAGTGCACGCGGCTATGGAATATCCGGAAAGGACTTTTCCCGTCGGTTGGAGCGATGCGCGCCACAGGCACGACATGCATCATCGAAGACGTTGCATTTCCAATCCTGCAACTTGCAGCCGCGACGCTCGACCTCCAGAGCTTATTCAGAACGCATGGCTATCACGAGGCAATCATCTTCGGGCACGCGTTGGAAGGGAATCTGCATTTCGTTTTCAATCAGAACTTCAACACGCAATCCGAAGTTGCGCGGTATGCACGGTTCATGGAAGACCTCGCTGACCTTGTCATTCGAAAGTATGACGGCTCGATGAAGGCCGAGCACGGAACGGGACGCAACGTTGCGCCATTCGTTGAACGCGAATGGGGCGCAGAGGCGTACGCCCTTATGAAAGAGATCAAAGCGATCTTTGATCCCGGCGCGCTGCTCAACCCGGACGTCATCATCAATCACGACAGCCAGGCTCACGTGAAGGCGCTCAAGCCGCTTCCGGCTGCTCACGAGATCATCGACAAATGTATCGAGTGTGGGTTTTGCGAAGTGCAGTGTCCATCAAAGAATCTATCGATTACTCCGCGACAAAGGATCGTGGCATTCCGGGAGATGACGCGGCTTGCGAGCAGCGGCGAGAATCCGTCGCGGCTCAAGTCGCTCGCATCATCCTTCGCATACAACGCTGATGCAACGTGTGCAACCGATGGCTTATGTGCAACTGCATGTCCGGTAGGCATCGACACAGGAAAACTGGTGAAGGAACTCCGTTTCCAATCCAATTCACCTTTTGCGAATTGGGTTGCCGACAGGATTGCAAACAACATGGCTCTGACGGTACACGCTCTGCGTTTGACGTTGAACGCCGCGAACGCGGCTCATGGAATGTTGGGCACGAATCTCATGGAGCGGGCCGCAACGTTCGCTCGAAAGCTAACGAAAGGCGTTCTTCCACTTTGGAATAAATATCTCCCGAAAGGAGCGCCCGCGATTCATCCGCCGCAGCGACCAGCAGCGTTCGCTGAGAAACGCGTCGTGTATTTTCCATCCTGCATCAATCGGGCAATGGGCGTGTCGCGTGATTACGGAGGCGAGGCATCCGTACACGCCGCAACTGTGCGGCTGCTCGAGAAGGCAGGCTACTCGATTATCTATCCTGAGAATCTGCTGAACCTCTGTTGCGGCATGGCGTTCGACAGCAAAGGCTTCAGAAGACAAGGTCAAAACAAGCTGAACGAGCTTGAGAGAGCGTTACTGCAAGCATCGAACAATGGCGAACTGCCGGTGTACGTTGATATGAGCCCGTGTCTCTATCGCATGAAAGAACAGCTCACGCCGCGACTCAAACTGTATGAGCCGGTGGAGTTCATTCTGAAGTATGCTGTCGGCAGTTTGGAGTTCAGTAAGCTGAATGAACCGATTGCAATACACACAACTTGCAGCGCGACAAAAATGGGGTTGACTCAGAGCTTGCGGGAACTTGCTTCACTCTGCTCCGATGAAGTGATTGTGCCTGACGGAGTGAATTGTTGCGGTTGGGCTGGTGATCGCGGATTCAGCTATCCTGAACTCAACACTTCAGCACTCGCGAACTTGAGACAATCAATTCCCGAAAACTGTTCGCATGGATACTCGACGAGTCGCACGTGTGAAATCGGTTTGAGTCTTCACAGCGGCATCAGCTATCGTTCTATTGTACATCTCATCGACAAGTGCACGATGCGCAAGGACGCACATTGAGTGCTATGTTCTCTCTGCTACGAAAGAATCAGATGCAGCATGAGCTGAATAATCGGGCTTGCAAGCTCGAAGAGCAGGAAGCCGAAGAGAAGACCCAACACACTCACGATAACAATGTTCAGCGCTCGCTTCCGAAAACGCATACGGCGCCAGTTGCACTCGTGACATCTGTAGAAATGAATCGGGAGTATCGCGTGAAGTGATCGTTCGAGCGTACCTCGCGATTTTGATCGGTACACTCGTGTGCTTCCGCAGGCAGGACATTCCATGGGAGTTCCCCTTCCGAGATGTCGCACAAAAAGAGCTGGAGCAGAAATTCGAGTCAGCACGGACTCAGCAACACTCGGTACTTGTTGAGTAGTTTGGAGGTTTGTTATGGCACAGGCAATCTACTAAAGTTTCGCAACATGCAAAAGCTGGAGTCATTTATTTTGTTTTAGAATTGCAGAACAGTGAAAAGGCCTCTTGACTTTGATGAAGTGAAGACGTATTATTTGACAAGAGTTAGTTCTTCGGGGGGAGAACCTTCTGTTTCTTCATGGAACATCCTTCGGCGCGGAAAGAAGCAGATGTTTACGATTTCGGAGCTGGCGATATGTTGACCGGCGGAGGCGATAGGGGAGCGTAAACCAATTTCGGTGGGCAAGGTTGGTTCTTGTCTCACCATCGGAGCGCTCTAAGGATGAATTCGTTGACACCCCCTGACTTTCCGTAGCGGTTCACCCCGAAACGTTTCTTACTGTCCTTGAAATAATCGTTTGCCGAGTAATGGCGGAAGGCCTCGATCGTGGATGGCTCGGGAGGCGCCTTCAACGTCATATTCCGCGCGAATGTTCTGGTATCTCCAGAGTGTCGTATCGAAGATGCCAAAACTGAGTTGGGGGTTGCCGTCGCGTGGTTGACCGACGCTCCCGACGTTGATCAGAAAACGCATACCGTTCTTTAGCACAAAGGTTTTCAAGTTCTCCCCGCAGAGAGTGGGAATGTGCGTATGACCGATGAAGCAGAGTTGAGTCGAGAATGCGCTGAACTGCTTTGCGGCAGACTGCAACGACTGAACGTATTCAAATTCCTCCGGTTCAGCAGGTCCCGAGTGGGCCAACGTGCAGAGGTCGGTTGTAACAGTGTAGGGGAGTGATTTCAGGAACTCCAGGTTCTTTTCAGTGAGAGTCGAATGAGTCCATTGCACAGCGATGCGTCCGTGTTTGGTAAAGTAGTCGGCGAATGTCGGATCGATGGCCGCAACATCGTGGTTGCCGATAACACAGTGCTTGGCTCGCTGACGAATCAACTCGATGCACTCATTCGGGAATGCTCCGTATCCGACAATATCGCCAAGACAGTAAATCTCGTCGATGGCTGACTTGTCGATGATCGAAAGTGCTTTGCGGAGAGCGTGCTCGTTGGAGTGTATGTCGGAAATGACAGCGATTCGCATTACGCATAAATAATCTATAAGCCAGAATAAAGTCAAGCTTTAGTTCATAACGGGAAGGCTGCAAGTGGAAAATTTCGTGACAAACGGAAATGGCGATACCCAATCCGATGTCCCGCGCGATTCGCACCTTCAGGAATATCTCTCCATCATCCTCCGGGGCAAATGGATTATCATCGCCTCGTTGCTGCTGGTGACCGGGGCGACTGCGATCTTCACATTCAAGACCAAACCTGTTTACGAAGCCACATCACTCGTCCTCATTGACGTTAAGGGAAGCCAGGGATCGATGCCGTTCCTCGACTTTACAGGTCTGGCAGCGAACAACAAGATCACCAACGAACTTGAAATCCTGAAATCCCGCTCCATGGCTGAGGCGGTGGCCGGCGCGCTCATCAAGCAAGTCAGGTTGGACGGATCGTCGTCCGACATGATTCCCATCATCCAAAAAGTGGAGGATGATGTTCCCCAACAGAAGCTCGCAGACGTCCATGAAGTGACTCGCAGTTTGCTCAAGGTCGTAACGTTCTCGCCAATCAGAGAATCCGATGTTATTCGCATTACTGCGAAGAGCACCGAACCGAAGGAAGCATCGCTTGTCGCCAACACGTACACGCGTATGTACGCCGAGCGCAATCTTAATACGAGCCGAACACGATCACGAGCTGTGCGTGAGTTCTTGCAGGATCAGCTGACGCTCAAGAAGACATCGCTCGACACGGCCGAGGCGACGCTGCAAAGCTACATGCGGACCGCCGGTATGGTTTCACTCGATGGACAATCCAACAAAGTCGTTGAGCAACTCTCTCAACTTGAAGCAACGCGTGACGGCATTGAAGTCGATATCCGTTCGAGGACGAAGACGTTAACCTCGTATAAGGAAGAACTGATCAAGCAGGAGCCGACGCTCGCGAAGAACATTGGTGAGTCGAGCGATGCGTATGTGAAGAAACTCCAGGAACAAATTGCCGCTCTTCAAGTGCAGCGCGACGTTGTTGTTGTCACGAATCCCAGTTATGTTGGCGACGAGCGCTACTCTGAAAAGCTAAGAGAACTCGACGCACAGATTTCTTCGCTCAGGAAAACCCTGCAAGGGAAGACACAGGCATTCCTCAAGACCATTGGTCCCGGTGAAGTCGGCGGAGGTGGAACGACAGGGTTTGTTGCACAAATCAAGCAGAAGATTATCGAGCAACAAATTGAGCTTGATGCATTGGCCGCACGCAAGCGCGCTCTCAATGCAGTCATCGGCGAATATGAGGGACAGTTCAATCTCATTCCGGAAAAGAGTATCGAACTTGCCAAGTTGCAACGTGCACGTCTCAGCAATGAGAAGTTGTATCTTCTCGTCGAAGAAAAGTATAACGAGGCGGCAATCACCGAGAAGTCGGAGTTCGGGTACGTTGATATTGTTGATCCGGCAATTGTCCCGACGGTTCCCGTCAGCCCGAATGTTCGCGTGAACCTGATGCTTGGCGCGCTGATCGGGTTGGCTCTCGGTATTGCGATTGTGCTGCTCCGCTCGTATCTCGATGTGCGTAT
>JACRFA010000133.1 GCA_016218065.1 Ignavibacteriota bacterium | reverse complement strand
CGACAACAGCGCTCTACAAGCGCGACTTTGCCGGTTGGTATGTGAATCTTGTGCAGAATGTTGGCGACGATGACCAGATTGTCGTGAAGTACGACGTGTACGATCCGAACAAGAATATTGCGGCCTCCGACTTCACGACAAACGGCAACTTCACCATTGCCGACATCAAGTACAGCACGCTTGGGCTAGGCTACATCCATCACTGGGACGCCAATGTGAAGTTTGTTCTCTACTATGAATGGGTGAAGAATGAAGTTGTCGACGCTGCGAAGATTCCCGCCGGCTCGTCGCTCTTTTCTTACACAAAAGATTTGAGAGACAACGTGTTCACGTTTCGCATTCAATACAAATTCTAAGGAGTACGATCAACAATGATGAAATATGTTTTGATGGTTGCCGTCCTTGTCTTGTCGACCGGCGCGTTGCTGCGCGGCGAGGACAAGGTCACGGTCAAAGGTTCCGACACGATGGTGATTCTCGGGCAGCGTTGGGCGGAGGAGTACATGTCCGAGAACAAGGACGTGGTCATCCAGGTAACCGGCGGCGGATCGGGAACGGGCATCTCTGCGCTCATCAACGGCACGACGGACATCTGCAATTCATCGCGCCCCATGAAGCCGGCGGAGCGCGACAAGTTAAAGCAACGCTACGGTACGCGCGGCGTCGAAATTAAATGCGCGCTCGACGGGCTTTCGATTTACGTAAACGAAGCCAACGCGGTGCAAGAGCTTTCGATGCAGCAGTTGAAGGATATCTATCAGGGAAAGATCACGAACTGGAAGCAGGTCGGCGGTAAAGATGAGCGCATCATCCTCTACAGCCGCGAAAATAATTCCGGCACGTACGTGTACTTCAAAGACAACATTTTGATGGGAGAAGATTTCTCTTCGTCCGCGCAGAACATGCCCGGCACGGCGGCAGTGGTGAACGCAGTCGCGAGAGACAAAGGCGGCATCGGCTACGGCGGCGCTGCCTACGGCAAAGGAATTCGCGAGTTGAAGGTCAAGCTCGACGACAAAGCCAAAGCCTACGCTCCGACGATGGAAAATATCAAATCGGGCAATTATCCGGTGAGCCGCTTTCTCTTCATGTATGTGAAGAACAAGCCGACCGGCGCGCTCAAGAAATACATCGACTGGATTCTGAGCGATGTCGGACAGAAGATCGTGTCGGCGGTCGGGTACTTCCCGATTCGGTGACGTGAACGCCAATCTCAAAATAGCGGTGCCGCAGATCCACGAAAATGGAGGCAACGGCGTTGATCGCAGCAACGGCGGCCCCCCTGCGCGCCTGACGAAAGCTGATTTGCAGAAACGATTTCGGTGGGACGAGTTTCTTGCGGAGAAAGCGATCACTGCTGTTGCTTTTGTTTCTCTCGCCGCAATCGTTCTCATCTTCGTGTTTGTGTTTCGCGAGGCTGCCCCAATTTTGGCTCCCGCAAAGCACTCGACCCAGGAAACCGTGCAAGCACCGACTGAGGAGGAAGAGTCGTATGGCGATGAGGCGCTCGGTGAAGGCGCACGAAAACTCGAGCAACAATCTGCTTCGAAAACATCCGTCGAGAATTCAGGCTCGGAAGGAGAGGCGACGTGGTCGAATCTCCTTTCTGTTTCCTGGCAGCCGGTCGGCAATCAGCCGAAGTACGGACTCTGGCCGCTGATCGTCGGATCGTTGAAGGTAACGGTGATCGCGTTGCTTGTTGCCGCGCCGCTTGCAATTCTTGCCGCGTTGTTCACGTCGTCATTTGCTCCACGATGGTCACGCGAGTACATCAAGCCGGCGATTGAGTTGCTTGCCGGATTTCCTTCGGTCGTCGTCGGCTTCTTTGCGCTTGTTACGTTGGCGACGCTCATGCAGGATCTCTTCGGCTATCAGTACAGGCTCAACGTGTTGCTCGGCGGCATCGCGATGGCGCTCGCGGTCATTCCGATTGTGTACACGGTCGCCGAGGATGCGCTCATGGCTGTTCCCAAATTCATGACTGAAGCAAGTCTCGCGTTAGGCGCGACGCGCTGGCAAACGGCTTTGTTCGTCACGCTTCCCGCGGCAACGCCCGGCGTCTTTGCCGCCGTGCTGCTCGGGTTCGGACGCGCATTCGGCGAGACGATGATTGTGTTGATGGCGACCGGCAACGCCGCGCTTTTTTCGTGGAGTTTCATCGAACCCGTGCGTACGATGTCGGCAACAATCGGCGCTGAGATGGCTGAAGTCGTGTTCGGCGAAACGCATTACCATGTCCTGTTCTTCATCGGAGCGGTGCTGTTCGTCTTTACGTTTGTGCTCAACGCAATCGCCGAGGTGTTCATTCGTCAACGCTTGCTCAAGCGATTCAGAGGAGCATCGTGATGAAACTGAAGCGTCGCCTGATGGGAGGCTCAGTGATTGGCGTCAGCACGGCGGCGACGCTGCTCATCATCGGCGTCATGATGTGGATGACGGCGAGCATTGTCGTCGGCGGACGCGAGACGCTCACGTGGGAATTCCTGACTACTGCGCCGCGCGAAGGCATGACGGCGGGCGGCATCCTCCCTGCCATCGTCGGCACGGTGTTGCTTGTGCTGCTGATGTCTCTTGCGGGCGTGCCGGCCGGAGCAATCACTGCGCTGTACCTCAGCGAGTATGCAAGCTCACGCTCGATTCTTGCCCGCTTGATTCGCTTTGCCGTCAACACGCTCGCAGGCGTTCCATCTATCGTGTTCGGATTGTTCGGGCTTGGTTTCTTTGTTCAGTTTGTGGGAACGGGAATGGACAACCTCTTCGGCGGCGTGACGTTGAAATGGGCGCAGCCGAATGTTCTCTGGGCGAGTTTGACGATGGCGTTGCTGACGCTTCCGGTGGTGATCGTCTCGGTGGAAGAGTCAATCAAGAATGTGCCGGCGGAGTTGCGCGCTGCGAGTCTTGCGCTCGGCGCCACGAAGTGGCAAACCATCTGGAAGATCGTGATTCCCAATTCGATGAATGGCATTTTCACCGGCACAATTCTGGCCGTGAGTCGCGGTGCGGGCGAGGTGGCCCCGATTCTGTTCACCGGAGCCGCGTACTTCCTTCCTCAACTGCCGGACTCATTCTCCAGCCAGTTCATGCATCTTGGCTATCACGTCTATATCATGTCCACGCAATCAACGAACGTCGATGCAACAAAAGGAATTCAGTACGCAACAACACTCGTGCTGTTGATGCTGACATTTGCACTCAACCTGTCGGCAATCGTGCTCCGCTCGCGCATGCGTGCGCGGCAGATTCAATAACCAGCAATTCTCATGACGCAGAACGACGCAAAAATAGTTACACGCAATCTCAATCTTCACTACGGCGACAAGCAGGCGTTGAAGAACATCAGCATGTCGATTCCCCCCAACAAAGTCACGGCGTTTATCGGGCCGTCAGGCTGTGGCAAATCGACGTACCTCCGAAGTCTCAATCGGATGAACGACCTTATCGATGGCGTGAAGATCGAAGGCGATGTGCTGATCGATGACGTGAATATTTATGAGAAGAGTGTCGATGTCGTGGAGCTGCGCAAGCGGGTCGGGATGATTTTTCAGAAATCGAATCCCTTCCCCAAATCCATCTACGATAACGTTGCGTACGGACCGAGGATCAACGGCGTGCGCGAGAAGTCGCGGCTCGATGAGATCGTCGAGCGCTCGCTCAAACGTGCGGCGTTGTGGAATGAAGTGAAAGATGATTTGAAGAAGAGCGGACTTGCGCTCTCCGGCGGGCAACAGCAGCGCCTCTGTATTGCCCGCGCGCTCGCGGTCGATCCCGAGATTCTTCTGATGGATGAACCTGCAAGCGCGCTCGATCCGCTTGCCACTGCAAAGATCGAGGAGCTGATTTATGAGCTGAAGAGTAAGTACACGATCGTCATCGTTACGCATAACATGCAGCAAGCGGCTCGTGTCAGCGACTTCACAGCGTTCTTCTATCTCGGCGAACTGATCGAGCTTGACGAAACGCGAAAGATGTTTACGACGCCTGAAAAGAAGCAGACAGAAGAGTATATTACCGGAAGATTTGGTTGACTCCTTCTTCTTCAACCCTGAGCGTTTTATGCGAAGGGTCTGTAGCGCCTAAACGAGTGATAAGTGATTCTTGAAGAGAGTCTAGTGAAAGACAGTACGAGAGAAAAAATGCAGCGACATTTCGAGTACGAACTTGACGGCCTGAAGTCAAACATCATCAAGATTGCCAGTCTTGCCGAAGAAGCAATCGCCCAATCGATCAAAGCGCTGCTCGAGCAACGCAAAGATATCGCCGAGCAGGTGATCGCGTTTGATCGTCAGATTGATGAGTATGAGATCGTGATCGACAATCATGTGGTCGATATTCTTGCGCTGCAACAGCCCGTTGCGATTGACCTGCGGTTCATTCTCGCGGCGTCGAAGATCAACAACGACCTGGAGCGCATCGGCGATCACGCGGTGAACATTGCGCAATCTGCCGTGAAGCTCGCCGATGCCCCGCACATCAAGCCGCTGGTGGATATTCCGATCATGGCAGAAACGACGAAGCAGATGCTGCGCGACGCCATTGACGCGTTCATTCACAAGGACGCGCAAAAATGCAGAGCCGTGTTGATCAACGATGATGTGATCGACAATCTGAACCGAAAAGTGGTGAATGATCTGGTCGAGATCATGCGCAAGGATCCCGGCACAATCGACAAAGCGCTCGACCTGATTCGCGTGAGCCGCAACCTCGAGCGTGTCGCCGACCTGACGACAAACATCGCCGAGCAAGTGATATTCATGGCGGAGGCACGAGTGGTAAAACACGGAACGGGATTGACGGCGAAACAGGGATAGGGCTGGTAGAGAGCAGAAGTCGGAGGTTCAGAAGTCCCTATGGGTCGTAGATGAGTCGTCGACCTTCGGACAAACCACAAGTCGATTCTCATCGTATTCCTATCGAAGTCACTTCCACACATCTTGCAACATCATGCATCCTCGCAACATTTTCATCACCGGCGGTACAGGCTACATCGGCAGTCGCCTCATTCCGCGTTTGCTCGAACGCGGGCACGCTGTGCGCGCGGTAGTCCGTCGCGGCTCGAAAACAAAACTTCCGCCGGGCTGTACTTCCATCATCGGCGACGCGCTTGATCGGAAAACATTTTCCGCCGCCATTCCTCCCGCCGACACGTTCGTTCAGCTTGTCGGTGTCGCGCATCCAAGTCCTGCAAAAGTCGAACAGTTCAGAAGCATCGATCTTGTTTCGGTCAGAGAGTCTGTTGCGGCTGCAGCAGAGAATGGCGTGAAGCATTTTGTCTATCTCAGCGTCGCGCAGCCGTCATCGTTTATGCGGGAGTATGTTGCAGTTCGCCAAGAAGGGGAGAGGTTGATTCGCGAGAGCGGAATGTCCGCGACGTTTGTTCGTCCGTGGTATGTGCTCGGGCCGGAACATTGGTGGCCGTACGCGTTCAAGCCGCTCTATTGGGTGTTGGAAAAAATTCCATCGACGAGTGAACAGGCAAAACGTATGGGACTTGTCACGTTAAGAGAGATGCTCGCGGCGCTTGTGACCGCAATCGAAACCCCTCCGGCCGGTATTCGCATTCTCGATGTGCAGGGGATCAGAACGCGCCGGCAGAGATCGGGTCCCAATGCAATTGGCCTTTGGCGATGTTCTAAGTCTGAGGCCCTTCGTCCGCAACAGCGGCGAACTCAGGGCTGAAGAATAACATCCCGATCAAAGATCCAACTGAATTTTTCTTTGCCTGAGAACGTGACGCGGTCGGCAAGCTTGGCGTAGCGCTCCGAAAGATTGCAGAGGTAGTCTTGCGCTTTCGCGGATACATCAGACAATCCTTGAATCGTGTCGAGCTTCCAGTGTTGAACGAGATCGCCGATGATCTCCGAATAATCCTTCACAGTATAGACGCCCGTCTTCTGCGCAACAGTGGAGTACTTCTCAAAGAGGTTCTGATCTCTTCCGTCGTACATGAGCACGGCGGGCATGGTGATTTTCGTCTTCATCATCTTTGCGAACGAAAGAACAGCCTGCGCCGGATCAAGCTCAAAGATTTGCGACATGAAGAGCTTGTACGCTTTTTCATGCCGCGCCTCGTCGCCGGCAATTTGTCCGCAGATGCGATGGAGATTGTCGTCGCCGAATTTCTTCGCGAGCACACCGACATTGCGGTGCGAGATTTTTGTTGCGCGTTCCTGAAACGATGTGTAGATGAAACCGAGGTAGGGGTCGTCGCCCGTTTGCGGGTCGAAGCCATTGTTGATGAGATGTTGCACGGTGATCTCGACGGCGCGCATATCCACGCGGCCGGAAAGATAGAGATACTTATTGAGTAGATCGCCGTGTCTGTTTTCTTCGGCAGTCCAGCCGCGGCCCCACTGCGCCCAGGGACTGTTGCTTGCGCCGGTTGCATCCCTCACTCCTTGCAGCCGGTTGATCCACGACTGATACGTCGGTAGCGCTTCTTCCGTCACCATATCGCCGACCAGCACCACCATCACCTCATCGGGCAGAGATGCCGCCCGCGCTTTGAACTCGATGATCTCTTCGTTCCAGTTCCCTTTGGCCAAGTCAGGGATGAAATCAGTCGGCTGCCAGCTTTCCTCAATCGGCATCAGAAGCTTCTCCAAATTCTCCTTCACAAAACCTTCCATGCCTTTGATGACCTCAAAGCGCGAGGAAGTGACATGCACATCAAATTGCGACACTGCGAACTCCTCAAAGTTATTCTCAAAGAACAGATTAGCGACTGCAATATCATTCTCTTTGGGCAGAATAACAAGAGTGAATCCTATGAATCCTGTCCTGAAACCCGACACAGAATCTCACTCCAACGAAGTCGAGGCCAAGACGCCGAGAAATGAAAGAGAATCGGGGAAGGCATTTCTACAGATATGAAAGATTCGCCAGCAAAATGAGGTCTTCCCAGTTAGCAGGCTGTCGAAAAGCTGAGGTCAATGTCATTCTGAAAGTTCGCTTCTCTTTGTCAGTCCAAGTCAAAGAAATGGACTCAGATCGGTGAACGTAACGAATGCCCACTCGAATCGACAAATCAAGACAATTGACGGATTTGAATTGCATGCCCACCTCGCATCGCTTATATTTTCTCGCCACAAGTTCACATCACCACCAACAGCCACTGGAGACGACATGAGGGTAACGAACGCTTTGTTGGTTGCTGCCGCTATTCTTCTCTTTGCATGTAGAGTTGCTTATGCACAAGAGCCGAGCGGCGGCGTGATTCGCGATCTCGCTTTCTTCCGCGATGCATTGAACGATACGATACGCTATCATCCGTATTCGTGTTCGGGGCCGACGTTATCTTCGAATCCGGTCTATGCCGGAACGAGAAGCCTGAAATTCGTTGCAGGCTCGACGTATGCGGGTGTGCAGATGTTCTGGGCTGGCAATACAAATCCAAACGACTGGTGGGGATCGGACACTTCCGTCTTCTGGGCGCACAGCGACAGCCGCTTGACGTTTTGGGTTTACTCGAGCACCAACGGAAACGTTATTGGCGTGACGGCGTACGGGTTCAACACGTCGTATGGTGGAGTCGGGTCGGCAACGATCGCGGCACGCAACACGTGGCAACGAGTTGATATGCCGATACCTTCGAATTTGTTGAATCTGCCTCTGAAGGGATTCGAGATCAATTTCGGTAATGCGACACCGACGATCTATTTCGACGAGCTGCAAATCTCGAACGTGCGCATGTTCGCCGGCACGCCGCCTCCGCCTCCGGCAAATTTCCAATACATCGCCGCTTCGCAAATCGGCTATGCCCCGGACATGAAGAAGCAGTTTTCCTCTCCCACAGACTTTACATCCTTCACGATCGTGCGAGTGAGCGACAATGCCGTAGTGTTCACGGGCGGAGCTCCCGGGCGCACTGTCACGTCGTCTGTCATCGGCAACTCGGCGGTGTACATCGGCGACTTCACTGCGTTAACTACGGAGGGTCGATACAAGATTGTTGCGAACGGCAAAGAGTCGTTGCCATTCAACATCAGTCCGAGCGTGTTTGCCGGACCCGTACGCGCCGCGCAGCGCTTCTTCTATTATCAACGCGCATTTACAGCAATTGAGTCTCCATACGCTGAAGGTCCGTGGGTTCACCCGACCGATGTGGCGAAGGCGCCCGCAGGCGTCGTCAAGGGATGGCATGACGCAGGTGATCTCACCATCTACATGCCGACGATGACACAGTCATTGTGGTGGCAGCTGGAAACGTGGACGGACTTTCAACCGACGAACGACGACGTGAATATCCCTGAGAGCGGCAACGGAATTCCTGATCTGCTCGACGAGACGCGATGGGGGCTTGAGTGGGTTCGCTCGCAGCAGGATCCGAACGGAGGCTTCTGGGCAAACTCATGCGCGGGAGGCAACAATTCATACCCATACGGAAGTACAACGCCGAACACGGTTGGCAACTATACAAAGACAGTGGCCCCGACAGCGCAGAACACCGCGAAGGCAATTGCCGTTCTTGCTTACGCTTCAAAAGTCTATCAACCCTATGACGCGGCGTTTGCTGCGTCGTGCTTGAGCGCGGCACGCGCAGGCTGGACGTGGCTCGCTGCCAATCCGAACGCCACAAATGATGCCGACGGAGGAAACTGCGGCGTCTACGCGCAAGGGAACGACGCCGCGTTGCTGAAGACAAATAAGATGTGGGCCGCTGCCGCAATGTTGTACGCGACAGGTGAATCGCAGTACGAAACGGCGTTCCAGTCGAATTACTCCGCTATCTCATGGATCAGCAGCTACAGCAAGTCTGACGCGTTCGCGGGAAAAATGTATTTGCGATGCACGACCGGTGCAAACTCATCGACACAAAATGCCATCCGGCAAAGCATCTTTCAGTTTGCCGACGGGGTTCGTGCGGACGCCAACGCGCATCCGTTCCAGTGGGCGACGCACTATTATTGGGGATCGAACAGCAACGGTGCTCATCGCACGGGCCAATTCTCGTGGCAGGCTTTCCGTATGGATGAGACGCGCACGGCAGATCGCGATGCGCTGCTCGATAATGTTCACTACATGTTCGGCAGAAATTATCTGAACATCTCGTACATGTCCGGTTCCGACGCGTTCGGCGCGACACAATATCGGCGCGAGGGGTTCCATCACTGGATGAAGGCGTTGCAGGCGACGCCTTTCCATTTCCCTGGCGCCGTTGCTGGCGGACCGAACGAAGCGCCGTCAACCAACGATGTCTCGTATCCATCAGCGACGCCGTACCCCGTTTACGGATACTTCGGCGATCCACGATATCCGCGCGACGGAACAACACCCATTGACGGACGCTTCACGGACAACGATAGTTGGTCGACAAACGAAATTTGCGTCAACTGGCAGGGAGCAATTCTGTACAATCTCTATGCGGCGCATTGGGTCGCGAACGGTGGAGGCCCGATCGGTCCACGGGACACTCTTCCACCGGTGATTTCGAATGTGCAGTCGACCTCCATTGTGTCGTCTTCAGCATCGGTTACCTGGCGAACGGACGAGCCGTCAACGTCAATAGTCGAGTACGGAACCACAACGCTCTACGGCTCTTCTGCCAGCGCCGCGGGAAATGTCACGAACCACTCAGTTCCACTCAGCGGACTTACTTCCAACACCATGTACTATTATAGGGTGCGATCGTCAGATGCATCTGGAAATACATCCTATTCCACAGGGCACTCCTTCATCACCGGCATGGCGGCAACCTATGCTCCAACGGGAGCGACGATTCTAGCCGGAACGCTTAGTGCGGGTAGTTATGTTGATCTTGCTTCAAACAACAGTCAGTACTTTGCGGTGCGCGGTGCTTCAACGACGCCGAGCATGAGCTGGTATGGAAGCGTTATAATCTCCCAATCTGCCGCGAACGTTATCCAACTAACCGTCACGTACGACGGCAAATCCTCAAAAGCAAATACGCAACAGGTGTTGTCGTTGTACAATTGGAGCACATCGTCCTGGACGCAAATTGACTCGCGCACAATCGGGACGAGCGACGTGACTGTGACGGTTGTGCGGAACTCGCCTGCAGCATTTGTCTCGTCTTCAGGTCAGATTCGCTTGCTCGTGACATGCAACGGACCTGGTCCCGCCCGCACAGGGTCGGGCGACTTCATGCGGTTTGCCATCGAGTCGGCGGGGGCTTCTGTTTCTGAACGCGGCGGGGGTGAGCCAGCCGGGTTGAGGATGAGCCCTTCAAACGCATTCACGCTGAACCAGAATTTTCCCAATCCATTCAATCCGGCAACAACAATCGGGTTTGCGGTTCCGGCTGATCAGCGTGTGTTGCTGAAGGTGTACGATTTGCTCGGCCGCGAAGTGGCGACGTTAATCGACGATGTCGTCCCTGCAGGACATCACGAAGCGGTGTTTGACGCGAGCAATCTATCCAGCGGTTTCTATATGTACCGGCTCAGCGTCGGCAGATTGGTCAAGACCAATCGCATGATCCTTATGAAGTGAATCGTAGAGCGCGCGTAGCTGTTCAATGTCGGGCCGGGGCCTGCGCATTAGTGTACAGCCAACGTCTCGAGACTCAGGCGCTCTGAAAGCGCTCTGAACAAATCGTCGCCTTCCAGGTACAAGCCGTACTTCTCGGACTCGAATAGTTCGGGGTGTTCAAAAACCATATTGGTCAGGTACGCTTTGTACCGGACCGTTGCCGTCGCACCGTTCAGTGCGAGATCGTCGATCTTGCGCTTGAGTTTGTTGCAGGGCGTTTGCGGTTGAGCGAGCTTCAGCATGGCAATCTGCGCGAGTCCCGCCTCAACAATTTCATTCGCCGGGTACTCCAACGAGCCGAGGAAATTCTTTTCGTACTTCTTCAGATTGAACGCTGCATAACTTTCCAGGCTGCAGAACACACTCGGCGTCGCCTCCGAATCCGTCGGCAGAGTCGCGGCGTTTTGCCCCTTGGCGCCGAGCGCCAGCAGCGACATCACTGCAATTCCAACGCAGCTCCATCTCGTCATGATTTCCTCCTTGAAAATGACTTGTTCACCCCGTTAGACGCCGCGTCGCAGCGGAACGTTACACAAGAATATTTTTTCAAACGGAGACACAACAGCGCAACAAGCCTGCAATGCGGGTCGTACACAGTTGACTTTTCGGTTTGTCCTGGATAGCTTTACTGCAGCACACCATATCGTTCACTTCACACGGAGTGGCCGCCATGATACTCGCCTCAGAAGTCAAAGCCGGAGCCGCGCTGATGCTCGACAACCGGCTCTACAAAGTGCTCGAAGTTGTGCGCCACGCAGGCAGCGGACAGATGCACGGCTTCATCGAACTCAAGCTTCACGATTTACGCTACGGACACTTTGCCGATCGTCGCTTCAAACATTCCGATCGGTTTGAGGAAGTCGATCTCCGCAAACGCCCGATGGACTTTCTCTACGCAGACGACATGCAGAGCTACTTCATGGATCCCGATTCGTTCGAGCAGGTCGGCATTGCGCAAGCATCGTTGGGAGAAGTCAGAAAATTTCTGAGAGAAGGCATGCGCATCACGGTCGAGCTGCTGAACGACGAAGCCGTGTCGGTTCAGTTTCCGAAAGTGATTGATCTGAAGATTGCCTCGACGGGAACCGGCCTGCGCGGCGAACATGACAACACGTTGAAGAGCGCCCGTCTTGAAAACGGTCTCGAAATTCTGGTGCCACAGTTTGTCGAGACCGGAGACGTCGTTCGCGTCGATACAGAAAAAGTGAAGTATATAGACCGCGTGAAGCGATGAGGGCTCGCCACGGATTTCACAGATTGGCGCTGATTCTCCGTAGAGCGACAAGGCTTGTCGCTCTACAACAGCCTCCAACCTCAAACCCTGAGCGTTTCGCAGCGAAGGGTCTCTCGGTCCTTCCCGACTTGCACAAAACGTCGGAGCCTTCGCGTCAGCGACAAGGCTTGTCGCTCTACAGTCCGCAAACTCTACAAACTCACAATCTGATTTTCTTCGGCAATCTCTTCACCACTTCGTCATACGAGTGATCGATCATCGTCAAGATCACGCGGGAAGGAATCGAATCATCGAGCACGACTGTATTCCAGAACTTCTTGTTCATGTGATAGCCGGGCTGCACGGCTTCGTAGCGTTCTCGCCACTCAATTGCTCGTTCGGGGTCGCACTTGAGATTGATGGAGAGCGGACGCTGTTCGAGTCGCGCAAGCACGAATATCTTCCCATACACCTTAAACACAAGTACATCGCTGCCGAAGGGAAACTCCTCGGTAATCGCCCCATGCTTCTTCAGACAATATTCGCGCAGATGTTCAATGGTTACCGACATGAGTCACTCGTAGTTGTTGAGGGCTGTTCCAATCTCATTCGACAAATATAATGAATTTTGTTGCCGTCGCCGCAGTTCCTCTCGTCAATACTTGAAATTGAAACGAGTAGGGGGGAGGTCCCCTCGCCCGAAAGTGGTCGACGAAACGTCGCCCCCACCTGTCTCCGCGATACAGTGCACTGCTTCAGCGTCGCGACTTGTGTTCCAACCTCTTCCAATCTCTCCAGGCCAACTCGGTCGAATTCTGTTGCCGACCAATCGTATGTTCTCTAAATTCTATTCAGTCTATCTTCACCGTTCCAACAATCCCAACGAAATGAAAAAGACGATTCTGACCATCCTCATCTGTGCGGCGATCAACCTCTCCGCTCAAACAAAACCATCGCACGCAACAGCCAGCACAACGCCCATCTACATCGCGTTTCTCTGGCACATGCATCAACCGATCTACTGGCCCTATGAGTCCGTCGTTCAAACAGATCAGAACAGCCGCTACGGATACTCGGTTGTTGACATTCACAATCAACGACTCGGTCCATACAACGCGTGGCCCAAAGATGCGGTGCAAAAAGGAATCAACGCAAACATGGCGCACTTCGGTGCGCAAGTGAGTTTCTCCGGGTCGCTCATCGAGAATTTGAATGCGCTCGAGGCGGCAGGCAACGGAAATTTTCAGAACTGGAAGTCGCACTGGAGTTCCATCAAAACACAAACAACATCGCTGGGAAATCCGCGGCTCGATATGGTGGGATTTGGTTATCATCATCCGCTGATGGGGTTGATCGATGAGTACGACATCCGCCGGCAGATTCAGCAACACAAGCAGATGATGTCGGCGAATTTCTCCGGCGCGTATTCCAAAGGAATCTTCCCGCCGGAGAATGCATTCTCCAATCGCGAAATCCCGGCGCTCGTGAGCGAAGGACTGCAGTGGGTGTTGGTGGACAATATTCACTTCGACCGCGCTGTGCAAGGCTATCCGTTCAACACATCGGGCAATGTGTACGAGCCGAACAAATCCGATCAACTCAACGCAAACCCGAACGACTGGGTACAGCTCAACGGACTCTGGGCGCCGACGCGCAACTCGGCGCGGTGGGGACGACAGCCGCATTACGTCGAGTACGTCAATCCGAATGACGGGACGAAAACAAAAATCATCGCCGTGCCTGCCGACCGCTACATGGGCAACGAAGACGGGCGCGGCGGCTTCGGCGCACTGAACTACGAGAACGTGATGAGCCAGCTCGAAAGCTACAACACCGATCCCGCGCATCCGATACTCATCGTGTTGCATCACGACGGCGATAACTACGGCGGCGGAACCGATTCGTACTACGGCAGCAACTTTCAGAACTTCGTCAACTGGCTTCAGGCGAATCCATCGCGATTCGTTTGCACGACGATTCAGGATTACCTCGATATGTTTCCTCCCGATGTGAACGATGTAATTCATATTGAGGATGGAAGCTGGAGCGGCGCGGACAACGGCGATCCGGAATTCAAGAAATGGAACGGCGATCCCTCCGGCGGCTACTCGCCCGATCGCAATAGCTGGGGAGTGATTACGGCGGCGAAGAACATCGTCGCAACGGCGGACTTCATCAACGCGTCGCATCCGAACATGGCGAACGCATGGAAGTATTTGCTCAACGGTGAAGCGAGCGATTACTGGTACTGGGACGGATCGCAAGGCGGCATCTGGGATTCGCATCCGACACGCGCTGCAAATCAGGCGGTGCAGTTTGCGCAGCCCGTGGTGGGAACAGGATCAGACGACGTTGCGCCGACGATTTACCTTCCGCAGCGCGAACCGTACAATCCGGGCGGCACGGAATGGGGCATCAGTCAGACGAACAACTTCACAGTCTGGACATACGTCTTCGACATCGGCGGAGTGCAGTCCGTTATGTTGAGGTATCGGTTGGATGTTGACGGAACGAACTCGACTTCGTCAACGCAGAATGAAACGTATGTCGGCGGGGTGGAGGTCGGTTCGTGGATCAACGTTGCGATGACAGGAACGTCGATCACGTCGCAGACCAATCCCGTTCCACTCTACAAGGCAAAAGAATATTCGGGTCAGATTGCAGGATTGAATAGCACGCTGGTTGACTACTACGTTGAAGCAGTCGATAGCTTCGGCAACATTGCGCGCTCGCCGATTCAGCATGTGTGGGTCGGCGCCAACACATCGGGCGGAGGCGGTGTAGGAACAACGACCGTGAGCTGGACTCCCGCGAATCCGACGATGAACGATTCGATTACGATCACCGTTACCAACGCGACGCAAGGAGCGAAGCTGCATTGGGGCGTGAACAACAGCGGCAGCACGTGGCAAACGCCAAACAGCATCTACTGGCCGATGGGCACTGTGCTGTACACGGGCGCCGGCCCCGCAGTCGAAACGCCAATGATCGGACCCGATACATCGGGCACACTGACGATCACGCTGCGTCCGTTCAACAGCGTGCTGCAATCGGTGCAGCGAGTCGCGTTCGTCATTCACTACAATGACAATAGCTGGAACAACAATGGCGGCTCGGACTATCAGATCACGATCAGCGGCTCAACTCCCGCACGCACATTCACGATGAACGGACAGCTCGATTCGACGGCGCAGCTTGTCGCGTCCAACGCCGGCATCAGTCTCTACGCGGATTGGAACGGAACGGATTTGTACGTCGCAACTCAATCTGCTCAGTCGCAGGGCGGCGACATGTTTATCTTCGTCGCCGACTCGCTGCGTGCGCTGCGGTCGGCGCAGTGGGCAAAAGCCGGACAGGTCGCACAATGGTCGGCGTTTCTCGGCAATGAAAGCTCGAACAACTGGAGCGGGTGGTTCAATGCATCAGGCTCAGGCTACGCAGGAACAGCGCAAGCGACGGCGGGGAGCGTTCTCGAAGGGACGATCAATGTGCAGACCTTGTTGGGATCAACGCCCGCGGTTGTCTATCTCGCCGTCGGAAAATATCAGACGAACGATGGCGGGAGTCTTCTCGCGCAAGCGCCCGCGGGTAACGCCAACGCCGACATAGAATCTGCCGAGTTTCAGTTGTATCGGATCGGGATTGTGCAGGCGAGCGTGAAGCTGTTTCTCGAAGGGCCGTTCAACGCATCGACGAATCTGATGAACACGACACTGAGATCGAGCGGGCTGCTTGCGTCGCATTTTGTCGGAGCGCAGATTCCGTCGAATGCCGTCGATAGCATTGCGATCGAGATTCGTGATTCTGCAAATGCCGCCGGCGCAACAGTGCGTGAGTTCAGTCCGGCCTGGCTGTTGAGTGACGGCGCGATCCGCAGTTTCACCGATTCGACGAAGAACTACGTTGAGTTGAACGCGGCTGCGGGGAGCTACTACCTGGTCGCGCATCATCGCAACCATCTTGCCGTGCGCAGTGCGGCGCAGATTGCGTTAAGCGTAACGCCGCAGCTCTTTGATTTCACAACTGCGCAGTCGCAAGCCCACGGCGCCGATCCGATGAAGCAGCTTGCGAGCGGCATCTTTGGTCTCTACGCCGGCGACGCGAATGGTTCGGGCGTCATCACCGCGGCGGATGCGAATGCTGCGTTCGGCGAGTTGAATGCCGCGATGTATTCTCCGAGCGATGTGAATTTGAGTGGAGTCGTCACATCGGCTGACGCGAATGCGGCGTTCGGGAACTTAAACAAGAGCGAGCAAGCGCTAGTGAATCATTGAGGCAATCTGTAGTTCAAAAAGTGTGGCCACAGATTTCACTGATTATCACAGATCGATTCTGAGATGCTACTACCCTGAGTGACACCTCATCCTTTCTCCCGCTGCGCAATCACGGCGTTGAGCATGATCCGGGATGCAGTGACCACCGGGCAGAACAATAATTCAAATCGGTGTAATCTGTGGTTCATCAAAGAACCTAAGGGCGGCAGGGGCGACACACTATGCACCGAAGTAGGACGCTCCGCGTCGCGGCATGTAACGTCGGTTTGACGGGGTACACCCACCGGAAGCCCCATATCATCCTCGCTATTTTCCTCCGTCTGCCAACTATTCCTCCACTGGCCAATATTCCTCACCACTAACCGCTCGCATGATGCGAGGCGCCTCTGAACAAGAAGTTTTCAAGGCTTTTCAGGTCGCTTCATTAGGTGATTGGTGGCACGTGAATTGACAAAAACCTCTTCAATAAACTAGGAACGTGGACGAGATGTAGCCTCTCCGAATTTTGGTACCGTATTTGGAAATAAGTCGAAGGTTGAATCCTGAGAATGGTACTTTTCGTCCACGTCCCTAAGCGATCCACACTCACCTTGGCGGGGAAGTCAATGCAGAGATATTCCAATGTCATTCAAGCGCTCGTGTATGCAGGCGCTGCTTTTCTTGTAATCATTGTCGGGTTGCGCGGCCTGGGCGATCTGAGCGAGGTCAAGTTTATTCCTTCGTGGTTTTTGGAAGAAGCGACCGGAAGGATTTCGGTGAACATTGTCATGGCGGGACTTGTCGCCGAGTTTGCCATGCTCTTTGCGCTGGCGTTTTTGATTTACAAAACTCCACGCCTCAACACCGAGATGATGGCTGTCGCGAAAACCGGAACTCCTGCAATCATCACGTCCACCGGCGATGTTGAGCGGCTGGTGGATGCTGAGCGACAACTCATCGAGTCGCTTGGAAGAAAGATCGAAGTGTTGATCGAATCGGAGCGGCGTGTGATTGAGCAGATCGGCAACAAGTACAACGACGTTGCCGAAGCGCAGCGACAGATTCTGGATGTGCTTGCCAAACGCTTGGACGAAAACCAAAGCACAAACGAT
>JACRFA010000131.1 GCA_016218065.1 Ignavibacteriota bacterium | reverse complement strand
CCATAGAGCTGAGCATCTTGAGCTTCACAAAATCTTCGTGATAGAAGTAGTAGCCGGGATGACTGTTGTTGCGCGAGCCGGCGCCTGAATCTTTGATGAGATACCAGTCGCCGTTCGGCGATTCTTTGAATCCGACCAGATGAATGCCATGATCTTCCGTGCTGGTTCCATTTGTGAACCGGAACTGACGCGCATACTCATCGATGTATGCCGATGGAATGTCGAAGGAGGGAACCAGCGCGACGCCGGCATGTCCTTCAAGACCCGGCTCTGATGTATCGCCGCCAATCGCCAGCGTGAAGCCTTTGCGAATGGCGCGCTTGAGTATCATCATGAACTCATCGAGCGGAACGTTGTAATACTCGCTGCTGTGCCACCAGTTGTCTGGCACTTGATACTCAACTTGCTTGTAGTACGGTTTCTCAACAAGCGACATGAAGTCAACGTAATCGTCGAGCTTGAGTTCCGTAACCTTGTTAAGGTAATCGAGCGGCGACATCTTCACGCCGTTCACAATCACCTCTGTGGGCGGCTCGCCAAGATAATGATCGAGAATGCTCTTGATCGTGGCAAGAGCGCCTTCTTCGTTCCATGCGTTGCTCGTCTTCAGAGAGTTGAGATAATCTCTCATCTCACGATACATGCCGCTGTGATCATGGAATCTCTGTCCCGACTTCATCCCATTGTATGCGTCTTCGGGAACGATGCCGTAGGTTTTCCAGATTCTCAAAACAGCATTGCTTTCCGAGCCTTCGCCAAATTCAGAATCGCCGCGCTCACGAATGAACCGCCGCGCTTTCTCCACGTACTCCCAGTACACGGTGTACAATTCGGAGAGTTGGATCTCTTTTTTCGAGAGCCGATGGATTTCGGATTCAAAGAAAGAGATTGTCGAGAATGACCAGCACGTCCCGGTTTCTCCCTGCGAGACAGGCGGCGTGTGCCAATAGCTTGTGAATTCCTTCGTCGATTTCGGAAGGTCGAGGCCGGCGAAGTTCATGGTGAACTTCTTCTTGCTCGCCGGAGTTTTCCGGGCGAAGTTCTTCGTTTCTTTTTTGATGGAATCGAGAAACTCATTCTTCGGCTCGACGAAAATCCCCCGGTCTCTTCTTTCCTGTTGCGAATAGAGTTGTCCGGCATAAGCGAGCAAAACGATTGCGACACAGAGTGTAATCTTCATAGACTGTACTCTTGAGACTTGTGAGAGTTGATGTCAGGAGGTGGCAAAAAAAACCTTCACCCAAAAACTCCAGGATGAAGGCGCCATGACAAAGATCTTTGCTTAAATATACCTGAGATGGGAGGCAGATGCAATCTCAGCCGAGTCTTTGCTGTTTACGTCGGCAAAATTGGTCTGCCGTAGTAGTCGTACAATCTCCGCTCATAAGCTTCGTTGATTGGCGCCGACGGATCAAAATGCGGACTGTCTTTGACCATCTGCATCGAGAATTCGATCTGGACGGTCTGATCTTCCCAGTTGATGCTGCGAATCCAGCGCGGTGCGATGATCACTTTTCGTCCGGCCAGCAAAATTGCCGTGTCGACGACAATGTACTTGAACGACCATGTCGCATCATCAACGACAAAATCATCCACATGCCCGATTCTGCCATCGGTTGCTTGAAGACGATAGCCGACAACATCACGCGCACTTTGCAAATGAGGATCGGCATGCTCGTCGGGATCGGTGGCGGTTGATGTTTCAGGAATAGGCGGCGGAATGATTGGAAGCACTCCCATCGGAGCGCCTCCCGGCATCCAGTACGGCGCCCAACCGAAATATTTGAACAACTCCTCTTCATGTTGGCGCGAAATCGGTTTGTCGAGATCGATGTCGGGACAATTCTCGATGTCGCGTTTCGACGCGGCCACAGGAAACTGCTGCTTCTCCCAGTCAGGTCTCCCGAGCGCAGTGGGCGGAAGCAGCACTCGCTTCGCGTCCAGCAACCCGCCGAGCCTCGCAACGAGATATGCCACTGCCCAGGTCTGGTCGTCGAAGAACAAATCATCGACGGCGCCAATCTCGCCATCCGTGGCAAGAATGCTGTAGCCCCTCAGTGAATTTACGCTTCGCAACATGGACACAAACCCCTTCGAGCTTTATGAATATCTGTCGAACGACCACTGCGCACTCTCTGCCAGCAGAGAACGGACTTCACCATGAAAGTTCTCCAGAGCGGAGCGGAGTTGGTCGGGCAAATCTGTTTGCGTCATTCGTCTGCTTCTGTGCGAGTCGAGCCTGTTTTTGAGATTGGCGTACTTCCCTTCCAGTCTCCGTATGAGCGCCCGGTGTTCTTCGAGAAACGCCCTGTTGCCGGTTGCGATTTCATTTCTGAATGCGCGCAGAATCTTTTCGTCTTCGATCAACGTTGCTTCCGTGATCAACTCGACATCGCCAAGATCTTCCTCTTCGACATGCTCATTGGGTGAGGTCACATCCTGGCGCTCTCCTTCTGCAAATGGACTTTCGAAGAATGCGTAATCAATTCCTTCATCACCGAAGTTTCCCGATTCCTTTCGTGTCGAAGGATATGATTTTGTGGGATACATTTTGATTTCAGTCTTCATCGCGGTTCCTCCTCATCGTTTCTGAATCGGATTCATCCCGGAAGAATTTGCTTATTCTCTTCAGCCGCATCCTTCAGATCATCATTCGCCATGATGGCAATTTCCACGCGACGATTCTTCTGACGTCCCTCGGCGGAGGAATTCGAAGTGACCGGCTGAGTCTCGCCGTACCCGACAGTTGTGAATCGGGCGCCCTTCACGCCGAGGCCTTTCGCAAAATTGGAGACTGCATCGGCGCGCTCTTCAGACAGATCCTGATTGTACGAATCGGCGCCGACCGAATCGGTGTGTCCTTCGACCAGGATGTCGGTGTCGTCATACTTCTGCAGTATCCTCGCCAACTCACGAATGTTCGTCTCGGCGGCAGGCGAGAGACGCGCAGAGTTCGTGCGGAACAACAAGCCGGAGTCGAACGTGATTTTGATTCCCTCACCAACGCGCTCGATCTTCGCGTTCTTGATATCGCGACGCATCTCTTCGGCTTGCTTGTCCATGTAGCGGCCGATGAGGGCGCCAGCCGTTCCCCCGACGGCTGCTCCGATGATAGCTCCGACGGCTGTGTTACCCGCTTCGTGACCAATGATCCCCCCGATGACCGCACCAGCGCCGGCGCCTATCGCGCCCCCTTTCACAGTTTTGCTAGCACTGCACCCCATCAGCAAAACTGCGGCCGCGAGTATAATTGAGATCGAATTTCTTACGTACGTGCTCATGCTCATCGCCTTTCGACTTTAGCTAATCGGTGGACGTCCCTGAATGATGCGAATCAGCACCACGACAATGGCAATGACTAGAAGGACGTGAATGAAACCGCCGATTGTATATCCGCTTACCAAGCCGAGCGCCCAGAGAATGAGCAGAACAACAAAGATCGTCCATAGCATACTGCCCCCTCTTGTTGAAAAGAGAAATTCTACCGATTCACTTCCTCTTGTATGTCGCGTACTCGTTGTTGCGCGTTCTCAACCGCACGTTCGACTTCACGCCGGAACTCATCCCAGTTGGCCGCGGTGGTCTCTTCCACATTCTCGAGGTGATCCTTCAGATCGGTGCGTGCGGAGTCGAGTTGATCGACTCTTCTTTCCAGTTTGTCTTTCAATGAGTCCGATGCCGTTTCACTTTGTCGCTTCATCTTGTCGATCTGCATATCGACGTCCGACATCGCCCGCTCCAGTTGCGAGCGGACTTCGAGCTGTTGCTCCCTCAGGTCTTCCCGGGAACAGGCCACAACCGCGCAGCAAAGGAGAACAACGACCAGGCTTTTTGCTTGTGCTGTGCTCATCGTTTATCCTCCCGTGAGTGATGGGACTTTCTTCATCAGCGAGTTAGCCTTCTTGCGAGCAATGCGTGAGTATCGATTAGCATTGAGCCGCAGAATCATCATTTGCTTCCGAACATCTTTCCGCATCTCAGCTCCGCTTCGTGGCGCGTAGAGCAATCCCATCGCGGCGCCGGCAATCGTGCCGATGATCAGTCCTTTGGTTAATCCGGACAGTCTCGGAGTCATTTCGTCGTTCGTCATACTCCACCTCCTCCATGTTTCTCCGAAAAGATATTCCATCTCTCGCTCAATACAATCGAGTCAGAAGCGTAAACAGCGCGTAGAGTGTTTAGACGAATTCTCCTACGGCAACAAAACGATGGCAGATGAGGAAGGAAGTTGTGGGGTAAGGCGAGTTCTTTTCTAGAGAGCCTCATTTTTCCGAAATGAGGCTCCCTCCAAGAACTGCACGCTATCTGGCAAGTATCATCATCTTCGTTGCGACGAACGATCCGGCGGTAAATCGATACATGTACGTGCCGCTTGCCAATCCCGATGCGTCGAATTGAGCCTGATGCGTTCCCGCTTCTTTCTGTTCATTCACAAGCGTCGCGACTTCGCGACCCAGCACATCATAGACCTTGAGCGTTGTGAGTTGCGAATTCAGAATCGTGAACCGGATATTGGTCGTGGGATTGAACGGATTCGGGTAGTTCTGCAGAAGCTCGAATGATGATGGGATGACTCCGTCCAGCAGAGTCACATCAGTTGAGCCGGAGAAGTCGAGATCGTCGAGCTGGAAGTAGGATCTCCGCCTGTCCAATTCTCGAATCCTGCGTTCGGAATTTGGGCGCTTGCCGAAACGATGAAGAGAACTACACAAACTGCAACCAGTCTCAATGAACGCATCATGCCTCCAATTATTGTTTGATAAAAAGCACTCCTGCGACTCCAATGAAGAAGATTTCCTTTGAGGGAACGAGCAAGAATGGAAATGTGGGCGAGGAGCTACGTAACTCTAAGCGAAAAGAACGACAGGGGAGATTTCAGCTATTGACAATGTAGGACATCTTGAGCGGAGAGTCAATTCCGTGGACATGCCGGCAAATGATCCACGACGGAGGTCATTCAAATCAAGCTAACTCACTTCTTCGTGTTCCTTCGTGGCCTTCGTGGACAAAAAGCAGACAGGCCCTATGTCTGCTCACGCGGGCGCGCCCATTGAACATCTTACAACGGCCTTTCGAAATGGCCGAGGTGTTCGCGAGAAGAATGTCGCGCATAAGTCAAAACAGCGTCTATTTCATCGACTCAATGATGTCTCGGCTGGCAGAAGATTTGAATCGGAATATGACAGCAAGATTGGCCATCATTGATTGAGGAGTATGTATCATGAAAAAGTTTGCATTGTTTGCAGCGTCTGTCTCTGTTGTGCTGGCTTTGATTGGATGCGATCACTCGACTAACACGCAACCGGTACCAATCGAGTCTGGAATCAGCATCACTGCTCCAAGTCAGGATTCGTATGTGCAAGGCTCTGTGGAGATCGCAGCAACCGTGAAGGATGTCGGAGAGCGATACGTCGATTTCTATGTCGATGGGAGATTGATCACGAGAAGCTCGACGGCTCCGTGGACGTGCACATGGAATACGTCGGGGCTTGCAGCGAACAGCTCACACACGCTGACTGCAATCGCCATCACGGATGTGAACACGTACACGACATCAGCGCCTGTTGTCGTGAAGATCAGATAACGTCTCGAAAAACTTTACATCCAAGTTCCTCGCAGAAACGCCCTCAGACTCGGGGGCGTTTTTCGTTTTCGTCCTCCATCGAACCGATTTTCCCTACCTTGACAAAAGCCCATAGAATGGTTATCATTTTAGCAGAAAATTAGTATTCGTGTGTGGATTTGTATGGTCTCCGCTGAACTTTCAGAACGAGAAAAGACGGTTCTCCGGTATGTCGTGCACGACTTTATCGACACAGCGGTGCCGATTGGGTCGCGCTACATATCGAGACGGCATGAAGACGAGCTTAGCTTGAGCGCGGCGAGCATCCGCAACGTTATGTCCGATCTCGAGTATCTCGGATACATCAACCACCCGCATATATCGGCGGGACGTGTGCCGACTGATCTTGGCTATCGGTTCTATCTCGACGCACTGATGCAGCAGGAAGTTGTTTCGGATAAAGATCAGAAAGCCATTCGCGAGAACTTGGGCGGCGCAGACGAATCGGAAGACTTGTTCCGTCAATGCTCGAAAATTCTGAGCCGGATTTCGAAGCAGTTGTGTGTGGTGACTTCGCCGCAACTGAGCCGCGGCATTTTTGAGAAGCTCGAACTCGTCCAGATTTCCAGCAACAGACTGATGGTGATCATGTCGTTGCAGCTCGGGCTTGTCCGTACGATTATGATGGAAGTGGAGACGGAGATTCCGCGGGACAAGCTCGAAGGTCTCTCCCGTTTCTTGAACGAGCGGCTCTCGGGATTATCATTGGAGCAGATTCGCGAATCATTTGTCGATCGTGTGAAAGATGTTCACGGCGAAGGAAGCGGACTCATCAGGCTGTTTATCGATTCGGTTGACAAGCTCTTCGCTCCCCAGCGTACGGAAAAGCTGCACATCGCGGGCACCGACGCGATTGTCGAGCAGCCGGAGTTTGACGATCCAAAAAATTTCCGCGGCATTATCGAACTGATCAACAACGAGGAGATCATCATTCACGTGCTGGAGAAAAGCGGCCAGCCAACCGGCGTACGCGTAACCATCGGGCAGGAAAATGACGATAGGAAACTGAAGGATTATAGCGTGATCACGACAACATACACAGTCGGGAACGTCGAAGGACGTATCGGCGTTATCGGGCCTACACGCATGAATTATGCTCGCACGATTCCACTGGTGGATTACGTCGCGAAGACAATTTCGGAAATGTTCTCATCCAACTTACGATCATAATGGCAGAAGAAACTCGAGACAACAAAGCACATTCTACCGGAGAAACTCTCCCAGAGGAAACCTCAACTCAAGAACAATATCAAGACGAGAACGCGGAGCTTGACGCTCTGAAGGCGAAGGTGGAGGAGCTGCAGAAGCTGGCAGATCTTTCGAAGGATCAGCTTCTTCGCAAAGCGGCGGAGTTCGAAAATTACAAACGCAGAAGCGAAACCGATTTCGCCAATCTCGTCCGCAACGCGAACGAGGGATTGATTCTCGCGTTGCTTCCCATCCTCAACGACTTCATTCGTTCGCTCAAAGCAGGCGCCGAGAACAAAGAGTACGATTCGTTCTACAAGGGCGTTGAGTTGATCTCTACCAAGCTCACGAAGATTCTCGAAGTACAAGGATTGACGCCATTCGAATCAGTCGGACAACCGTTCAACGTCGAGTATCACGATGCATTGCTTCAGATGCCACGGACTGATGTGCCTCCGCACACTGTGATTGAGGAAGTGGAACGCGGATACAAACTCAACGACAAGGTACTGCGACACGCGAAGGTGATTGTCTCAACGGCGCCGGCTGAGTCGGGCGAGGGCACACGGAATGCAGAAGAAGTGAAGGCATAATGACCAAGCGAGATTTTTACGAGATACTGGGAGTTGACCGGAAAGCTTCACAAGACGAAATCAAGAAAGCCTACCGCAAGCTCGCAATGCAGTTTCACCCCGATCGCAATCCGGGGAATAAGCAAGCTGAAGACCGATTCAAAGAAGCCGCCGAAGCGTATGAAGTGCTGAGCGATCAGGACAAGCGCCGCCGGTATGACCAGTTCGGGCATGAAGGCATGCGAGGCACCGATTTCCGTCCGTTCACGAACGTCGAAGATATCTTCTCGACGTTCGGCGATATTTTCGGACAGTCGGGGTTTGGCGGCTCGGTGTTCGATGAAATGTTCGGCCGCGCTTCGGGCAGCTCTCCGCGTCAACGCAGGGCGTCGGTCGGCCAGCCCGGCTCCGATCTGAAACTTCGCCTCAAGTTATCGCTCGAAGATGTCGCGACCGGCGTCGAAAAGAAGTTGAAGATCAAGAAATCGATTCTGTGCGACACCTGCCGCGGCAGCGGCGCGAAATCGTCAAGCTCGCGCATCACCTGCCCCGTGTGCAGCGGCACCGGAGAAGTTCGGCAAGTCTCGCGCTCGGTGTTCGGGCAATTCGTGAACATCTCAACGTGCAACAATTGCGGCGGCGAAGGAAAGATCATCAAGGATCCTTGCCTCACCTGCCGCGGTGATGGGCGCGTGCAGGGCGAGTCAACAATCAAAGTGCAGATTCCCGCGGGCGTGAACGACGGCAACTACATTTCGCTGCGGGGCGAAGGCAACGCCGGCGTTCGCGGCGGACAAGCCGGCGACGTGATTGTGATTATCGACGTTGAGCCGCATGAAGTGTTTACGCGCAACAATGACGATGTCGTGCTCGATCTGCTCATTAGCTATCCCGAAGCAGTGTTGGGTGCTGAGATTGAAGTGCCGACTCTGACGGGCCGCGCAAAACTCCGCATCGATCCGGGCACGCAATCAGGCCGCATCTTGCGTATGCGCGAGAAAGGCATTCCGCATCTCAACAGCTACGGCCGCGGCGATCAGCTCGTGCGCGTGAACGTCTGGATTCCGACAAAGCTGTCGTCGAGCGAGAAAGCATTGCTCAAAGAACTGGCAAATTCAGAGAACGTCAATCCGAAAGAGGGAGACAAGTCGGCGCATTCCGACAAGAGTTTCTTTGAGAGGATGAAGAAGGCGTTCACATAATCCGATCGTCCATCAGAAACACATCCGACCATGAACCTCCTGGCCCCCTTGCAGAAGGTTGGATTGACCCGGCGAGAAGCACTCGCGACGCTTATGCTCTCCGGCACGTTCATCGCCGGCGTTGGAATTCGTTGGCTTGACGAGAATTATCTCCGACCCGAAACGCCGCTCCCGATATTCAGTTATTCCTCCGCCGACAGCGCGTACCGGTTTCACACGCAGCGTGATTCACAGTCGTCGGCGGCAAACACTCGCCTCGCGCCCAACGCACAACGGATTCCATCCATCAACATCAACACAGCCACCAGAGAACAGCTCGAACTCTTACCGGGCATTGGTCCCGCATTAGCCGATCGCATTCTCGTGTATCGTAAATCCATCGGTCGGTTCCGATCGGTTGATCAACTCTTGAATGTCAAAGGCATCGGAAAGAAATCGCTCGCTCGACTGCGACCACACGTTTACGTGAAGTGAATCAGGTTGAATCTCCTTCACTCAAATGATATATTGAAAACACATCACTCTGGTACTTGCTCGCCGATGAGGCTTCGTTGGCCTTTCGCTGCTGCGACCGGATTCAAAACAAAACTTCTCTTACCAAGCTTCAACATGATTCGCTATTTCAAGATCTTCTTGGTGTTATCACTTGTTGCCGTGTCATCGGCGCTCTGCAATGATAATATCGACTCACTTCCCCATCTCAGCTTCTTTCCTGCGAAGAAGATTTTTCCGTTGTTCACCGCGGATGGTCTTGCTCATCAGCTTTCACTTTCCCGCGTCACAGAGAATCGGGAATGGATCGGCGCTGTTGGCGGCTCGGTGCCCATGCTTCAGCTCAATCTCTCGAACGCAGCCATGCAAGCCGGCGTCGCGGTAACTATCTTCAACCGGCTGATCAAGACTCCCGGACATCTCACCGTTTACACGATTGACTACAAAGTTGATTTCCCCATCGACTTCCGTTTCGGCGAGTGGGCCTTCCGCACCGGCCTCGGGCATATCAGTTGCCATTTTGCCGATGATGCGCTGGAAATGTTCGACAAACATTCCATCCAACATGTGAACGACTATTTTACGATCGCAGCGGCGCGGGACATCGAGGCAATCGGCGGTTACGTGTACGCGGGGTTCAACTACAGCTACGGCACGCAGCCCATTCAGTACCGACCATGGCTGCTGCAATGCGGCACGACGTTCGGGAACATTCCAGTGCACGAGGAAGTGACGCTGTACGGCGCTATCGATATCAAAGTGAAACAGGAAGTTGGGTGGGGCAGCATTCAGAGTTACCAACTCGGCTGTCGCGTGTTACCGCGATCGCACGCGAGTCTGCGACTTGCGTACACGTTCCGTACCGGCTTCGATGACCGCGGTCAGTTCTATCTGACCAAATCCTCGATCAACCTCATCTCTGCCTTCCTTGACTTCTGATCCGTGATGAAGAAAACTCTTGTTATTCTCTTGATCATGTCAGCGTCGCTGAGTCACGCGCAAGATTCGCTTCGCGTCACCGACGGCTTTAGCGTGAAGCCCGAATTCACCGGAAGAAAAATCGTTGCCACCTCGGCGATCGGCGGACTCTTTGCTCTCTCCGCGTATTGGTGTTACGACAGTTGGTGGCGCAACGCCGGAGGCGGCTTACATTTCAAAACGGATAACTGGCTGAACGGTTACGCGAGCGGCATCGACAAGGTGGGGCACTTCTACACGTCGTACTTCTACTACCATCTCTTCAGAAACATTATGCTCTGGGGAGGATACGAGCAGTCAACCGCGGAGTGGTGGGCGCTGGGAGGGGCGACCGGGTTCGCCGTCATCGTTGAGATGGGTGATGGCTTGACGCCCTCCTACGGATTCGATTATCAGGATTTGATTTTCAATCTGGGCGGCGTTGGATACGGCTTCTTGCAGTCGAGAGTTCCGTTTCTCAAGAATTTCAATTTCAAGTGGAGCTATGTGCCCAGCGACGGCTACAGGTTCCCCATCCGGCTTGTGGAACATTACGACGACCACACGTATTGGCTCACCTGCAACGTGAACAATCTCCTCCCCGATGCGATCGAGCCGTACTGGCCAGACTGGCTGCAACTCGCGGTCGGTATGGGAGTTGACGATCATTGGACGAAACGCGAGTTCGTCTTTGGGTTCGATCTCAATCTTGAGTCGCTATTTCACACTGAGAATGAGGATGTGTTGCTGTTTGAAAAGACCGTCAACATGTTCCACATTCCTGCGCCGGCAATCAAGTTCACGGAAGGCAAGCGAACGCAATACTATCTCTTCCATCGTAACTGAGCTTACGATGGTCGCCGCCCCGTTTCTTCAGCGAGCTAACAGCATCTTGCTTGTGAACCTCTTCTCACCTGTTGTCAGTGTGTAGAGATAAATTCCGCTTGCAACATTCGTCGCATCGAACGGCACATTGTACGATCCCGCTCCGCGTTCTTCATCGACCAACATCGCAACGCTTCTCCCGAGAATATCGAACACTTCAAGCTTCACACGTACACGTTCGGGCAGATCAAACTTGATTGTCGTGGTCGGGTTAAACGGATTTGGATAATTCTGATGCAGCGCATATTGCGTTGGCAATGGCTCGCTCACAACCGATGTTACTCCGGTTACAGTGATTGGATCGGTGAGATGTTCCGTTCGATCCAGATCTACTTGCTTCAATCGGTATTGAGTCACTCCTTGTAGCGCATTGTTGTCCGTGAAAGCGTAGTGATGCGGTTCGATCGTTGTTCCATGTCCGCTGATGAAGCCGTTCGGAATTTCCGTCCAAGCCGTTGCACCCTCAGCCCGTCGCTCGACGTAGAAGCCGTAGTTGTTCACTTCGCTAAGCGTTGTCCAGTTTAGCCTGACTGATTGTGCATTCAATCTCTGCGCAGTAAACGACGCGAGTTGAACGGGGAGCGGAGCAAACGGCGTCGCGTGCCGGACCATTGTCCCATTGAGACCAACGGCCCATGCATTGAGTGTCTGATCAACAGAGAGTGAGCGGAGATTCTCAGTCGTCGCGCTTTGATGATGTATCCATGTGTTGCCCCGGTCGCTTGAAAACAGAATCGTTCCGCCATCGCCTGCCGCCCAGATGAAACTTGGATTAGTAAAGTGGATTGCATTGAGGTTTTGTGTAGTCCCGCTGTTCCGTTGGGTCCACGTTGTTCCTCCATTCGTCGTGAGGAGAATCAACCCGCCCTCTCCAACGATCCACCCATTGTACAAATCAGCAAACTTCACGGCATTCAATGACGCTGTCGTCCCACTCGTTTGAAAATGCCAGGAACCATCGCCCCAACGATTGACAATCACGCCGTTCGTTCCAACAAACCACATTATCGCATTGCTCGGGAAGAAACTATTCAGCCAGCTCATGCCCTGGAAGTTGCTATTCGCTCTCAAACCTGTCCGATACCAGAGGCTTCCACCGTCAGTGGATCTCAGCACGTTGGAATTCTCCCCCACGGCCCAAACTTGATTTGTATCGATCGCTTGAACGAAATTCAACCACGCGGTTGTGCCGCTTGATTGTTGGAACCATGACGCGCCGCCATTCGTGGTCTTGACAATAACTCCTCCTTGCCCGACGGCCCAGCCCGTCGCCGTTGTGATAAAGTCATGCGACGAAAAATGGTTGGTTGTTCCACTGAATTGCGGGGTCCATGAGCCTCCCCCATCGGTAGTGTGAAAGACTGAGCCGTTGCCGCCAACAGTCCACCCCGTTTCATGATTGACGAAATCCACGGATGACAGTGCAGACGAAAAGCCGCTCGAGAGAGATGACCATACGCCCGACACAATTGTTCGGGGCAGGTCGCCGGTAGAAAGCAACCGCTGGGCATAGATTCCGGCAAAAGAGGACTTTCTTGAATCATTCCACACTGCGATTCCTCCCCCATTGAAATCGCTTACTACTAACATCGACCATTGCTGGTGCGGGTTGCTGCACACGGAAGTACCATTTGTTGCCCACGGCATGGAACCACTCGCAGTGATACGCCCAGCGTAAATGCCTGATCCTTCTCCATTTCTTGTGTCCAACCATGACAGTATTGCTCCGTCTGCACCGTCATGAATAATCTGAAGACCATGGCTCGTCCAATCGCCGCCAACAACGCGAACTGGATTCCATACTGGAACACCGATCGAGTCAAACCGCTGCGCGTACACATCTGTCCCGCCGCTGCCCGAGACTTGTTGCCATGCAACCATGGCGTTGCCGGCCTCATCGGCCGCGACAACAGGATTTGCAAAATATGGGGCCGAAGAACTTAGAAGCATCTCCGGAGCGGGCCACCGAATGTTCCCAGACGAATCTATGCGTTGCGCACGAACTTTGCCTAATTGAGTTAGCCACTGATCCATCCAGGTGAGGAACGCATCGCCATGTCTATTTGAGGCGATGTCAAAGCGGGCAATCGATCCATCCGGTTGTGCATTGAAGGACACACCATTTGCTCCCCAGGGTTTGTTACCGAGTGCATCAACGCGCTGGACCACGAGAAGCGGAGTGGGCAGTAGGTCAACGTGTGTCGTCCAGGCAATGATTCCGCCGCCGGTGCCATCACTCACGACTTTATAATTATCTACTACGGAAATGGATGATACATTGAGTTGTACGCCGCTAGCTGTCCATTGGAGAGCGCCCTGAGAATTGACCTTCTGTGCAAAAATATTCGCTCCGGAACCCCACACAACAAGCGCACCGCCAAAGCCATCGGGGGCCATGGAGAGGTGCCTTGGATCAGATCCGAATTGAACGCCGCCCGAAAGCCACATCGCTTCGCCATTTGCATTGAAGCGTTGAGTGTGAACGCGTGATGTTTCGAAATAGTCACGCCATGCCGCAATACAGCCGCCTGCGTCGTCACTTACGAGTTTGCAGCCAAACTGGGAGTACGTCGATGAAATGAGCAATCCATCTCTTTGCCATTCAAGCAGACCACTCTCGTTGATGTGTTGAAGATATCCTTCAAATGGTCCCCTCCGTTGATCCTCCCAAACGACAAATGCACCGCCGTGGCCATCACTGGTCGCAGAGAATCCTGTGCGTTGAAATGTTTCAGAAAATATTTCGGTATTTACACTTGGATCATTCGACCATTGACCGTATGCAGAATTGCCAAGCAACAGAAGAGATACAGGCAAACAGAGCATTCCATGGGTTTTCATTGACAGCTCCAAGATTTGTAGAAAGGAACGGGGAACGGTAAGTCAGCACAAGAAATCTACATCAGGCTCACGCCAAACGCAAGTGGGAAGTGCGTGTTGCGGAAGAAACGTATCGTTCATCATGTACGTGCTCACACAGCGTCTCACAAAAATGCAATCGTCCCGTGCGAGATCGCACATCTCGGATGACGTCATTACTCCATCACTCCTACACTCCACCGACCTCAAACCAAATTCAGTCCGCGTGTTGCTCCAACTCCTTCACCAGAAATTCGCCGGTCACTGATTGCTCGGCAGCCGCAACTTCTTCCGGCGTTCCCTCCGCGACAATTTCTCCGCCTGCTTTTCCTCCGCCAGGCCCGAGATCAATCACCCAATCGGCAGTCTTGATGACGTCGAGATTGTGTTCGATGACGATCACGGTGTTCCCCTTCTCGACAAGACGATTGAGAACGTTGAGCAACATGCGAATGTCTTCGAAGTGCAAGCCTGTCGTTGGCTCATCGAGAATGTACAACGTGCTGCCCGTTCCGATCTTCGACAGCTCTGTCGAGAGTTTTACGCGCTGCGCTTCGCCGCCGCTAAGCGTTGTTGCTTGCTGTCCGAGCCTGATGTAGCCAAGACCAACATCGTTCAACGTTGAGAGCTTGCGCTGCAAACCGGGAATCTCGCTGAAGAACGCCACCGCCTCGGCAACCGTCATGTCGAGCACATCGGCGATGGATTTTCCTTTGTACGACACTTGTAGAGTCTCGCGGTTGTAGCGTTTGCCGTGGCAGACATCGCACAACACATACACATCGGGGAGAAAATTCATCTCGATCTTCTTCACGCCATCGCCTTCGCAATTCTCGCAGCGCCCCCCATCGACATTGAAACTGAAGCGGCCCGCCTTGTAGCCGCGAATCTTCGCCTCGGGCAGTTGCGTGAACAGATCGCGAATCAATCCAAACACGCCGGTGTACGTTGCCGGATTCGAGCGCGGCGTTCTGCCAATCGGCGACTGGTCGATGTCGATGACTTTGTCGATGTTCTTCAGTCCGTCAATCTTCTTGTGCGGAAGCGGAACGAGCTTCGCCTGATAGAATTTCCTCGACAAGATCGGGTAGAGTGTTTCGTTGATGAGCGACGATTTTCCCGAGCCGCTGACGCCCGTAACGGCGATGAGTTTTCCCAGAGGAATCGTCAGCGTCACTTCTTTGAGATTGTTTCCGCGTGCGCCTTCGAGAACAATACTTTTTCCGTTCCCCGCCCTTCGTTCCGACGGAATCTCGATGCGCCGTTTGCCGTTCAGATAATGCGCCGTGTATGAGATAGAATCGAACACACCGTTGCCGTTCGTCCGGATCGTGTCATTGCGCAGCTCAAGTCGCGAGGGCGTCCCCGCGGTTACAACATGACCGCCGTGTTCGCCCGCGCCGGGCCCGAGGTCGAGCACGAAGTCGGCGCTCTCGATCATTTCCTTGTCATGCTCGACGACGATCACCGTGTTGCCGAGATCGCGCAACGACTTGAGCGACGCGATCAGCTTGATGTTGTCGCGCTGATGCAGCCCGATGCTCGGCTCATCGAGAATGTACAAAACGCCGACAAGCTGCGATCCGATCTGTGTCGCGAGCCGGATTCGCTGTCCCTCGCCGCCAGACAACGATCGCGCCGAGCGGTCAAGCGTCAGATAGTCGAGTCCGACATTCAACAAAAAATCCAATCGCTGACGAATCTCTTTCAGAATCTGAGCGCCAATCAGCATTTGCCGGTCAGTCAGCTTCAGCTTCTTGAAGAACTCCGCTCCTTCGCTGATCGAAAGCGAGACCACATCCTGAATGTTGAATCTCTCCTTGATGACGGCATCCTCAAGCTTGATCGCGAGACTTTCTCTTTTCAGCCGACCGCCTTTGCACGCCGAGCAGGGCTTCGTGGTCATGTACGCTTCGACCCATTCGCGAATGTTGTTCGAGCTTGCGTCTTCGTAGTAATGCTTCAACACATCAAGCAACCCGCCGAAACGGTGCTTGTACACAACGGTGCGCCCGCTTTGATACTTGTACTCGATTTCGAATTTCTCGTCGCCCGCGCCGTAGAGCAATACCTCTCTGGCTCGCTTCGGGATTTTGCTGATCGGCGTGTCGAAATCAAAATTGGATTTCTTCGCCACAGCGCGGACCTGGCTCCATGCCCAAGTCTGCCGCGGCTTGCCGAGCGGCGCCAATCCTTCTTCGTTGATGGTGAGCGACGGATCGGGAATAATCAAATCCAGATCAAGCTCCTTGATCTCGCCGAGGCCGTTGCATGTCGGGCAGGAACCGTAGGGCGAGTTGAACGAGAACGAGTTGGGCGCCGGTTCTTCGTAACTGATGCTGCAAAACGCGCACGACAGGTGTTTGCTAAAGAGGATGTCCTCTCCGCTTTGCTTCGGCGTTGATGACGATTTCTTTCGAGACAGGCTCTTCGTCAAAGTCGCTGAAGGCTCTGGGCTTCCGATGCCGCGATCAACATTGGCGATCACGACGCCTCCGCCGAAGCGAAGCGCCACCTCGACCGAATCGGCGACACGTGATCGCGATTCTTTCTTCACAACAATCCGATCGACCACAATCTCGATGTTGTGTACCTTGTAGCGGTCGGCCTGCATTCCCTTCCCGATCTCCTTCACAACTCCGTCAACTCTCACGCGCAGGAATCCATCTTTGACAATCTCTTCAAACAACTCGCGATAGTGTCCTTTCCGTCCCTTCACAACAGGAGCGAGGATCTGTACCTTCGTTCCTTCCGGCAGCTTCATAATCGAGTCGATGATCTGATCCGTCGTTTGCTTCGTCACCGGTCGGTCGCAGTTGTAGCAGTACTGTGTGCCGACACGCGCAAACAGCAGGCGAAGGTAGTCGTAGATCTCCGTCACGGTGCCGACGGTTGAGCGCGGATTGTTGCTGACAGTTTTTTGTTCGATGGAGATCGCCGGACTCAATCCCTCGATGTAATCGACGTCGGGACGCTCCATCACGTCGAGGAATTGGCGCGCGTACGCCGACAAACTCTCCACGTACCTGCGCTGACCTTCGGCATAGATCGTATCAAACGCGAGACTCGATTTGCCTGATCCCGACAGTCCGGTGATGACGACAAGCTTTTCGCGAGGAATATCCGCGTCAATGTTTTTCAGATTATGAACGCGGGCGCCGCGAATGACAATGTATTCTTGTCCGTTTGAGGGAGGCGACGATGAGCCTGAAGAACGCTTCGACATATCTACCACATTTGGTGAAATTCGTGTTCACCATAATAAAGCTTGCCGGTTGGATTGTCAAACTTGCAGAATACCCCAATGGGGCTATTGCGCAGCGCCAATGAAAAATGCATCTTGTGCCCCATCATACACATCCACTATCACATCAGAAGGAGGTCCGTTCGTGAATTCCCGTCTTGTGTTCTCGCTTCTCTTCGGCGTCACGTTGGTATTCACTGCCTGCAAAAAAGATGAAGGCAGTCCGACCAATTCCACCAACAATTCGTCAAGCTTCACGTTCAAAGTCGATGGCGCGGCCGTTACGGTCGACTCCGCGATGGCAGTTCTCTACACGCTCGGCATTCCGCCGAACAACCGCGAGATCGACGTGTTCGCATTCAAAGGAGGAAGTCAGGTGTTGGAGATGCATTTCTTGCCAAGAACCGGAGCGCAAACTGCCGCGCAGAATTTCAACGGCGCCTGGCTCACCTACGAATCGGGAGCGATGCAGTATCACTCGCAATCAGGAACGCTTACGCTTGCAACATGCGACACAACAGGCGGGAGATTCGAAGGGACATTCAATTTTGTCGGACAGCAATTCGGCGGGTCAGCAACGAAGAGCATCACGGAGGGCACGTTGCTCGTAACACGATTCACAAGACAATAACCACGCGATCAGCCGGAGTGCCCCGTCCGAGGCACTCCGCGTCATAACTCATCATCCTCTCGTCATACCTATCCGCCCGTCGTGAACGAAAACGAGTAAGGGCTTTTTAGTCTGGCGCCAGTCGCGGTTCGTATGCCCGTTTGGAGATTCACCGTGTATCTGGTGTACGCCAGGAGAGTCGCGGACGGTTGGAAGTAGAACGACGAACCGGAGTTCAACGTGAACATGCCTGCCACCCCATTCATGCTGAAATTTGACCGCACCGTGGATGTGTCAATGTTGGCATTGAAGGAGACATAGATGTAAGGATTTCGGTTCACAAGTGTAGCGCCGTTATTAGGAGATGTGTAGCTGACTTTGAAACTTTGAGTTCTGAACACAAGCTCATAAGGCGATTGCAGTCGACGTCCCCCCGATGACCGAAGGCTCGTATCTATTCTCACACTGTACGTCGTATCTGGGTGCCACCCGTATATCGGATATATTTCTATGTTCGATGAATAGGTAGAATATGAAAATGACGTTGTCGGTAAGATCCGCACTGCTCGACGGACTGTGGATGTGTCAACTACATTTGTGAATCTTATGGAAATCGAGTACGTGAGTTCGAAACCTGAGGTTCCGATAGTCGGGTAGGCGGAGCGAACTTTGAATTCGGAAGTCCGAAAAGAAAACGTATGGGCATGTTGGAGGCGATTCCCATACACGTCGTGAGCTGTAGGATTCACGGTGACAGTGTACGTTGTATTGTCGGTCAATTGTGATGTGCGAAGATAGATGTACGTGGAATCATACGAACCCCATACCCAACCCCCGGTGACTGGGGGAAAGACTTGTACGGAAGAAAAGATAGTTGTATCAACAGGACTGTTCGTGTAACAAGTGATATACGTCTCGCCGTCGATATCGGTCTGACCGTCCTCAGGATTGGTCGACCGAATACGAAAGAATGGCTCTGGTCTGAATGTCGCTGCAAACGATGGCGTCAAGACGTTTCCATTCACGTCGCGCGCAGAAGCTCCGATCGTCACCGAATAGATTTCCCCGACTTTCCAACGACCATTTCCCGAATACCCCTTGAGATACAACGAGAAAATGTCTCCGCCGACGGTTTGCATGCTGGCGGAATCAAACTGTATGCTTGTATTTGGCGAAGAGACCGCAAACGCACGACGCAATGACGCGCGATCCATAATCTTATTGAAACGAATGTGAATGGGATAGCCATCGGGATATGGACCCTGGGAATTCGGTGGAGGGTACATGTCGATGAGCTTGGGCAGAATTGTCGGATCCACGAGAAGTTCCGTGCCGCTGGATCCGGATCCCCCCGTTGGCCCCTGAGGACCTTGTGGACCTTCACAACTTGACAACAACAGAAAGAGCAATGCAGCAAGACAATATGCCTTCATACTAACCTCCAGAGGTTAAGAAGGAAGATGGAAAGACGATGGTGGGATGAACGAAGAGAACAGGTAGTAACAGCTATGACAATATTACGAAGACAGATGCACAAACACAATGAGAGAATCTCATTGCGGACTTCAGTTCCGGTTATTCAATTCTTTTCTCGGGCGTTACGGAATTGTCACGGTCGCTCAGGCGTTGCTCAGATGCCGTGACAGCCGAGTAAAGCTGACGGATGAGGTCGAGAGATTCGTTCATGAGTACCGTGCGCTATTTTTCGATGTTGAGCGGAGCGAAACATCCGACACTTCTCGGTACGAATTCAAATTTCTCTGTAAGTTAGTTGTGAGGCCCTTCGTCCCGCCTTGCTTATGCTGCTTGAGTCTTGCTCTCCCGAGATAGCCTTTACCCCAACTGCTCCCTCTTGTGTAGATATTGCGTCAGCGCCACGTCAAACGGCGTCGCGGTATCCATCAACACATAGTCAACGTAGTTCTCGCGGCATTCCCTTTTGTACCGTTCCAGAAACGCGCTCATTTCACGCTGGTACGCTTTCTGGATTTGCCATGGCTGCGTCATGAGTTGTTCATTCGTTTCCATATCCTTGAACATCGCATCGCTGCCAAACGCAAAGCTGCGCTCCAGCGGATCGAGCACATGCATCACGATCACTTCATTTTTTTTATGTCGGAAATGTTTGAGCGCCGCAATCACTTCGTCGGGATTGTCAAACAAGTCGCTGATGACGATGACAAGCCCACGCCGCTTGATGCGGTCGGCAATATTGTGCAGTGATCGCCCGGCGCCCGTCTTGTTGCTTCCCTTGAGCTTCTGCAGCTCCAGAAGAATCTGCCGCAAGTATGCTTTCGTCGCATGCGGCGGAAGATAGCTTGACACCTGCTCATCGAACACCGCAAGCCCGACGGCATCCTGCTGCTTGATCATCATGTACGACAAAGCCGCAGCAAGATACGAGGCGTACTCGAGTTTCTTCACATTGCCTTGCGAAGCGTAGTCCATCGACCGGCTTGCATCGAGCACGATGTACGCCTTGAGATTCGTTTCCTCTTCGTACTGTTTGATGTAGTAGCGATCGGTCTTCCCGTAGATTTTCCAGTCGATGTGTTTGATCTCGTCGCCGGGCATGTACTGGCGGTGTTCTGCAAACTCAACGCTGAATCCGTGATACGGACTCTTGTGCAGCCCGGTGATGAACCCCTCGACGACAAGCCGCGCACGCAGTTCCATGTTGGCAAGCTTCGACACGATGCCCGGCTGGAGATACTTCCGGTACTCGTCCGAGTTGGCCTGCGGCGGAGCGCTATGATGCGGGAATGACACTACTTCTTCTTTGATGATTTCTTTGGCTCTGTCGCGATCTGCGGCTTTGCCGTGTCTTGAATTGACGGCAGCAATTCTTCTGGTCGCTTGCCGAGATTCTGTAATTCGAAGCGCGCCGACACAGCCATTTCGTGATCAGGATACTTCGCGAGAAAATCCTCGTATGCCTGCTTTGCGCTCGCGAGATCGTGAATCTCGTTGTTATTCAGGTAGCCCACCAAAAACATTGCCAGCGGCGCTCGCTTGCCATCAGGATATGTCTCGTACACTCGCTTGTACGCCTGAACCGCCGACGAAAACTCGTGCAGGTTATCACTCTTGATGCTGGCAATGCTGAACATCGCTTCTTCTGCCAGAAAGGATTTTGGATGATTTGCGATAAGCTCTTCGTACTGTTCAAGCGCGAGCGTGAAATTGCTTGAGTCCCGTGCGGCCTTTGCTTTTGCCATGTATTCTTCGGGGGAGGGTTTACTGCAGCCAACAAGAAGAAGCGTGAGAAGAGAAGATATTACGAGAATGGATTTCATGGGATAGCGCACTCCTGATTACTGTAGAATTTTCAACTCAAATTATTGAAATGCGGAAAGAGAAGCAACGAGGTGAGCCAGTGCGACTTGGGATGTACAAACTCGTGGAAGCGAACGAGAGAAAAATAGGCGGGGGGAGACGAATGTGGTCGATAGTGAGAGAGGCGTTGATGAGGACTAGCCCTGCCCCACCACGTTGCCAAGGTTTGAAACTCTTTTTCAAAATTCCTAACTTGCAAACGGAGAAATCTCCGCAAGTGAGAACCATGCCCTATTGTGGAGCAGACGTGAAAGAAATCTCTTACGTGTATGAGTTATCTGTTGTACCATGCACGAATACCGACGGAGAAACAATTGCTGCCTGTCGAGGATTTCAATAGAGCCTTTACATTTGCGATGAAGGACATCAAATCTTTGTGGCAACATTATCGAGAAAACTACGAAAGGGAGTTAAAGTCATGACCGAGGATGTCATCGTACGAAAGAACTTCGAATTGCTAGAAGAATTTCATCGGTATGGTTTTGAGCATCCTGAGATTTTCGATCAGATCCCCAAAGACGCTCAACTCATTATTCTCCCCGAAAACGACCCGGAACTTCTCGCAGCCAATGAACAGATTGTGGAGAAATGCAAACGCGAGGAACGAAGCTACGCTGTCTTTCGGATGAGAATGCCGGAGCGATCAGTGCCGAAACTTGTTGAAGCCGCCTAAGCGGTTCCTCCCATTCCCGTTCAGGACCTGATCATTCGTTAGAATCCATCGTTATCCGGATTTCTCTGAAATGGAAGAGAGATGTTTCCAATCCCGAATTTCGAACGCTGCGCGCGTCCAACAATGAGGGTTTTCGTCTACGTCCCTAGGCACACAGGGATAGCTTCTGCATCACAGCGGCGAAGAACCCGTCGGTTCCTATTTCATGCGGAAGAAGCTTCAGAAATTCGGACGACGTCTCGACGCGATGCTTTTCAATATTCACGCCGCTCCTTCTCAACTCATCTGCTGCTGAGATGAGGTTGAATTCAGGATGGCGTTGGAGAAACGCTGCGACGACGTTTTCATTCTCTTCGCTCATCAACGTACACGTCGTGTACACAAGGCGTCCACCGGATTTCACCAGCGGCGCATTGGCTTCGAGAACAGAGAGCTGCGTCATGGCAAGTCGCTCGACGGACGCCGGATCGAAAACGAGTTTCGCCGCAGGATTTCGTCGGAAGGTTCCGGTTCCCGTGCACGGCGCATCGACGAGCACGGAATCGGCGACGCCGGCGAGTGAATTCAGCAGCTCTGCAGAGCGGGCGACATTGTGGAGTTGCGCGATCGACACGCCTGCTCGAGTGAGCCGGGGCCGAATATTCGCGAGACGCTGCTGATCGACATCGAACGAATACAACGTACCTTCATTGTTCATCATCGCCGCGAGATGAAGCGTCTTGCCGCCGCCGCCCGCACACGCGTCAACAATAACTTGTCCGGCAGCCGGCTGCACAAGCACCGACAACAACTGACTTCCTTCATCCTGCATCTCAAACCAGCCATCCTTGAACGCCCGCAATGATTGTGCGTTGATACGCTTGCCGAGCACGAGACCTACATTCGAAAGTTTGGTTCGCTCAGACTGAATGCCTTCCCGCTCCAACAAAGCCCTACACTCATCGACAGAAGTCTTCAGCGTGTTGACGCGGACGACTGTCGGCGCAGGCACGTTGAGCGCCGCACAGAGCCGCTCGGCTTCCTCGACTCCGAACTGCGCAATCCAATTCTCAACAACAGAATCGGGAAACGAGTACACGACTGCGATGCGCTTGGCGTCGTCGGCTTTGATTGCGTCTGGCAGCTCTGCTGCGGCTGCCGGCTCAATGAACTCGCGAATGTCTGATTTCGGAAAGGCGAGGCGCCAGAAGCCTTCCGTTTCGAGAAGCACAGACTCGCGAGGCTCGTTCAACACGCGCAACGCGTAGGCAATGTACAAGCCAACTGCGGGAAGCTTCGTCGGCTCGACGGATTGCATGCCGGCTTCAACGTACACGCGCAGCAGCTTATAGTTTCTGAGAATTCCATAGAGTGTTTCGGAAATGAAACGCCGATCTTTCGAGCCGAGGTAGCGCCGGTTGCGAAAGAACTCTTGCACAGTAGAATCGACAGGATTCTTCAGCGGACGGATCAGTTCGAACAACTCGACCACGTGACCGACGAGCGAAGTTTTTTTCATGTCAGACTGCAACCCACGGATCGCGAAGGTCGGACGTCATGTAGCCGCGTGCCATGCGGGGCGTGTTGTACGCAATGCCGACATCGCCGTCCATATTCAGCGCGACGATGCCGCCGTATCCCTGCGCTTTGCGTTCGAGCAGTTTCAGTCCGTCGAACGTCGCGCGGGAAGCATCGTTGCCATTCCGCTCCATAATGTCGATGACAGATTTTGCCATGACAACTTTCATCATCGCTTCGCCCCAGCCCGTTGTTGTCGCGCCGCCGATTGCGTTGTCGGCATAGATGCCCGCGCCGATGATGGGCGAATCGCCGACGCGTCCGGGGGATTTGTTTGGCGTGCCGCCCGTGGACGATCCGGCGGCAATCGCGCCGTTTCTGTCAAGCGCGACTGCTCCGACTGTGTCGTTGGGAATTTTTCTTTTGCGGAATGCTTCGCGTTCCTGACCGGTGGACATTGCCTGCCATTCACGCCAGCGCTGAATTTCGCGCTCGACGATCAACTCATCCTGCGAGCAGGTCTTCATGCCGCACTCTTTTGCAAAGCGCACAGCGCCCTTCCCCACCAGCATCACGTTGTCACTCTCTT
>JACRFA010000127.1 GCA_016218065.1 Ignavibacteriota bacterium | reverse complement strand
CGAAATGTGTGAAGAGTGCTGCAGCAAACAAAGCTATGCACGGAAATCCGGGTACATGCACATTGAGTAGATGCGGTAACGGCAGGCAATGATGCTGCGTGTCCATATCACGAGATTGAAAAGTCATTCTTGACCATCCTCGTCGAGTTGTGAGAGTTCGTGAAGAAGACGGGAGGCGTCCTCGGGGTGATGGTGAAGGTGCAGATGCGTGTGATGTAACGTGCGCGGGTTGATCTGAACACGAACGGCGTAGGACAGCTCGATCATCAGTGCATGCAGACTTCGTGAGCTGACTGGTTTGCCTGATGCTTCGATGAAGATGACGTCGGCTTTCGAGTTGCGCAGTGTGAGATACGCGAAGAGCCGCGTCAGGACGATACCTTCGATCCGCAGCAAGAAATCGTCGCTCAGCGTGATCACGATGGCGTCGGCGGCGCGTTTTATGCGCGACAACTTCAATGAACCGATTTGGTATTGACGCACGCCGTAGATGATCATCAACAGAATGATCAGTTCATCCCGGCGGTACCGGAGGGACTCGGAGCTTCCCTCCGGTACCATGCGCCGACGACAATACACGCATAAGCTTAGGATGGTGGTGAGATTCAGCCGGTCGGCAAACGTCTCCTCAAACGAAGCGCTCTCGAAAGGATTGGTGGAGATCGCGCCCGTCTCCACCAAGTATCGGAAGAACTTCTTAAGGCTCGCCTTCGTCCGGCGAATGGCGGAACCGGAGCACTCTTCAAAATTCATCTGGCGCAGAAACGCTTCGATGTCCTGCGTCTTTACGGCATCAAGATCGCCGCCAGTCCGTTGCTTCAGGAAATCCATGAACCGGTGAACATCAGCCGAATACGAGCGAAGTGTGTTATCAGCGACATTATTGGCCTGGAGGGAGTCGAGGAAGGCAGTGATGGAATTTTCAAACAAGGACGCACAGCCGTATGCCTCTACGGGAACGAGATTCAGATTGTTCGCTTCGCTCATTGAGGCATTGACAGTCAGGTCCCTCGCTTCGCTCGGGATGAAGTCTTGATGATACCTGATAACTTCATTTTGCAAAAGTGTGTTCACGGGTGGCTCAGATTTTTTTCTCTACTACAGGGATGAATGATGTTTCGCTGAGTGATAATTGTATTTTGTGAAATGGAGTTATTGATAATGCTTCGACTTCGCTTCGACTTCGCTCAACACAGGCGCTTCGACTTCGCTCAACACAGGCGCTTCGACTTCGCTCAGCACAGGCGCTTCGACTTCGCTCAGCACAGGTGCATCGACTCCGTTCGTGTGAACGACACACTCACTGCGCTCAGCACAGGTGCTTCGACTGCGTTCGTGTGAACGACACACTCACTGCGCTCACCACAGGCGCTTGGACTCAAAACTGAAGAGGATGCTGGACCCATATTGAACTCTGCGCTTAGATCTTCCCATCGCTTACGTCCGCTGATTTCAAGTGCAGGGTAAAAGAACACTCGAAGCATTGACGATTTCAGATTGAGTGGTTCATGCACGATTGTCGAATCGACGTTGTTGGAGTTGACCAGTGTTGCGGGAGAAAAATCGTGGATGAACGGAAGCGTTTCAAGTGGGCAAATGTGCCCACTTGTTTTTGAATAACGAAAAGCTTTCGAAATTACGTGTAACGAGAATTCCGATGCACTGTTCTTCGAGAGACGCCCAGAAGTCTTGCGGCAGCAAGTTTGTTCTGGTTGTTCACGCGTAGGGTGAGTGCAATCAAGTGATGCTCGATCTGCACGAGCGTTGACCTGAGATCGAATCCACGTCTCTCTTCAATAGACGTGTGTGCTTCTTCAAGAGCTTGAAAGTCGTTCTGCCTAAGAAGTTCCTTGGGTGACTGGCGAAACAGTCTGCGAACATAAGTCTTTAGTTCGAGAATATTGCCGGACCAGTTGCGAGCAAGGATTAGTTGTCGATGTCGGGAGTTCAATCCATTATTGGCAAAGGGTACTGATCGGGACGAACGCGATCCCTTCTCTTTCTGAAAGAAGTACTTGGCGAGGAGTAGGATATCGTTTTCGCGTTTGCGCAGAGGTGGGAGAAGAATGGTTTCACATCGAGAACATGCAACAATCAAGCGGCGATCGACATCACTCGCAGCATGGCGCTGGGAGAAAGGAATCGATGAAGCGAGAATCATGTGCGCAGCCACGCGAACATATCTGTTCCTTCGATAACTCCAGACCTCGTTTGTTTTGAGCGCGTGCGCTAACATATCCTTGAATCCGTTGCACGCTGCGAGTGGATTCTTCACAACGATTGTTGCGCCTGTTTCAAGTGGACTTCGACGAACTGGTATCTCGTCACTGAAAAGAAGATGGAGTTGATCGCGGTCTGAGAGCAAACTACAATCGACGGTGATGAGTTTGTTGTGTGCAAAAGGACTTTTCGCATGGATGTGCGCAGCAAGGAGGGCTTTGCCGACTCCGGGCTCGCCGACTATCAGAAGTGGGTCGCACGATTGTGCGAGGGCTGGTAGTCGCAATCTGACATTGCGGAGAGTGGGGTGCTCTCCGATCAATTGGTCGAGCATGCACAGGGCTCAATAATCCCCCCACAGGATTGTTCCCCTGATTTTGTTCGCGCCTGTACTTCTACTTTACGACGGTAATTCTGTGCGACTCACACGCGCTGAGAACCAGCGCGGCTGATGCGCCTCGCGTTTTTCGCCCGGGAATGGGAGCGCGAGTTGCTGCGGGTTGACTGTCGTTGCGTTGACGAACTCATGATACTTGTCGATCAACGCTGACATCGCGATGAGTACTGAAGGTCTTTCAGATTCCGAGAGACGCTCGATCTGCAGTACGAGTCGAGAGAAGAGAACATCCCCTGTAGTCACATTGCTGACCTCTCGCGCTCTGCCTCTTTCGAGATCTGCGATCTCCATCCTGAGTGCTCTCGCGACCTTCTTGAGCATGAGATAGCTGATGCGAATCGCCGAACCACTTTCGATGCGCGACATGTATTGCTGCGATACGTTGATGCTCTGTGCCAGTTGCTTCGACATGAGTCCACGTGACACGCGAATCTCGCGGATGTGTGAACCAATTTGCCGCAACGTGTTACGGTCTCTCGCGGTATCCTGACGCCGACGATGCATGAGCTAACCTCAATGGTGAAGAACAGAGACTTTACGAACAATCGCAAGCACCCAGAAGTGAATTCGTATCGTCTGTTCTGAAAGTTTATTGAACAAATGTACATCACGATCCGGTACAAGGTCTATGCGCGACGACATGACTGGAGAAAGGAAACTACTGACGCGCAATGTGAATCAGTCAAAGATGATGTGGCAAGTGCTTGAAGCGAGTAGGTAGTGAGGTGACAATGTGAGAGCGTGAGCGAGTGAGGAATGCGAAATAAAAATGCCAAATTAAAAAAAGTGCATAAAATAGTGGAAGAATGGGAGAGTGTGAGAGTGTGAGAGTGTGATGAGATTCTATTGGTCCACCAGCACCGGCGAGCCATAAAGTGAACGAGACAATTCGCGGGCGAGGTGATGTACTCCGGGTTTTGAGAACAGCACTCCCCGATTGCATTGAATCGTGTGGATGTCGATGTGGTCGCAAGAGAGTCCATGCCATTGTGATTGTTCGGAAGCAACGCCTTCAGCAATGAAGAGGGAGATGATCCCAGAGAAGTGACGAGGGCGATATGTTCTCAGCGCGTGTTCGGTCGCGAGAGCGATGTCCCAGAAGAATCTTGGCATGCGCCGTCCTCGCTGTGCTGCCCAGCTGTGAACTGCGTTCCATAGGTGGCGTTTGGGTGTGCGAATAGAGTTTCCAATCCTCATCGAGAGATTGTTCGTAGCTGGCGGCCCGAATTGATCCGGCGTGACGTCGATGAAGCCAAGAAGAAATACATCGTCACCGTTGCATGTGAGTTGATGAGCGATCTCCAGCGCGATGAGCGCGCCTATGCGGAATCCTCCGATGCTGTAAGGACCTACAGGTTGAATGGTTTTCAGTTCGGAGATATAGAGCGACGCCATTGCTTCGACTGAAGTCAGTGGCTCATCATCGCCGGCGATGCCGATTGATTGCAAGAGATAGAATGGTTGATCGAGTCCAAGATGACATGCCAGTGCAGCGAATGAAAGCACCGGTGCACTGCTCGCGTGCATACAGAAGAAAGGCGTCTTCGTTCCGTCCGGTTGAATGGCAATCAGGGACTTGTACGCGGTCGTGCTCATGATGTTTTGTATGGTGAAGGAAGTGGAGGTCAGACGGGGGGATTCATTAGGAATGATAAGAAACCAATGGGGCGAGTTCCTATGATGTCGGGCATGAGCGGAGAAGGGGGACGCGGGGGAAGGATAGGAGAGTATGGGAGTACGGGAGTATGGGAGTATGAGAGTGGGAGAGTGGGAGAATGGGAGAATGGGAGAAGATGGAGGAGAAAAGATGTATAATTGAGATATTGAATTCGAAAGTGGACGGAATGATGAGTAGTATCGTTGCACGGCGAGTGCTCGTTCTCGTGTTGCTCGCACTTACCTCGGTGAGTCAGGTAATATCGGGTAAGAACGAGACCGCAGTTGTTGTCTCGGTGAAGGATGGTGATACGTTTGTCGCGATAGTTGCCGGCAGAACGGAGACGATCCGACTGATCGGGGTTGATGCGTCTGAGTCATGGTACAATGATAAGGCGAAGCGGGATGCGTATGAATCCGGAAT
>JACRFA010000128.1 GCA_016218065.1 Ignavibacteriota bacterium | reverse complement strand
CGCGCAACGAGTTTCTGAAACTGCTCAAGGCGAATACTCGACCACGCTTTGCGCCTCATGTAGCGCTCAACTAATGCGGTGTAGTAGGCATAGTCCACGACAAGCTCGAACTTTTGCACAATCTCGTGGAGAGAAATTTCCTGCTGCTGCTCGAACAGGAATTGCGTAAGAGTCCATTGCGGGCGGCAGAGATAATTCTCCAGAAAATGAACTGTATCTTCAACGAGCTTGAGATATTCGCTTCGCTCCAGAACATACTCGGTCGCAAGCGATCGCAACAGAGATCGCTCGGCGGTGACCGTTGAGGAAATGCCTTTGGTGATTTGTGTGAGACGTGCGGATTGCCTGAGATCATCTTCAAGCAATTTCGCAACCTGGGAAAGAATAAAGGATTTCACGCCGCGCGGAATATCGGCAGCGATCACCTCATTGACTCTGATCGCTTCGCGTCCGCCGATGGTTGACTCGATGATGATTTGCTTGATAAGCTCCGTTTCGCGTTCGAGCATTACGTCCTATCGCGTGTGATGTTCGAGGTACTGCTGCATTTGCCGATGAACTTCGATTGAACTTACGACTTATTTGAATGCAAGGCAAGGTCGTGGGAAAGCGTGATTGGGAGGAGGAGGAAAGGAGAGTGGGAGATGCAACAGTGCGGTGCAACTCCCACAAAAAGATCAGACCAACTTTGCTCTCACGTACTCGCGGTTGAGGCGGGCGATGTGTTCCACCGAAATCATCTTCGGGCATTCCGCTTCGCACGCGTAGGTGTTGGAGCAATTGCCAAAACCTTCCGCGTCCATCTGTGCGACCATCGCTTCGACGCGGGTTTTGCGTTCAGCGTAACCCTGTGGCAGCAAAGCAAGCTGCGACACTTTCGCGCTCACGAAGAGCATCGCGGATCCGTTCTTGCAGGCCGCGACGCAGGCGCCGCAGCCAATGCATGCGGCCGCGTCCATTGCCTCGTCGGCAACTGCTTTGGAGATCGGGATGGCATTGCCATCGGGCGCGCCGCCGGTTCTCACCGAGACAAATCCGCCGGCCTGCATAATACGCTCAAACGCCGAGCGATCGACAACAAGATCTTTGATGATGGGGAAGGCTTTCGCACGCCACGGCTCAATCACGATCGTCTCGCCGTCGGTGAATGTACGCATGTGTAATTGGCAAGCAGTAATGCCTTTCAGCGGTCCGTGTGCGCGGCCGTTGATGAACATGCTGCATGTGCCGCAGATGCCCTCGCGACAATCATGGTCAAACGCCACTGCCTCCTCGCCGTTTCGCACGAGCTTCAGGTTCAGCAGATCGAGCATTTCAAGAAACGACATATCGGGCGATACTCCGGGCATTGCGTAGGTGACGAACTGGCCTTTGGAGTTTTTGTCTTTCTGTCGCCAGATTTTCAGTTTGAGATTCATAGTTTGTTCGGACATTCGGTATCGCTCCTTAGCTTACTTGTAACTTCGTTGAGACGGTTTGACGTATTCAAACGTGAGTGGCTCCTTGTGGAGTGTTGCCGCGTTGCCCGCACCTTTGTACTCCCACGCGGCAACGAACGCAAACTTCTCGTCGTTGCGTTTTGCCTCGCCTTCTTCCGTCTGATGCTCTTCGCGGAAATGTCCGCCGCATGATTCTTCACGCTGCAACGCATCGTGGCACATCAGCTCGCCAAGCTCAAGGAAATCTGCAAGACGATGCGCCTTCTCGAGTTCCTGGTTGAAGGAGTCTGCGCTGCCGGTGATGGTGACATTGTTCCAGAATTCTTCGCGTAGCTTCGGAATTTCCTGCAACGCTTCTTTCAGTCTGGCTTCGTTGCGTCCCATGCCGCACTTGTCCCACATAATCTTGCCAAGTTCCTTGTGTATCTCGTCCACCGGCTTCTTGCCCTTGATGGACATGAGTTTCTTCGTCATCGAATCAAGGTCCCGCTCAACATCCTTGAACGCACCATGATTGGTGTCGACTTTCGAAAACTTGTTTGAGGCGAGATAGTCACCCATGGTATAGGGAATAACGAAATAGCCATCGGCGAGTCCTTGCATCAGTGCGCTTGCGCCGAGACGATTCGCGCCGTGATCGGAGAAGTTCGCTTCGCCAAGAACGAACAAGCCGGGAATCGTGCTCATCAAATTGTAATCAACCCAGAGTCCGCCCATCGTATAGTGAACGGCAGGGTAGATGCGCATCGGCTGCTGGTAGCCGTCTTCGCCGGTGATCTGCTTGTACATGTCGAAGAGGTTGCCGTACTGCTCTTCCACCCACTTCTTGCCGAGACGTTTGATCGTGGTAGAGAAATCGAGATACACTGCAAGCCCGGTCGCCCCGACGCCGTGTCCCTTGTCGCACATTTCCTTTGCGCGCCGCGAAGCAACATCACGCGGAACAAGGTTGCCGAATGAAGGATAGAGGCGTTCGAGATAGTAGTCGCGTTCCTCTTCCGGAATGTCGTTCGGATGGCGCTTGTCCCCTTTTGCTTTCGGCACCCAGATGCGACCGCTGTTGCGCAGGCTCTCGCTCATCAACGTGAGTTTGGACTGATGATCGCTCGACAGCGGAATACACGTCGGATGAATTTGCGTGAAGCAGGGATTGCCGAAGAATGCGCCGCGCTTGTGTGCACGCCACGTTGCGGTGGCGTTGCACATCATCGCGTTCGTCGAAAGGAAGAACACGTTGCCGTAACCGCCTGTCGCGAGAATCACCGCGTCGCCGAGATACGATTCCATCTTCCCCGTCACCATATTGCGAGCAACGATGCCGCGGGCCTGGCCGTCAATCACCACAAGATCCAACATCTCACGACGATCATAGAACTTGATGTTGCCCAACCCGATCTGCCGCGACAACGCCGCGTACGCGCCGAGCAGAAGCTGCTGTCCGGTTTGTCCGCGGGCGTAGAACGTGCGCGAAACCTGTGCGCCGCCAAACGAGCGATTGTCCAGCAACCCGCCGTACTCGCGGGCAAACGGAACGCCCTGCGCGACGCACTGGTCGATGATGTTGTTGCTCACTTGCGCCAGTCGGTACACGTTTGCCTCACGCGCGCGATAGTCGCCGCCCTTCACCGTGTCGTAGAACAGCCGCCAGATGCTGTCGCCGTCGTTCGGATAATTCTTCGGCGCGTTGATGCCTCCCTGCGCGGCAATGCTATGCGCGCGGCGCGGCGACTCGTGGTAGCACAGCGCAGTCACCTGATAGCCAAGCTCTGCGAGTGACGCAGCAGCGGAAGCGCCGGCCAATCCCGTTCCGACAACGACAACGTGATACTTCAATTTGTTCGCGGGATTCACCAGCTTCATGTTGAAGCGATGGTTGTCCCATTTCTTTTCAATAGGTCCGTCGGGTATTTTCGAATTCAATGTCATGGCATCTCTTTTCTTTTAATATGCAAAGAGGAAATACAACGGAATGATGGCAAACCCAATGGGAATGAGCAGCCAGAACACGACGCCGATCGCGTCGATGAGTTTTTCGTACCTGCCAACGCGCAGTCCCAGCGTCTGAAATGCCGATTGCAGACCGTGCTTCAGATGGTATCCGAGAAACACGAGAGCGACCATGTAGAATGTTACGTACGCAGGACTCGCAAACGCCTCCTTGATGAAATCAATCATGGGTCTGTGCTGGATGAAACGTGATTGTATGAAGAAGGTATTGATATGCACCACGAGAAACGCTCCGACGAGAATTCCCGTGAGCCATGCGAATCGTGATGTCCATGTGCTGTTTTCCGATGGGCGGTTCATGTCGTACCGAACTGGACGCGCCTGCCTGTTCTTGATGAAGAGAAAGATACCCAGCACTGCGTGGAGCAAAAAACCGGCGAACAGTGACCACTCCAGCGGGCGGATGATCGGATGCGTCGCCATGAAATCGCCGTACTGCGTGAACATCTCGGCTCCCGTACCGTCGGGCTTCGCCTTTAACGCGAACAGATTGATAACGAGGTGCACCACGAGAAAACTGCAGAGGAAGAAACCGGACAGCGCCAGCGTGATCTTCCGTCCAACTGAAGAGGTTAAGAATTTTGTAGGTTTACCCATTGAGATTCTTTCTTAGTGTTGATGGAACCTCCCAAGAATCCTATTGGATTTGGATTGGGGTTTGGAGAAACATGGTAAGAGCGGCTTGGGGTCAAAAATTCTGGAAAAATGTACTAAGGATTTGGAAGGATAGCAAGCATTTCACGTTCTCATCCTTCCGCCACGCGCATGAACCGTACAATCGAAATCACCGCGCCGATCAAACCCAGCACGAGCCCTGTGCCGACCACGACCAGATAGAACGACGCCGGCATGTGAATGTATTCGGAGAAATCCGGAGCGAGAAGTTTTACCGAATATTCCAGCACGCCATACAACAGCAGCGTTGCCAACAATCCGCCGATGATTCCTTGCATCACGCCTTCGAGTAGAAACGGCATGCGGATGAATGTCCATGTCGCGCCGACCAGTTCCATTGTGCGAATGATCTTTCGCTTCGCGTAAATCGCAAGCCTGATGGTGTTGGAGACAAGCATGATCGCGGAAATGCTGATGATGATGCCAAGACCAAGCGTGATATTGTTGATCGTTTTCGTCCGCTTGTCAATCAGCTCGAGCAGTTCTTTCCGGTACACAATCTCGTCGATTCCTTTGATTGCTATCAGCTCGCTGTAGATCTTGTCGACTCTCGCGGCGGTCCGGTATTCAGGCTTGATGTAAATCTTGAACGAGGGGGGCAGCGGATTGAAGTCGAGGACCTTCTCGATATCTTCCCCAAACTCCTGCTTGAAAATCTCCGCCGCATCGTTCTTCGAAATGTACATCAGACTATCGACGCCATCGACCGCCAGCACGCGGGTAATCAGCTGTCCGATGCGCTCGCGTCCGATCGGCTCCTGCAAGAACGCCTCCAGCTCGACTTTCGCTCGCAGCACTTCGATGAATCGCGTTGTGTTGATCGAGATGACGGCAAAAACTCCAAGCAGCAGAAGCGAAATGCCGATGGTGATCACCGAGATAACGGTCGAGAGTTTCGTTCTGGTAAATCCGGAAAGACTTTCTTTGACTGTGTAGGAGAGACTCATGATGCCAGCTCTGTCAGATCAGTAATTCGATTCGTCGCGCCAACGAATGATTTTCCATGGCGCAGTTGTTCCCGTTCTGGTGAAGGTCAGATTCGCGTACCCGTAGAGATACGACACGTCGCTCGGGTTAAACGTCACGGTCAGGTTGAAGCCCCGCACGACATTCACGGTCGTGGAATCCATTGATGTGGAGAGGATATTGTTCCAAATCAGATCGAGGCGTTGAGCATTCTGGAACAGCCCGAACGTTGTTCGCAACTCTTCGTCGCGGCCCCACGTGATGTCAACGCCCTCCACGTAGTCACGATAGATGAACGTGAACGACTCGTGCAACAGCGGCGCGTACACCGTGGTATCGCGAAACGTGTAGGCAGCCTGCAAGCAACGAAACACTCCCTCGGGGATCGGTCCATCCATACGCGTCGGATCGCAAAGCGCCTGTGCGGGCGATGTGTCGAGCCGCGGCGCAAATGGATTGATGCAGCCGGGGATGCCGATGGCGACAAACGTTGCGAGAAGTATCGAACCGAGCTTCGTCATTCAATTGCTGAATCGTCCTTTAAAACTGCTCCAGGTCAGTTCCGGTTCCGTTTTCAAATCTACCCAGCGCGAGATCGTCCACTCGCTATTCGTTTCCGTAAGCGTGAACTGCAGCGAGCCGCGGGCCGTTTGCGTGAATGCCGTATCGGTATGCTCGAACGTCAACACATAATCAAAGCCGTAGATACGCGACGTCGTACCCGACGAATCTTTTGGTGTGAGGGAAAGGAACGAAAACCCCTGCGGCTGACGCGTTTTCGAGATGAGATTCTGGAAGTACGAAAGCTCCTGCTGATACGTCCAGTTTCTGAGCACGGCGCCGTACAGGTTCGCAGCGTCGGCTGATGGCACGAAGACGTATGGCGCCTGGTTTCGCGTCGAATCGCTGAAGCACGCGATGTAGCCTACAGGATCTTTCTCTCTGATGGCATTCTGCAGATTGAAAATGACGTTGGCAGGAAATGTCCGCGGCTGGTATTGATATCCTGACTGCGTCGGCGGCTCGGCTTCGCGCGGCTCAAAGATGTTGCAGGTGATGAACAGAAATGTGCAGAGGATGGGAAGAACGATTCTGCTTGCCGTGTGCTCATGCGTCGTCATAGTGCAATGCGTCCTTCGAGTGCCCGGCTCAGCGTCGCCTCGTCGGCAAATTCAAGATCGCCGCCAACCGGAATTCCCCGTGCGATACGTGTGATCTTTGGGACCAACGGTTTCAACAATCGAGTCAGGTACATGGTTGTCGCCTCGCCCTCCACGTTCGGATTCAGCGCCAGAATAACTTCGGTCACCTCCTCGCCCATGCGCTGCAGAAGCTCGCGGATCTTCAGGTCATCGGGACCGACGCCGTCGAGCGGCGACAGCGATCCGCCGAGAACATGATACAGACCTTTGAATTCATTCGTCTTCTCCACCGCCATCACATCGTTGGGTTCTTCGACAACACAGATGGTTGTGCGCTCACGTTTCGCACTGGAACAAATTGGACACGGATCGATTTCCGTGATATTCCAGCACAAGGAACAGTAACGAATCCTATCTTTGGCATTCACGAGCGCCTTCGCCATCTGCACCACCTCATCGCGCGGCTGCTTCAGGATGTGCAGCGCGAGCCGCTGGGCCGTCTTCCGTCCGATGCCCGGCAGCGACGCGAACTCTTCGATCAACTGTT
>JACRFA010000132.1 GCA_016218065.1 Ignavibacteriota bacterium | reverse complement strand
GATGTCTGCTACTGAATGTGCAGCCGCAAACTTGTCCGGGTGAGCAGCAATGATGCTGTCCACCATCTGGATAAGATGCTCGGCAAGAACCTTCGCTCCACCGTTCTGCTCAGTCGATGCGGGCACATAGATGGACATGAACGGCGCCTTCAGGCCGCCCTGCTTCGCTCGCGGGTAATCGAAATCGCCCGTCTGCGTGCGGACGATTATTTCTTCCGACTTTTCGTTCAGGCGGTACGGCAGATCGATGTGCGTATCGATGATCAGAATTCTTTGTGCCAGCCATTCGGCTTTCGCCCGCATCTGCTCATCAACAGCTTGACCGGCGGAAGGAACCGACAAGACGCACAAAAGCAACGCTGCAAGACAACTCTTCACGACTCACATCCCCTTTAGCTTGTCAATCGTTTGGGTGATCCTCTTCTTGTTCGTTTCATCCAACACCAACTTCAACGCTTGTGAGTAATACTCTATTGCCAGCTTCTTGTCGCCGTTCTTCTCGTATGCTTCGGCGAGGCTGTCATACACATTCCATGACTTCGGATAGTCTTTGACATTTTTCTTGAACGTCTCAATCGCCTCCTTCATCTTGTTCTCGTTGAGATACTGGTAGCCGAGTTGATTGATGTCGGTTTCGCTAGCCATAAGCATCGCTTGCTCGTGCAGAGCTTTTGCTTCATCGCCGCGTCCGAGCTTGTCAAGGAGCCGTGATTTCGTCAGGAGGTTTGTGAAGTTCCGATTGATGTTGATGGAGCGATCGGCCCAGGTCAACGCTTCGTTGAGATTCACATTGCTGCGCATGCAGTACGCAGCCGCGTCGTTGAATCCCTGCCAGAAGAATCCCGACAGACCCCGCAGGTGTTCATTCCGGATGTAGGAAAGGACTGTCGCGGGGACGTCGATTTCCACTTTGAATGGTACCTTCAACTTCTCCCAACGCAACGCCACGATGCACGACCTGTCCGTCAGATCAGCAAACTCATAGCCGAGCCACTCCTGCTGTTCTGCGACAACAGGCTTCACCTTGACGCGAAGAACATCTTCGTTTTCGTTGTAGAAAAAACTTCCCCACGATGTCGAATTCTTGTTGAAGATGATCGTCCATTCGTCTGCATTCGGAATCATGTGCAGCCCGTACACGCCGGGTGCAAGAGACTTTCCTTCGATCTTCACAGAATCGGAAAACGAAATCGTCGTGTTCTCGTTAGCTCCGGCGCGCCACACGGTATTGAACGGAACAAGCCCGCCCCACACTTTCCGATTCTTCACACCCGGTCGGTGATAGTTGACGGCGATCTTTGTGATGCCGACGGTTTGTGTAACACTTGCCTCCGGGCTCGGCTGTGGCAGCGGAAGCGCCGGGCCTTGCGCAAACCCAAAATGGGACGAGAAGACGAGCGCGGCTATCGCAAGACCCGCGGTGCGCGAAACACGCTGGCGTGGTTTCATACAGACTCCTATTGATGGAAGATGATTTGGATCGTGGGGCAATCCAAAAGACGACACAAGTGAGTCGAATGTTTCACTATGAAGGTATCGAATTGTACGGGAGGATGCAACGCGCGGCGATTCGTCAAAGCGGAAGATCGGAAGAAACGCGAACGATCACGGGCAACAGTGGCTCGTGCGCATTCGCGTTTCTCGTGACGTGCTGTTACTGGCGCTAATAGACTTCCGTTACAAACGTCTGATCGGAAATCGGCGGACGCTGATACCCGCCCGCCTTTTGTCTTGCGGGAAGCTCAAGGGGCTTGGGGGTCAGATCCTTGTACGGAATCATCTTCAGCAAATGAGCAATGCAATTCAGCCGGGCGCGGTTCTTGTCATCAGCGTTGACGACGTACCAGGGAGATTGCTTGCTGTCGGTATGTGCAAACATTTCATCTTTGGCTTTGGAGTATTCCACCCAGCGCGCCCGCGATTCGAGATCCATCGGACTCAGTTTCCAGCGCTTTGTCGGGTCGTCGATGCGACTCTGGAAGCGGTGCTCTTGTTCTTCATCGCTCACCGAAAACCAGTACTTGATGAGGATGATGCCTGAGCGTTCCAGCATGCGCTCGAACTCAGGACACGAGCGGAGGAATTCCAGATACTCGCCTTCCGAGCAGAAGCCCATCACTCGCTCCACGCCCGCCCTGTTGTACCAACTTCGATCGAAGAGCACCATCTCGCCCGCTGCAGGGAGGTGCGCGGCATATCGCTGAAAGTACCACTGGGTTTTTTCGCGCTCCGTTGGTGTTCCCAGCGCGACGACGCGACAAATGCGAGGATTGGCCCTTTGCGTAATGCGCTTGATAACTCCACCTTTGCCAGCAGCATCGCGCCCTTCAAAGATCACGACAACCTTTAGTCCTTTCTCTTTGATCCACGCCTGAACCTTCACAAGCTCAATCTGCAGCTTCGCCAGTTCCTTTTTGTACTTCTTTCCCTTGAGCCGTTTATGCCCATTGGTGCGGTGTTCAAGTGAACCGGGCAATTCTTCCGTCTTGTCTTTTTTCGACATCATTCACACCCTTTCGATAATGGCATTGCGTGCGAACATGAACGGCATCTGGTTGCAGCCCGACTTGACGCATGCAACCCATCGTGCATTGCACTCTATGCAACAGCCGAATTCATGACCCACAGACATCCTATGAGTGTATCGGAATTATCGGCTTGATTCTTCAGCTGAATTCTGTTTACTTTCATCCAGCGGAGAAGACCTTTCGCGCGCTATCATACTCATCCGGTTCTTCGGTCACCTTTTGTTACGCGGGAATCACGCTATAGTCGGCGCCCCCAAGAACGACTCGCCATCGCACACATCTCAACACCGGCGGCGCTTCCATGAGACGCCTGTGCCGCGATCTCGTTGATCGTCTGCTGCCATAGTCTCCTGGTGAAAGCATTCAGCAGGGGACCTCGCGCGGCTCAAACGCAGAAGAGTTCAGAGTTCATTGACGCAACTTACTTATCACAATTACACACACAATCAAAGGGCATCACGATGAAGAAGATCTTTCTACTATTGTTGGCAACGTGCAGCTTGGCAGTGGGGAGCGGAATAGCGTGGGGACAGTTGAGCGGAACGTACTATGTTGGCAATGCAGGCTCGCGTCCGGGAGGCGGAGACCCTGACTACTTGACGCTCAAAGCAGCCTGCGATGCGTTGAATGCAAATTCAGGAGCCAACATCGCAGGCGATTGCACGTTCTACATTACCAGCAATTTGACCGAGCCAGCAAACGTCGGACTTGGACTCAACACGAACGAGCATACAATCACATTCAAGCCGTACACGGGCACCGTTGCTACAATCACGTTTGCTCAGACAACCGACAACTCTGGCCGCTCAGGGTCATGGGTCATCGGAGTTCCAGATCTCACAGTGTCCTCTACAACAAACTACGGACATGTTCGTACCGACAGAGTGACAATCGATGGCTCGAACACTGTCGGTGGGACAACTCGAGATCTCATTCTGCAAAACACGAGCACCGCAAATATCAACACGGTTGCGTTATCTCTATTTGGAGATGTAAACAACATCACTGTGAAGCACTGCGTGATCAACCAGGCAATCTCTTCGGCCAGCGGAACGAGCAACTACGGGCTGTCGATTGTCAACAGGAACTTCTCGTCCGCATACTACACTCCTGACACCATCACGGTCAACAACTGTCAGATCACCGCGACGGGATCCCCCTCAGCACAGGCATTGGCAATCACCAACAGCGGCACAATGTCCAGCGGCTGGCCTGGCACGAGCGCAGTGGTATTCACGAATAACAACCTCGCTGCTCGACAACGAGGGATTTTTCTGAACTACGGCGGAAATACGGAAATCGCGGGTAATGAGATTTCTGTAAATCAAACCGGCACTGGCTATCTTACCTACGGGATCATGCCGAATGCCATTGCAACTGGTTCAACGATCAACGTCTACAACAACAAGATTGTTCAATTGTCCACCGGAAATTCCAACGCGGGAACCTATGGCATCATCGGGATTTACGCGGGAGTCGCCGGCACTTGGAATGTGTACAACAACATGGTGAGTGGATTTGCCACGACAACCGCAACGGTGGATCCACCTATCGCGCGTATATGGGGAATTCAAGTTGCCACAGTCACTGCTAACGTCTATCACAACACGGTGTATATGCCTGACCTTGCATACACACCCGGTCCAACGAATGGACAGAACTATTCCGGTATCTACATCACGTCTGGAACCGTAGCGCTTATGAACAACATAGTTTTCAGTGTTGAATCGAGTGACACGTCATTTGCAATCTATCGTCCGGGTACAACGGGACTCACATCCGATTACAACGACTTCGTTGTCTCCTCTCCTGGGTTCGTCGGGAACTGGAACTCTTCGGTTCAACAAACTCTTGCCGACTGGCAGACGGCTTCCGGACAGGACGCCACCTCGAAATCAAAGATCGTTATCTTTATCAGCCCAACTGATTTACATCTTGTTGCAGGCTCCATCGGCGACACCGATCTTGCCGGCATTGCGTTACCCTCAGTGACAACGGATATCGACGGCCAGGCTCGCCCGGCCAATGCCCCATACATGGGGGCCGACGAGCATCCTGAATCACCTTTGCCGGTCCAACTCATATCGTTCACGGCGCAGCTTCAGAACGCGAGCGTCGTCTTGCGATGGCGCACTCTCTCGGAAATCAATAACTATGGGTTCTATGTGCAGAAGCGACGAGTCGGTGATCAAAGTTGGAATGAGATCGCCGGAAGTTTTGTCGCGGGCAATGGAACCACGAACGATCCTCACGATTATGCGTACACTGACAACACGATCGCAAGCGGCCTCTGGCAATATCGTTTGAAGCAAGTTGACCTTGATAACTCAATCCACTTCACTGACCCGATTCAAGTCGATATCGTTACTAACGTGAAGGAATCCACCCCAACGCAGTTCGTGCTCACACAGAATTATCCGAATCCCTTCAACCCCTCAACGACAATTCGGTTTGAGATTGCGAAGCCGGAATTCGTGACGCTGAAGGTGTACGATATGCTTGGACGTGAAGTCGCAATGCTCGCGAACGAGACATTGCAAGCCGGCAGTTACTCGGCGGCGTTCAACGCATCGCATCTGGCCAGCGGCACGTACATCTATCGCCTGCAAGCCGGCGCTTTCATAGCGACAAAGAAGATGAGTCTGACGAAGTAATTTTCTTTCCGACAAGAAATACAAAAAACCCCCGGCCATCCATTGCCGGGGGTTTTCTTTTTGGAGTGTACCTACCGCTTCGCCACGACAATCAACCGAGTTGCTGTGTCGTGTACTGTGCAAGAAGAATCAAGCCCTGAAGTCGACGCGTGAGCCTGTATTACCTGAGCTGACGAGCTTTGTTACCATCGCCGCCTCGCCCTCCAACTGATCGCGCACAACTTTCGCAGCGATTTGCTGCTGCAGTTGCGACGTCGAAGCATTGGTCATCACGCCGAGCGCAGAACTGACGCCACTTGACGAGCTGCCCACTGACATGAGTCCTCCGTTTGTAGTTGATTCACGGAACTTGGGGGAAAGCTCCTACCAGGGTATCGGAAGATTGGAGAGAAAATTCAGGGAGCGATGTCGTCACACAGTTCTATTCGTACCGCAACGACTCAACGGGATCGACATTCGCAGCTTTGCGAGCCGGGAAGAAGCCTGCCATCAAACCAATCAGGCCGAGAATGCCGGTCGTGAGTAGCATGATCGTGCCTGAAAGAACCGGCTTGCCGAGAAATTGCATCGGGCCGTCATCAGACGGAATGAGTTTCATGCCGGACACAACTCCCCACGAAATGAGAAGTCCGACAGCGCCGCCCACAAACGCGAGCAACAGCGCTTCGAAGATGAACTGCCAGAGAATGTAGCTCTTCCTCGCTCCCACCGCCATGCGGACGCCGATCTCGCGAGTCCGCTCCTTCACAACAACATACATAACATTCGCGACGCCAACGCCGGCGATCAACAGCGTCAACAGTCCCACCGATCCGAGGAAGATTGAAACGCCGAGGCTGATCTTCCGACTCATCTTTTCGTTCTCGATGAAATCCCAGATATAGAGTGTGCGTTCATCGTCGGGATGGAAATGATACTTCCGTGCAAGGACGCGGAAGATCTCTTTCTTCACAAATTCCTGTTGACCTGGATCGAAGGGGCTGACGACAAGTGAGTTGACGAACTCAGGCCCGTACATTGTTTTGAACGATGTGTACGGAATGATTGCGCGCTCGTCGTCGGGGCCGTTGTTCATGCTGGTCTGAATTTTCTTCTGCATCACGCCAACAAGCGTAAAGGGCAACCCGTCCACGAGAACAGTCTTTCCGATCGGATTCTCCTCGCCAAAAATTTCTGTCGCGATCTTTGCCCCCAGCACAAGCACGCGCCGCTGCTCACTGACATCGACGCCGTTCAGGAACCGACCTCCGGCTGCCGGATACATGCGTCGCATCTCTTCAAACAGCGGATTCACTCCCTCGCATTCCGTCGTCGTCGAAACCTTCTTGTACGTCAGCGTGACGAAGTGACGATACTGCGGGCTGATCATGTTGATGGCGGGGATGGCATTCTTGAGCATCTGCGCGTCTTCTTCTGCCAATCGGATGCGACGACCTTTGGGCATGCCTTCAAACTGCATTCCCGTTTCGCCGCCGTAGAGAACCATGATGCGGTTACCAGCGTTCATCAATCCGTTCAGCATCTGATTGCCGAGACCTTCTCCGAACGAGAGCAGCAGCACGACCGCGACTGTGCCCCACGTGATCGCCACGAGCGTGAGCGTTGCACGCGTCTTGTTGGTTTTCAGGTCAGCAAGAAAGTCTTTGAGAAGTTCAAGCCACATAGGAAGATTTCATCATTGAGTCATTGAAATCATAGCATAATTAGGTATCGGCCCTATGCCCTGAGGCATTCGACGACATTGAGATTCGCTGCGCGCTTCGCGGGAAGGAAGCCTGCCGCCAGTCCGATAATCGAAAGCACGGCCATCGTCGCCATCGCGACTTCAATCGAAATCTCCGGCGTGCCGACGAATTCTTTGATGGGGATGAACTGCAGCGCCTGGGTAATTCCCACCGCAATCAGAAACCCGATCAGCGAGCCGAAGCCAATGATGAAGAATGTCTCCATGAAAAACTGAAACATGATGTTGCGTTTCGTCGCTCCAACCGCTCGCTTCACGCCAATTTCTTTGAAGCGCTCCTGCACGACAATGTACATGATGTTCGCAACGCCGATCCCGCCGACGGCGAGAGTGAAGCTTCCGATGACGCCCATGAAGATGTTGAACGCGAGGAAGAAGTAGAAGATAAATTTGTCGAACTTCGTCGTGTCCCAGATCCAGATCGCATCTTTGTCCGTCGAATCAAACTTGTAGCGCTTCCCCAGCACCGCCCGTACCTGGTCGCCTGTTTCCTCTGATCTCGTCGGGTCTTTGGGTTGGTAAATAATGTTGTTGAGATGGTTGACGCCGTACACCGACGCGAATGTCGAAGCCGGAATGAACACGCGATCAGCATCGCGCCGGTTGTAGGAAGAATTCTGCGTCTTCTTCTGCATCACGCCGACAATCGTGAATGGTACAGCGCCGACGTAGATAATCTTTCCGATCACCTGACTGTCGCCGTAGAGCAGGCGCTTCACTTCGTTGCCGATGAGCGCAACACGCTTTCGCTCGCTCAAATCCAATTCGTTGATGAACCGTCCGCCGGGTTCAGGAATGATGTTGCGCATGTCCGCGTAAATGGGATACACGCCTGCAACAAGCGAGTTGATGATGTTCTCACCCACGCGCACAGGAACGCTAGACGCCTGATACTCGGCGCTGATATTGCGTATCGAGCTGACCTGCGTCGCGAGCAACGCAACATCCTCTTCCGTCAACGAAATACTCCGACCGCTGCCGAATCCCTCGTAGGCCTTCGTCGTGCGGCCCGGGAACATGATGGCAACGCTCTCGCCGATGCCATGCATGTTGATCGCAAGCTGTCGCTTGAATCCCATACCGAACGCGAGCAGCACAATGATCGCAACCGTTCCCCACACAATACCAAAGACAGTCAGAAACGTTCGCAGCTTCTGCGCCTTCAAATCGCGCACAAACTCAGATATCGTTGTAAGAAGGTTGTTCATGTTCCTTCATGAGTGCAATCGTCAAACGATCCAATCGCCACATTCCTACTCGATCTTCTTCACTGGTTTTTCTTCCACGCTATCGCCCTCCGCAAGTCCAGAGATTACTTCGATGCTAATTGCATCGCTCAGTCCGGTCTTGATGAAGCGCTCCTCGCTGTTCTCGGGACCGAGCGCGAGTTTTACAAATGCCGAATCGTTTCGGAATGTTACGACGCGTTCGGGAATGGTGAGCACCTGCTCTTTCTTCTGGATGATGACACTTGCATTGGCAGAGTAGCCAGCCCGCAGAGTTGCCTTATTGGATTTTGGAATCGATATCTCAATCGGGAAGACTGTCGCCTGCTCCTTCTTCTCCGCCTTCAATGAGATCTTTGTGAGCTTCCCGTGTACCGTGTCGGATGGAAGCGCACCAACTTTGATTTGCACTTCCATCCCTTCCTTCAGTTTGCCAACATCAATTTCGTCAACCGTGCCTTTGAACACCAGCCGCTCCATGTTCGCCATCTTCATCAACACAGTTCCCTCCTGATACGATGTCAACGGCGTAACAGGATCGCCGACCTCGACTGTTTTGTTGAGCACAAACCCATCGATCGGCGCTTTGATGATCGACTCAATATTCTTGTTTCCAATCTTGATCCTGCCGCTTTCAAGCAGTGCGAGCTTTTCATTGGCAATCTTCAATCGCAGCCCCGATTCCTCATTGCGTCGCTCGAAGTCCTCATACTCACGGGTCGAGATCAACTGCTTCTTCACGAGCGATTCTTGCCGCACGCGATCTTTTGCCATGTTATCTACTTCGACCTGCGCAAGCTCGACGTTGCGTTTCGCATCGGCAAGCTCAAGCGGCGTTGGGTCGGGGCGAACTTCGAGCAGGGGCTGCCCGGCTTTCACGTACACGCCGGCGTCGGCAAAAATCTTGTTCACGACGCCCGAGACTTTCGACTTCACCGAGATTTCGTTTTCAGGCTCGATTGTCCCGACGGCAAGGGCCTTGTCGATGATGTTGCCTTTGGTTGCTTTCACTTTCGGCAACGCGTCGTCACTACTGGTCTTCGAGCCGATGATCAAAAACAAAATCCCTCCGACGAGCACAAGAATGCCAAGCGTCGACCACAGGACTTTCCTTTTCATGATGGTGTCTCCACAACGATAGATTGCTGGAAAGAAGGTACAAGCGGCAGAAATTCTGTGTTAAGATACGGTGTTTCAGAACTATTGTTACGTCACAAGTTGTAACATCTTGTCACCTGTTAGACGACTCATGAAGGCTGTGAGTTGCAGAGACATAGAAAAGAAATTGGAACGCGCGCTGTAAGACAGTATTCAGAGATCAGAGGTCAGCAGGCCGCCGAAGGTTGCAACTCATACCAATCTGAAGTATCATTTCGTACAGCTTCTTGTCAATACATGCCAACACATTCCGATGAACGGCAACAACATCCTCAACGACTTTCATCCGATTGTCCGCCGGTGGTTTGAGAAATCATTCGGCTCACCAAGTCCTCCACAGGTCAAAGGATGGCCGAGTATCTCGGCGGGCTTGCACACGCTGATACTCGCGCCGACAGGTTCGGGCAAAACACTCGCGGCGTTTCTCTGGGCCATCAATCATCTGGTCGAACAACATCTTGCAGAAGAGCTGAAGCCCGGCGTTCGGATTCTCTACGTCTCTCCCCTGAAGGCGCTCAACAACGATATCCAACGCAATCTCGAACTTCCACTGGAGGGAATCCGACGCGAAGCTCAGGCTGCCGGCCTGACGCTGCCGACAATAACCTCAGCGGTGCGAACGGGCGACACGCCTCAGTCGAAGCGAGCGGCGATGCTGCGAACGCCGCCGGACATTCTCATTACCACGCCCGAGTCGCTCTACCTCATTCTCACATCACAGCAAGCGCGCAAGATGCTTGCATCAGTTCAGTACGTCATCGTCGATGAGATTCACTCCGTGTGCAACAACAAGCGCGGCGTTCATCTTTCGATCACGCTTGAGCGACTTCAGAAGATCGCCGACCAGGAGTTTGTGCGGATAGGATTATCAGCAACACAGCGACCGTTGGAAGACATTGCCGCCTTTCTTGGCGGCCAACAACGCGTCAACGGCTCAATGACGCCGCGGCGGGTGAACATCATCGATGCGGGACAGAAGAAAGAGATGGACCTCAGGGTCGAGTGCGCGCCGCCGGATTTCTCGAATCTTCCAGCCGAAAGCGTCTGGCCGATGGTGTTCGCGGAAATGCTCGAGCACATCCGCTCGCACAAGACAACATTGATCTTCGTGAACAATCGCCGTCTCGCCGAACGTGTCGCGGCAAAGCTGAATGAGATGTTGTTGGGGGATGGCAACGAAGGAAGTCAGTCCGGACGAAACTACAACATGTACGCCGTGCCCACACATCTCGCCACTGACTCCCAACGTACTGACTCCGATCCATCGTCCATCAATCCACGAATCCATCACTCCATCCCTCAGAACGATCTCGTCCAAGCATACCACGGCTCGATGTCGCGCACTGCCCGCGAGCAGATGGAAACTGAATTGAAGGCCGGCAATCTTCGCTGCCTTGTTGCAACATCATCGCTGGAACTTGGGATTGACATTGGCAGCGTTGATCTCGTCATTCAGCTTCAGTCGCCGAAAGGCATTGCCCGCGGCCTGCAACGCGTCGGCAGATCGGGGCACGTGATTTCAGCGACCAGCAAGGGAAGAATCTTCCCGACATTCCGCGAAGACTTGGTCGAGTCGGCGGTGGTCGCAAAAGCGATGACGCAACACGATGTCGAG
>JACRFA010000006.1 GCA_016218065.1 Ignavibacteriota bacterium | reverse complement strand
CTTTTCAGCGAAGGGTCCGATTGTCGGATGTTTAGCGAAAGAAAGAGATCCTTCGCGAAAAGCGCTCAGGATGTAGTGACTTTTCAGCGAAGGGTCTGGTAGTCCGATCTTTAGTGTGAAAGAGATCCTTCGCGAAAGGCGCTCAGGATATTGTGACTTGTAGCGGGTTAGAACTTCATCGCAATGCCAATGTTCAGGATTCCGAATCCGTAGCCCAACTCGGCAAACGCGGAAAACTTCTGCGAGAAATAGTATCTCCCGCCGGCGTGAATGCCGAAGAACATATAACTTCCTGACGCACCGCCGAATCCGGCCTGAAGAGCGTTCGTGCCTTCAAACTTCGACGAGACGATGGTGTATCCGAGATCAAGTCCGGCATAGAAATCCGTGTTCTCGACGTCCAGGGGGAGGTGGTATGATCCGCGTCCTGCAATAACAATGTAGGTGTACTTCCACTTGTACGTCGAAGGCGCGGTCCCGATGAAATAATTCGACTCGAATGTTGACGCCGTATATCCGATAAGCCCTCCGACGGAGATATCCTTGTGAATACCCAAATCGACGCCGGCTGTAATCGTGGGAAGACTCGAACTGCCGTAGAATCCTCCCAGTCCGCCGATGCCGATACCCAGCTGAGCAACGTTCACACCTTTGCTGTACATCTTTGTTGCGGAGAACGTGACACTGCAGGAGATGACCAGCACAACCACAGATAAGTAGAAGCGCCTCATACGAATCGCCTTTCTATTATGAATGGAATTGATTTTGCAGTCCCCTGCTGCCGTGAAGTGATGTGGCAAGTTATGGAAAATTATTTGAATGTCAAGGGATTTGGTGAGAGGATAGTTATGTCTGCGGGACAAAAACCCCCGTCGAAAATTTCACGGGGACTTCACTTTTCTCCTGCTTCATCATTCACTCAAAGGCCTGCAAAGACTTCGGCAATGTCAACTTCGAAGCCGTTGAGAATGCTCGAGCGGACCTTGCCGGTACCGCGTGCTTTTGAAAACGTCACAAATCCATTGGGTGTATTCTGTTGAACCTCGACAAGTTTCTCCTTCGGATCCACAATCCAAAATTCTTTCACGCCGGAGGTTTCATAGACGGTCTTCTTGTGTGTCAGGTCGAGGTAGCCTGTTGATGGTGAGAGGATTTCTACCACAAGGTCGGGTGCACCTTTGATATTATCTTCCTCGATAATCGAGGAACGCCCACGCGAAACGAATGTGAGATCGGGTTGAAATGTGTCGTGTTCTGAGAGACATATTTCAGTCGGAGTGAAGAACACCTGACCTAAATCACGGGCAATTACGAAATGCTGAATGAGATAGCCCAGTCTACTCTGAATCTTTTGATGAGATGTCGTCGGAGCGGGTGACATGATTATCTCTCCATCAATGAGTTGAGCCGGAGTGCCGTCGGGGAGAAGGGCGTAGTCTGCGTACGTTTTGCGTTGTGCCAGTGTCGTTTCCATCATAACCTCTTTTCGATCTCTGATTCAATGATAGGAGAGATACCGGAAAGTTGCAAGGACAGGACGATAGAAATGAAAAACCCCGCCCATCCCAATCTGTCGGGACGAACGGGGTTTTGTGTTTTCAAACAGCAGTCAGATCCTTCGCCCCGAAAAGCGTCGGGTCTCAGGATCGAGTAACGCTCAGCACTTACCCCACCCGCAGTTGTAGCACACGACGCAGCCGCTTACGTGCATTAGTCACATGCAAACTTGCCGTTGTGCTTAATGCCCTTTAACCATCTCTTATACGGTTCCTTATTCCATTCGCTGCGGGGTATCTCTACAGCGCCGTCGGCAAGCAAGCTCTCTCGAACTTGCTGTGCTTCTGATGTTTTCCTCACACGCGATTTGGCACGCGCTATTATTGCTCTTCTACGTTTTTCCATAGAATGAACCTCTCTCTGTACAGTTGGTAATGCTCCTTAATATCCTTCTTTGCATGCACTAATGCTTCTTTGAAGGTAAAATCCGAAAGCCAAATCTTCTGCATTGTCTTTCCCTGAGGGTCGAGTATGTCAATGTGGGGAACCCCATGACCACTATCGTATCGAAGTATCTCGAATTCTTCGTCATCAATAATTGCAAGATACTTCACAACAAATGCCGTGACCTTCCCCATCGCAGTTTCGACGTAAACGAATATCGAATTTTTCTCATCGAGAACAATTTGGTAGAATTTTTCAGGCATTGCAACAAGTTAGTTTCACCACTTCAAGGTACCAAACTGGTGTTGGAGTGTCAAGGCAGTGAATTCTCTAACACAAAAACCCCGTCCAACTTACGCTGAACGGGGGCTTGTGTTTTTCAAACAGCAGTCAGATCCTTCGACCCGAAAAGCGCCGGGGTCTCAGGATCGAGTAACGCTCAGCACTTACTCCACCCGCAGTTGTAGCACACGACGCAGCCGCTCACATGCTCAACGTTGGTTCCGCATTCGGGACATGTGGTGCTTGTCTTCGGGCCTTCGTACGTCTGCCCCTTCTTTTCTCGTGACGATTTGCTGGGCACGCCCGTCATGACGACCGGCGCGGGAGGACCGACTTCGCGATAGTGGCGGAGTTGCTCGCGGTTTTCGATATAGCGCTCGAGCACTTTTCCGATCGCATCGGGTGTTGAGAAAATCTGCCCGCCGCTGCCATCCCACACAGGCATCGGTCCGGAAATGCCCTTCAGCTGTTTCACCAGCTCACGAGGCTCGATGCCCGAACGCAATGCGAGCGAAATCAGTCGGCTGATTGCTTCGGATTGCGCTGCAGCGTTGCCGCCCGCTTTGCCGATTGTCGAGAACACTTCGCAGATGCCGGTTTCGTCTTCGTTGATCGTCACATACAAATAACCTTCGCCCGTCTTCACACGCTCGGTCACGCCGAACGTTACGTGCGGTCGCTCGCGGGGCCCGCTAGGTTTAGCCGGCGCAGGCGCTGGCGCCGAGAGCTTACCTGCTTCCTGCTTCCTGGCAAATTCCTCGGTCTGCAAAATTCCTTCGCGGCTTCCTTCGCGGTAAACGGTAATGCCTTTCAATCCTGCCTTGTACGCCGTCATGTAAATGTCGGCTACGGTTTCAACGCTTACATCTTCCGCGAGATTAACGGTCGATGAGATCGAGCTGTCCACGTACTTCTGAATCACGCCTTGCATCTTCACGCGGAAGTACGGATCGATGTCGTGAGCGGTCACAACATAGTCGGGCAGGCTCTCATCGTCGCCGAAAAGTTTCTTGACGAGGGGATGATAGACTTTGTACTCTGTGTATGTGTCGCCGTCGTGGTTCTTTACTTTGCGGCGGTAGCTCGTGCAGAAAATCGGCTCAATGCCCGAGCTTGTCTGCGCGACGATTGAGCCTGTGCCCACCGGCGGGACGGTAATCACTGTGCTGTTCCGAATTCCATTCTTCTGAATGGCATCCTGAATTTCGTTGGGAAGAGTTTGTATGAACTTGCTCTTCGAGTATCCTTCCCAATTGAAGAGAGGGAAGGCGCCTTTCTCCTTCGCCAGTTCAACCGAAGTCATATACGACTGATCGCGAATGACTCGCATCATCTTCTCGGTTACGTTGAGCGCGTCTTCAGAGTCATACTTTATCTTCATCATCACCAACGCGTCAGCAAGACCCGTAATGCCAAGTCCGACGCGGCGGTCGGAGGCGACAGCTTTTCTGATCTTGTCGAGTGCATGGTTCTCCATATTGTACTCGATAACATTATCCATGAACCGCGTTGCGATCCGGGTGACCTGGGCGAGTTCGTCGTAATCGAACTTTCCGTTCTCATCAACGAACTTGCTGAGATTGATATTGCCGAGATTGCATGCGGTGTACGATGCGAGCGGTTGCTCGCCGCAGGGATTCGTGCTCGTCAGCGGATTCGCGTACTCGACGTTGTGGTAGTCCTTCATCGTGTCCCAGAAAATAATTCCAGGCTCGGCAGACGAATGCGCGTTCTTGATGATCTTGAACCACAAGTCTTTCGCTTTCACCTTCCGATACATCTTTCCGCCCCAGCGAAGCTCGAAGTCCTTATCCTTAATGACTGCTTCCATGAATTCATGTGTCAGCAGCACGCTGATGTTCGCATGCTTCACTTTGAGTCGAAGCGGATCGTTCTTGATGGTGATAAACTTCTCGACGTCAGGATGATCGACGCGGATGGTCAGCATCAGAGCGCCGCGGCGTCCGGCTTGAGAAACCGTGTTCGTGCTTTCGCTGAACAGATTCATGAACGCCGTGCAGCCGGGGGAGTGATCGATAGTAGCATTGACCGGGGCGCCTTCAGGACGCAGAATCGAGAGATCGGTGCCGACACCGCCTCCGGTACGATAGACCATCGCCGATTCGGTGATGCACCGATAGATTCCCTCAAGGCTATCTTCCTCGATGGGAATCACGTAGCAATTTGAAAGCGTAGGCCGCCGGCGGGCTTCTTCACGGCCGGTTCCATGCATAACGCGTCCACCTGGCACAAACTTGAAATCAAATAGAAGAGCAAGAAACTGATTGTACCAATACTCCTTCTCCTCTTCCGTTCTCTCGACGGAGGCAAGCGCTTTGGCGATTCGATCCCACATGTGCATCGGCCCCTGTTCGCTTGGGGCAAGGTACTTTGAGCGGAGAACATCGGCAGCTAAGTCATTCTCTCCATAATAATCGAGCGCATTCAACGCCATATCCATTGTGTGGGGATTGAGGCGAGAAGAAGAAACCGGAATACGCTCTGTCTTGCCGGAAACGATTGCGGAGGGGGAATCCTTGTGGGTCATCTTTTCTATCCCTTCAATATGTCCAACGATTCGATGATTTTTCAAGCTCAAGAGAATCAAACCCAGCCGACACAAGTCAGCGGGGCGATGAGTGATCTTCTTCGTGCTGAGTCTGTTTCATTGTGTGTTCGTTCACTTCCTCTCGCGATGATCTTAGTGCCGACTTCAGAAGGAGTTGGAGTGATAACTTGCATCGCGAACACACGCTTCAAAAATTAGTGGGGAAAAATATAATACGCTCGCACAGGGAAGTCAAGTTAAAATTTCAATCAATAGCATCGTTCCTATAAGTATCAACAACTTAGCACAAACAAAAAATTCTGCGACTGGAATCCAGTTGAGCAAAGGTGGACACACGAGTAACAAAAATTTTTGAAAGTTGTTTTTGACGAGTAGAGAGAATATATTGGGAGCGAATTCGATGTCATCTCTTCTCAACCGACCTGGTTGACCCGTTCCAAGTCATCAATATTCAAAAACACACCAAGAGGTTTTCAATGCCTGTTGTTGAAGAATTCTCTACTATTCCAGAGATGTTCCTATCTCTCACGGCCCGGTACGCTCACAGCACGCGACCGATGCTGATGGCGAAGAAAGATGGTGAGTACAGGCCCATTAGTTATCAGGAAGTTCGGCGGGCGGCTGAGCTGACTGCATTCGGGCTTGCCGCACTCGGAATTGAACGCGGCGATCGGGTCAGCATCATCGCGGAGAACAGACCGGAATGGGTGTACTGCGATCAGGCCATCGCCGCGCTCGGCGCCATCAGCGTTCCCGTGTATCCGACGATGACGGCGAAGCAGAACGAGTACATCTTCAACGACGCCGACGTGAAGGCGGTTTTCGTCTCAAATCAATTTCAGCTCACCAAAGTGCTGAAGTCGATTGACTCGGTTCCTACTCTCAAGCACGTCATCGTCATGAACGAGTACACGAACGTAGCCGAGCCGCAGGTCATGTCGTACGCTGATTTGCTTGAACGCGGAAAAGAATTCTCGAAGCAACATCCCGATCACGTCAGCAACGCGACAAAACGTGTGAAGCCGGACGATTTGCTCACGCTCATTTACACTTCCGGCACGACAGGCAATCCCAAGGGCGTGATGCTCACGCAGAGCAATCTCTGCACAAACGTGAGAGGCGCATCGTCGCACATCAGGATTGAAGAAGGCGACGTTTTGCTTTCGTTTCTTCCGTTGAGCCATTCGTTCGAACGCATGGCCGGCAACTACACAGCGCTCGCCTGCGGCGCGACCGTTGCTTATGCTGAGAGTATCGAGACTGTTCAGGCCAACTTGATTGAAGTCCGGCCAACGATCGTGACGACTGTGCCGCGCCTGTTTGAACGAATGCACAGCCGGATCATGAAGCAAGTTTCCGCCGCGCCGATGAAGCGACAGAAGATTTTCTTCTGGTCCATCGCAACAGGAAAGGCGTATGCCGCAGCGAAGAAGGCGAAGCGCTTCTCACCGATGCTGAACGTAAAGCATGCGATCGCCGATAAACTTGTGCTGAGCAAGATTCGCGAGAAGCTCGGCGGACGCATGAAGTTTATGGTGTCGGGCGGCGCGGCGTTGCCGAAAGAGTTCGGCGACTTCTTCGAGGCCATCGGTATCGTCATCATCGAAGGGTACGGGCTGACCGAAACGTCTCCGGTGATTTCGGCCAACAAGCTTGAGGAGTACAAATTCGGAACTGTTGGTCGGCCGATTCCGCATGTTGAAGTAAAGATTGCTCATGACGGAGAGATTCTTGCGCGCGGCCCGAACATCATGAAGGGCTACTGGAAACTTCCCGAGATGACAACCGAGGTGATCGACAAGGATGGCTGGCTCCACACGGGCGACATTGGCAAGTTCGACAACGAGGGATTCCTGCGCATCACCGATCGCAAGAAGCATCTCTTCGTCAGCTCCGGCGGCAAGAACATTGCTCCGCAACCGATCGAGAATCTGTTTCTGGCGAGCAAGTACATCGAGCAGTTTGTGCTGATCGGCGATAGAAGAATGTTCTGCACCGCGCTGGTCGTTCCTGACTTTGATTCGCTGAAAGCGTATGCCGATGAGCATGGCATTCCGTACACACACAATCACGATTTGGTTCAGCATCCCGAAGTGAACGAGCTGATCGAAAAGGACATCGATCAGATTCAGAAGGATCTGGCGAACTTCGAGCGCGTGCGCAAGTTCATTCTCCTTTCTCGTCCATTTACGATTGAAGAAGGCGAGCTTACTCCAACACAAAAGATCCGCCGCAAAGTCGTCGAAGAAAAGTACGCCGAGCTGATCGACACGATGTACCAGGGAATCAACTGAGAGTTCCGTCAGGGTCATTGGTTTGTTTTTGATCAGATGAACCAATGACCCGGTGCTTTTCGCTTACCTTGCCTTTCCATTCCTTTTTATCTACCTTTTGTACAAGAATTTGCTGAAACCTCACCTGATTTTGCTTACGTAGGAATTTCCATGTTAGAGCAGTATCTGCCCATAGCAATCATGATCACGTTGGCAGTGATCTTCGGAATCGTTCTCGCGAATATCAACCGATGGATTGGTCCTCGCAAGCCGAACGAAGAAAAGCTCTCGACATACGAGAGCGGAATGGAGCCTGTCAAGACTGCGCGCGAACGGTTTTCGGTGAAGTTCTATCTTGTTGCCATGTTGTTCATTGTGTTCGATATCGAGATTGTGTTCATGTATCCGTGGGCCGTCAAGTTCAGGGAACTGGGGCTGTTTGGATTTGTTGAAATGATTGTATTCATCCTGATTCTGTTAGTTGGATTTGTGTATATCTGGAGGAAAGGAGCGCTCAAATGGGATTAGAGAACTTAGAACGAGATGGGTACATTATCTCGTCGATGGACTTTCTGATCAACTGGGCGCGGAAGAATTCCCTCTGGCCGATGCCGATGGGGATTTCTTGCTGTGCGATTGAGATGATGGCGACCGCATCGCCGCGGTTTGATATTTCGCGTTTCGGGTCTGAGGTCATGCGCTTTACGCCGCGCCAGTGCGACGTGATGATTGTCGCCGGAACGGTTACGTACAAAATGGCAAAAGTGGTCAGAAAGATTTACGATCAGATGCCTGATCCCAAATGGGTGATCTCGATGGGCGCTTGCGCATCGTCGGGAGGAATGTTCCGGTCGTATCCTGTCGTTCAGGGTATCGACCTGTTCATGCCGGTGGATGTGTTCGTCGCGGGATGTCCGCCGAGGCCGGAGAACTTGCTGAACGGATTGATGGAGCTGCAGAAGAAAATCGCTGAAGACCGAACGCTCGGATCGCTCATCAAAGGCGACAAGCGCGAGCAAATCGTGATCAACGAAACCGGAAAGGTGGAACGAATCGGGGCCGCCGCATGAACGAACTCATTCTCGAAAAGCTGAAGCAACGATTTCCCGAAAGCGTCGAATCATCCAATGAGTTTCGCGGCGACCTGACGGTTCAGATCAAGAAGAATCACATTGTGAAGGTTGGCGAGTTTCTGAAGAACGATCCCGATCTTCAATTTGATATGGTGATTGACCTTCTCGGCGTCGACATGTATCGGCCTGAAGGTCGGTTCGAAGTCGTGTACAATCTGTACTCGATCAAAAACAAAAAATTCCTCCGCCTGAAGGTACTGGTCGAGGAAGAAGAGTGCATCGTTCCCTCGGTTGTGAGTGTCTGGAGTGGAGCGAACTGGCATGAACGCGAAACGTTCGATATGTTTGGCATCAAGTTCGCCGGTCACCCGGATTTGCGCCGCATGTACATGCCCGAGGAATATCAGTACCATCCTCTTCGCAAAGACTTCCCGTTGATGGGCATCCCCGACTCACTGCCACTTCCACGAAAATAGTTGTCCGACTATGCCAACAGTTGTTGCTGAGCATCCGAAGAAAAGTCAGATCCTTGCTGCCCTCGAAGACGTCGATACGTCGTTCACCGACGTGGACCCGCTGGAAAACACAATGGTGTTGAACATGGGTCCCCAGCATCCGGCAACACATGGCGTGTTGCGTGTGCTGATTAAGCTCGACGGCGAAACGGTCCTGGGTTCCGTGCCCGAGCTGGGCTATCTCCATCGCGGATATGAGAAGATTGCCGAGAACGCGACGTATCACGAGTTCATTCCGCATACCGATCGTCTCGATTATCTCGCGCCCCTCTCGAACAATGTCGGTTACGTACTTGCCGTCGAAAAGCTGCTCGGCATTGAGATCCCGAAGCGTGCGGAGTACATCCGCGTGCTCATCTCCGAAATGGCTCGCGTCGCGTCGCATCTTGTCGCCGTCGGCAGCATGGCGATGGATGTCGGCGCGTTGACCGTACTGCTGTGGACGTTCCGCGAGCGCGAAAAACTTCTGGACATCTACGATGTTCTTTGCGGTGCGCGCTTTACCACAAGCTACACGCGCATCGGCGGCTTGCTGCAGGACTGGACCGACACATGCACGGCGATGTTGACGAAGTTCCTCGATGAGTTTGATCAGGACATGAAGGAAGTGCAGCAACTGCTCTTCACCAACCGCATCTTCATTGAACGATGTGAGAACGTCGGGTACATTTCCCGGCAACAGTGCATCGATATGGGGATGACGGGTCCCATCTTGCGTGCCTCCGGTGTGCCGCGCGATCTGCGCCGCGACAATCCCTATCTCGTGTACAACGACTTGGATTTCGACGTCATCACCGCCCAGGAAAGCGATGCGCTGGCGCGCTTCCATGTTCGCTTCTCTGAAGCGATGGAGAGCGCGAAGATCCTCCGCCAGGCGATGCAGAAGTTGCCTGCCGGTCCGATATGCGCAAACGAGACGAAGAAAGTTCTTCCGCGCAAGGATCGGGTGTACACAAAGATGGAGGAACTGATCCACGACTTTATGCTCATCAACATGGGCATCGATCCCCCGGTCGGCGAAGTGTATCAGGGCATTGAATCTTCGAAGGGCGAGTTTGGCATTTACATCGTCAGCGATGGAACGGGCCAACCCTGGCGCTTGAAGATCCGCAGTCCATCAATGGTGAATCTCTCTGCGTTACCGGTGATGATCAAGGGCGCAATGGTTTCCGATATCGTAGCGATCATCGGCAGCATTGACCCCGTAATGGGAGAAGCGGACAAATAAGTTGTTTCATTGCACCATTGTAGCATTGCATCATTGTCGGGTCATGCAATGGTTCAATCGTGCAATGGTGCAGTGGTGCAAAGAACAAATGGTGCAATTCAAATGATGTTATCAGAATCCTCTCTTCAAAAAATAGAAGAACTTAAGACGCGCTATCAGAACCCGCAAGCGGTTGTGCTTGCCGCGTTGTGGATGTGGCAGGATGAACACGGGTGGGTCTCGAATGAAGGTATGGAATACGTTGCCAGGCTGCTCGGCATTTCAACGCATCACGTGTACGGCGTCGTCACGTTTTACACGATGTTCAACAAGGAGCCTGTTGGCACACACAAGCTTGAAGTGTGCACGAACGTGTCGTGCATGCTGAAAAACAGTGATAAGATTTTGAAGCACATTGAAGATCGGCTGCAGATCAAAGTCGGTGAGACAACTCCCGACAAACGCTTCACGCTTGTCGAGGCGGAATGCCTCGGCGCCTGCGGCTACGCGCCGATGCTGCAGTGCGGCGATGAGTATTACGAGAACCTCGATGAGGCGAAGGTGGATAGACTACTTGATGACCTCAAGTAAGAAATGAAACCACGAATTACACGAAAGTCGCACGAACAAGCACTAAAGTTTTCTGAAAAGAATATGATAGCATCTGTGTTCATTCGTGCGTCTCCCGTGCTTATCCGTGGTGAAATTTTTAATGGTTAGTTGAGAAACTTCGAATTGATAACGAGCTGATTGGCGAATGGAAAAACTGATTCTTCCCGACATACCTGAGCTTCACAAGGTTGACGTGTACGAAGCCAACGGCGGCTATCAGATGCTGCGGAAAGCGTTGGGGATGAAGCCGGAGGAGGTGACGGACGAAATGAAAAAGTCCAACCTCCGCGGCAGAGGCGGCGCGTGTTTTCCGACCGGCCTCAAGTGGACGTTCATGCCAAAGGTGACCACCAAGCCAAAGTACCTCTGCATCAACGGCGATGAGAGCGAGCCGGGCACATTCAAAGACCGGCAGATCCTCGAAGACAATCCGCACCTGATGATTGAAGGCGCGCTCATCGCGGCGTATGCTATGGGTATCGGTACGATCTATTTGTACGTGCGGGGCGAGTATAACAAATGGATCGTGATGGTTCAGAAGGCGTTGGACGATGCGTATGCCAAAGGTTACATCGGTCAGAATATTCTCGGCTCCGGCTTCAGCACAAACTTCTATATTCATCGCGGCGCGGGTGCGTACATCTGCGGTGAAGAGTCGTCGCTCATGAATTCGATCGAAGGCGAACGCGGTTACCCGCGTGTGAAGCCGCCGTTCCCGGCGCAGTTCGGTTTGTGGGGCTGCCCAACAACGATCAACAATGTCGAGACGATTGCCAACGTTCCCGTGATTCTCCGGCTCGGCTGGGAGGCGTACTCGAAGATCGGTCACCCGAAACATCCCGGACCGATTCTCGTGGGTGTAAGCGGACACGTGAACAAACCCGGCGTGTACGAGATGCCGACCGGTGTGTTGCTCACGGACATCATCTACAAATACTGCGGAGGCGTTCCCGCCGACAAGAAGATCAAAGCCATCATTCCCGGCGGCTCATCAACGATGATTCTTCGCGGCGAAAATATCGAAGGCGTGACGATGGATGCCGATGGCTTGAAGGCGGCCGGGTCGTCTGTCGGGACTGCAGGACTGATCGTGATGGATGAAGACACCGATCTCATCCGGGTCATCACCCGCATCACAAAATTCTACTATCACGAATCGTGCGGACAATGCACGCCGTGCCGCGAAGGCACTGGGTGGATGTTCAAGATTCTGAAGCGTTTTGAGAATTACGACGCAACGCTCGAAGACATCGACCTGTTGCTTGACGTTGCCAACAACATCGAAGGAAACACCATCTGCGCTCTTGGCGATGCAGCGGCGTGGCCCGTGCAAAGCATGATCAAGCGCTTCCGCGACGAGTTTGAACAACGCTGTAAGGCAAATGGGTCGAGCACAAAATCCGTTGCCAAAGAGATGGTTCACGCGCTGCGTTAAGATGCTGTCGAGAGTTCGTCCTTTGACACTTCGAAAAGCCTCACAATCCGTGGGGCTTTCTTTTTTGCATGTCCTCTGAATTCGACCGTAGGGGCGAGGTCTCCTCGCCCAAGCGAGGTCGCGTCACCCTGGTGAGGTCGACGAAACGTCGCCCCTACAAAGATTTCTCTGTGTCGCATCGTGGCCTTTCTCGGTTGTCACGGCTACGAGTTCAGTTACCCAGAATGCTGTAGGTGTCGCGCGGCCATGCCCGTTGCCTCATAAATAAATGTAACCATACGCGGCGAGAAAGCAAGCGCTCTTGACATGAATGTGAAAGCGATGTACGTTGGTTGTGTTCGGTGAAACGGAGGTGAGCTCTGCTGCGGAGCAACTCACTAAGGGATAGCCGAATCAATGGAGGATGGGACGAGGACTCTGCTCGTCCCACTCCGAGTGAAACAACCTCCATCGTCATGCCTCAAAAAACCGAAGGAGTCGTTGCCTTTTCATGTGCGAGAAGCATGAGCGAGAATGATGCGAATCTTCGCGCTCATAGCACGCTGCAACTGAAAGGGATT
>JACRFA010000130.1 GCA_016218065.1 Ignavibacteriota bacterium | reverse complement strand
GAAGTTGGTTGACTCGGCCGGTCGCGTCGAGCGGTACAACAGAAAGTACGGGAAGAAGTCGCCCGTCGCGGCCTGAACACCGGCTGCGGAAATGCAGCAGTAGAAATTCACGTGGCGCCCACTGGCGCCACAGTCGTCTCTAGGGCTTCGCTACATGAGCGCGCAGTATGCACCTTGGCTTGAAGAGAGACCCCTTCCCACTATGCACACCGCGTTCCCGGCCCGCCCTGAGAAATTTTTCCAAGGCGAATCACCGTCATGACCGACCAACCACAGAATCACGAAGTTGCTGAACCGCGCCGACGCAATTTGTACGACGGCGTTCGCGGAACATCAGTGAAGGTGCTCAACCGCGTTGAGCGAACCGATGCGTATCTCGACAAACTGCTCGACACTGAGTTGCGCTCCGGCGAGCTGCCCGACATCGACAAGGGTTTGCTGACGGAAATTGTGCACGGCGTTCTTCGCTGGCAGAACAAACTCGATTGGGTGTTGAACGGCTTCTCGCACGGCAACTTTGCCAAGTCCGAGATCAATGTGAAGAATGCACTGCGTGTAGGATTGTACCAGATTCTTTTTCTGGAACGGATACCGCATGCCGCCGCCGTCAATGAAGCGGTCGAGTTCATCAAGCGCATTCGCGGCGACAAGCCTGCGGGACTTGTGAACGCGGTGCTTCGCAATATCATCCGCAACATGGACGGCATACGCTATCCCGATCCGGCGCAAGACCGCGTGCAGCATTTGTCTGTGATGTTCTCGCATCCTCACTGGATGGTGAAGCGCTGGGTGGGCCGCTTCGGTCCCGATGAGACAGAGAAGCTGCTCATTGCCAACAACGAACGCCCGCCGCTGACGCTTCGCATCAACAAACTGAAGAACGAGCCTGCGACGTTTTTGCGTTACCTCGACCTGCAGCAGATCGTGTATCAAGGCTCCATTCACACCGGCTACTTCGTGCGCGTGAAAAGCTTTCCGCGCATCGGACAGAACGAGATGTTCCGCACAGGCGTGTTCACAATTCAGGATGAAAGCGCGGCGCTGCCGGGCATATTGCTCGCGCCGGAACCGGGTGAACGCGTGTTGGATTTGTGCGCAGCTCCCGGCGGGAAGACAACACACATTGCCGAGTTGATGAAGAACGAAGGCGAGATTGTCGCGGTGGACAAGTACGAAGTGAAGCTCAACTTCATCAGGGCCGCGTGCGACCGGCTGGGCCTACGGATTGTAAAGCCGCTCGTCGGCGATGGGGCAACGATTGAATTGGAGCCGTTCGACCGCGTGCTGGTCGATGCGCCCTGCTCCGGACTCGGCGTCCTGACCAAGAAGCCGGACCTAAAATGGAAACGCGATATCGCCGACATTGTCAAACTGAAAACCATTCAGTCCGAGATACTCGAAAACGCGGCGAACCTTGTAAAGCCTGGCGGCGTGCTCGTGTACAGCACATGCTCCACCGAGCCTGAAGAAAACCAGGAAATCGTCAAGGCGTTCCTGGACAAGCACAAAGAATTTCAACTGGAGGATGCAGCGAAGTTCGTGAGCAAGAGCCTTGTGAGCGCCGAAGGATTTGTGGAGACATTCCCGCACAAGCATGGGATGGATGGATCATTCGCTGCAAGAATGGTGAAGCAAGATAATTCCAACCAATCGTAAGCGGAGAATCTTTTATGGCAAATGTTCTTGAACTCGTCTCGAAAGAACTGAAGCAGCTCGAAGAAACCAAGATGTTCAAATACGAAGTCCCGTTGCAAGGCCCGCAGGACGGCGTTGTTCGCGTCAACGGCAAGAAAGCGGTGATGCTCGCATCGAACAACTACGTCGGGCTTTCGAATCATCCAGTCGTGCGCAAAGCGGCGATTGACGGCATTAAGAAGTACGGCTATGGCGTCGCATCTGTTCGCTTCATCTGTGGCACGCAGGACATCCACTTCAAACTCGAAAAGAAAATCTCGAAGTTTCTCGGGACGGAAGACACGATTCTCTTCTCGTCATGCTGGGCAGCGAACGAAGCATTCTTCGCTTCACTCACGAATGAAAAACTCGGCTTCGAAACGTACAAAGACGTCATCTATTCTGACCGTCTGAACCACGCGAGCATCATCGACGGTCAGCGTTTGTGCAAACCGGAGACGACCGATCGCAAAATCTACAAACATAACGATGTTGACGATCTCGTACGCCAGCTTGAAGAAGACAAGAACGCGGACTATCGTCTGCGCATCATCGCGACCGACGGCGTGTTCAGCATGGAAGGCGACCTCGCACATCTCGACAAGCTGGTGGAAGTAGCGAGACAGTATGGCGCGATTCTCTTTGTCGATGACTCGCATGCCGTTGGCGTCGTCGGCAAAACCGGTCGCGGTACCGCCGAAGCAAAAGGCGTGCACGGACAAATCGACGTGCTGACCGGAACGCTTGGCAAAGCAATTGGCGGCGCAGCCGGCGGCTACATCAGCGGAAAGAAAGAGTTGATTGCGTACATGCGACAGAAGGCGCGCACATACATTTTCTCGAACTCCTTACCTGCCCCGATTGTGTTCGGCGCAACCGCAGCGTTCGATCTTCTGATGAAGGACAAGACGATCGTGAAGAAGCTGCACAAGAACACCGCGTACTTCCGTAAGGAGATCGTCAAGCTTGGCTACACGATTCTCGAAGGCGAGCATCCCATCGTGCCGATCATGTTGGGCGAGGCATCAGTTGCGCAAGATATGAGTCGCGAGTTGCTGAAGGAAGGCGTGTACGTCAAAGGCCTGTGGTTCCCCGTTGTGCCGCGAGGCGAAGCCAGACTGCGTGCACAAATCTCGGCGGCGCTGACAAAGAAGAATATCGACAGCGCGCTTGATGCGTTCGAGAAAGTTGGAAAGGAAATGAAGGTGATTTGATTGCTTTTGCGTTTCGTTGATCGCCGCGAGAAAGTAGTTTCAATCGTAGGGTGAGAATATGAAGTGGAAAGAATGGTCGGCACTGGCGGAGAATGAATCTCTTTGGGCGCACTCGAAAGAAAAAGGATTGTTGAAAGCAGAATACATTCGCGAGTACGTGTTACATCTCTGGTTCGAAGGACAAGAACCCATGAACCTGTTTGATATTTTAGAAAAGGAAGTATGAAACCACTAAATGAAACTACCGTTCTTGATGCGCTGCGAGTCGTCAAAGATCCCGATTTGCATCGTGATATCGTCGCGCTGAACTTTGTCAAGAATGTGAAGATCGAAGGGAAGAACCTTCACTTCAACATCGAGCTGACAACGCCGGCGTGTCCGGTGCGCGATCTGCTCAAGTCGCAGGCAGAGCAGGCCATCCGCAGCACGATTGATGTCGGCAGCGTAACGATTGAAATGACCTCCAACGTGATGCGACATGACAATCAACAGAAGGAAGCGATCCTGCCCGGCGTGCGCAACACGATCGCAGTTGCTTCAGGCAAAGGCGGCGTCGGCAAATCCACCGTTGCCGTCAACCTCGCCGTCGCGCTCGCAAAGGACGGAGCAAAAGTCGGGCTGGTTGACGCCGACATCTACGGCCCAAGCATCCCGCTGATGATGGGACTCAGCGGCCGCCCGGTCGTGAAGGGACAGCGACTTCAGCCGATGGAGAATTATGGCGTGAAGGTGATGTCGATCGGATTTCTTGTCGATCCGATGCAGGCAGTGATCTGGCGCGGCCCCATGGCGAGCGGCGCAGTGAAGCAGTTCATGACCGATGTTGATTGGGGCGAGCTTGATTATCTCGTGTTCGATCTTCCTCCCGGAACAGGCGACATCCAACTGACTCTTGTGCAAACAATTCCCCTCACGGGCGCGGTGATCGTGACGACGCCGCAGGATATCTCCCTCGCCGACGCGCGTAAGGGCTACGCGATGTTCGAGAAGGTGAACGTCCCCGTGTTCGGCATCGTCGAAAATATGAGTTACTACATTTGCTCGCACTGCGGTCAGCGCGAAAACATTTTCGACACAGGCGGCGGCAAACGCGCAGCCGAAGAGCTTGGCGTTCCGTTCCTCGGCGATATCCCGATCTATACCTCCATCCGTGTTGGCGGCGATACGGGCAAGCCGGTGGTGATCGATGAGAAGTTCAAAGCGCAAGGAGACATTATCCAGCAGATTGCGCGCAACCTCGCGGCGCAGATCAGCATTCGTGATGCTCAACAGTCCGCCGTTCCTGCGATCGATATTCAGCTCATGTCGTAGTAGTGTTTGGATGTAGAAATGCAAGAATACGAAGTCACTGAAATCTCGCGTCGCATCGAGGGCGCTCTGGAGATTTGCAGACCCTACCTGCGCGCCGATGCCGGCGATGTGAAACTCCTCCGCTTCAAGCCGGAGTCGGGCGTCGTCGAAGTGAAGTGGGAAGGAACATGCCTGATCTGTCCGATGTCCGTGCTAACGTTGCGCGCGGGCGTTGAGCGGGCGATTATGAGAGCCGTCCCGGAAGTGAAGAGGGTGGAGGCCGTGGGGGGCTGAGAGTGTGCGTGGCGGTTGCTGGGTTCAGGTTTCACGTTTCAAGTCCATGATGACCAGGGATCATCCGCAGAGCATCATGGAGTGCCATCGCCTTTATGCCGGGACGCAGAGTACCATGTTGTGTCCGCTCACCAATTGGTCTGTAGACTAACACCTTCTTAACCTCATACCCGGCCAATGTTTTGCCCAGCCGTTCAAGTGACGTTGCCATGTGTGGGGTCGCCGTTCTTGACACTTTCGCCTCGACTAACATCAACTTTTTATCCCCGCCCGGAACAAGAAAATCCACTTCGAGTCCTTGCTGATCGCGGAAAAAATATATAGCGCGCTGCCTGCCGCCGTTTATTTGCTGCTTGACAAATTCCGAAGCGACAAAGCCCTCAAAGATGGATCCCAAAAAGGGAGATCGCTCCAGCGCTTTTGCGGAGTCTATGCCAAGCAGATAGCAGAGAAGTCCCGAGTCGACGAAGTAAAGTTTCGGCGATTTGATGAGACGCTTTCCAAGATCCTCATAGAACGGCGGGACAAGGTGAATCTGCGCCGTCATTTCCAGAATGCCCAGCCATTGAGAGATTGTGGGGACAGACATGCCGAGTGCTGTCGCGAAATCCGTCCGGTTAAGGACTTGACCGTTTCGACTGGCAACCAAGGCAATGAACCGCCGAAAAGTTGCAAGATCCCGGATCGCCCCGATCTGCCGGACATCGCGCTCCAAGTACGTTTGCACATATGATCGGTACCAAATATTCGCAACGCGCGGCTTCGCAAGCACCTCGGGAAACCCCCCATAAAACATGGAGACCTTTGGCGACTCAACACATGAGAGCGGAAGAAGCGTGAAGAGGGCAGCTCTTCCCGCCATGGACTCCGTCACGCCCTTCATGAGTGGGGCTTCTTGTGATCCGGTAATGAACCATTGGCCTTTAAGCCTAGGATGGAGATCGATATGAGTGCGAATATAGCTCAGTAACTCAGGAGTGTTCTGGATTTCGTCAAGAATAACCGGCAGCTTCAGATCATGGAGGAATCCGCGCGGATCGGAACGAACGCGAGCCACCACATCAGGATCCTCAAGCAGGACATACGAGGCCTTGGAGAACAGTCGTCTTAACAACGTAGTTTTCCCCGCCCTCCTCGGGCCGGTGATGATGAGAGCAGCAAACAAGCGGGATGCAGCCTGCAACTCGTCTTCAATATCTCGCCGGATATATCGCATGTGAGAAATATAAGGTTATACTTTAGGAAACTCAAACCTCATAATCGGCCTCCGCGGCCCGTCAGTGAGTAACGGGTCATGCCGGAAGTGAAGAGGGTGGAGGCCGTGGGGGCAGTGAGAGAGGTTCAGGATTTGGTAGTGTAGCCCACCGAACTGATCACGCGTCCTGCATGGCGTTCGTCTCGCTCCTGTCTCTTCAATAACCATTCTGCCAAACTCTTCAGCGACTTCCACGTAACATTCACGCCATGATGCGGTTCGATGTGCACGTCGCCAAGGAATGACACTTCCGACTGAAGCGACTCCTTCAACGCATGGAGTTTTCCGGTGAGTGCATAGATTGCCGACTGATGCGTTGAGCAGGAAACCGGCGGGTTCAACGTTCCGTGAATGAAATAACCCTGCGGCAGCGCGTCATGATCGAGGTCGCCGTGCCAATGCGCGAGCGCCATCCCTGAAGATTCAAAGCCTGCAACGAATCTACTGAGAGGATCGATCCTTTTGAGAAGCGATGCGACGAGCGCGTTCCCCATCGCATGCGCAAGAATCGCGGTCGTATCATACGAAGGCTTGCAATCCACCTTCGCGCACAACCCGTTTGGCGTCATGAAGACAATGGTACCGTTGACGAGGCCCGTGAGCACCAGGTCGCGTTCGACATCGATGTTCGTCTTGTCGCATCCTGAGCGCGTCGAAAGCATCCAGACATCAGGCGCCTCCACAAACAGCGGCTCAGGCAAAACCTTCGCGCGTACAAACCGCTTGTCTCCGATCTTCCACACTCCTCGCGGATCATTCACATTCTGTCCGTCGAGGCGAGCAAACTCCTCGGCTGTGAGCGCAGCCCGAACCGCTGCAGCGGGTTGCCGCGCAAGAAATCCGTAACTCATGCCGGAGCGATTGTCGAGATACGCCGCAGCAATGCGCTTATAGAAATTGGTGCGGAACTCCAGCGTTGCCACCGACGTGTGGAACAGCAAGAGTCCTGTGCGTCGCCACAGCACACTGCTTGAAGCAAAATCGTCGGCATACGCGCGCAGTTCATCAGTCATTACGTTGAGAGCGCCTTCGCGCAGGTCAAAGTCGTCTGCATGCGGTGGAACCACGGGTGCAGCGAGCTTCGGCACGAGTGTTCCCAGCACATCGCCATCGAGCGCATCGTCATTCGTGCACCGAATCACCGCGCCGTTCATCGTGCAGATGGTCCACACCTCGTCTTGAAGATAGACGATGACTTGCAGGATGCTCCACGCCAGTTCGCGCACAATGCTATTGAGTTTCTCCTGAGGATGCAACTCGTCATCAAGCGGCGCCGGGCGATCTAATATTCCCATGAATGTCACGCGTCGGAGATTTGCCGCGTGATCGACAGGCGTGTTCCCTGTGTCCAACTCGCCGGGAGCGACAACGACAATCCCGTCGCGCAGCTTTCCGGTTGTACCGTCGATTGCATCGCCAAACTCAATCAGTGTCGCGCCGCAGCGGCGCAAAGAGACGCGCAGCTTCTCGACGAATGCATCGAGGCGCGGCGTTGTTCTCCCGTATGGAAAGAACGTGACGCGGAGTTGATGAGCCATTGCTTCGCGTGTCGTTGGCACGCGTGTGCCGGTTCCAAGAATTTCCTCTACTGCTTCCGGCGTGAGTATGTCGGTCTGTCGTTCAACCATCATGTGACAATTTCTGCGTTGCGTTCGTTCTTCGAAAATTGTTGGACACCCTCAAGGTGGAACAACCGCACCAGCGCGTCTGCGAGGCGAGGCCAGAGTGCATTCGTGATAATCAAGAGCTTCGGTCCGGCGTATGGCACAATCACTTCGCCGCTTCGCTCGCGCCTCAGTGCCCGCATAGTGACTCGTGCGACATGTTCCGGCGTTGTTTTCTTTGAGATCCATGGTACGCGCAGCGATGCAATCATCGGCGTGTTGACGCGTGCAGGCAAAACGGTAATCGCCTGCACTCCAGTGCCGTGCAACTCCTGACGCAGTACATCCATGAAGCCGGTCAGCGCGAATTTCGACGCCACATACGGCGCGTCGAGCGGAAGGCCTTTCTTGCCGTCCACCGAAGAGATGACAACAACCGCCCCGCTCCTGCGTTGCAGCATCTGGGGAAGCACAGCGTAGATGAGTTGTATGCACGGATGGAAGTTGATTGCCATCGCTTCAAGAAACTCGGCGCTCGACAGTTCAACGGCGCGTCCCCGAATGTACTGTCCCGCGCTGCACACAATGGCGTCGATGCATCCGAATCTCTCCATCGTTGCAGCGACAAGTGAATGAATATCGGATTCGCGCGTCACATCCGTTGGCGCAGAAATAGACTCGCACCCCATGCTGCTGAGTTCGTCGTTGAGCCGCGCGAGCGCTTCTGCCGAGCGAGATGCAAGCGCCAACGCGTAACCCTCTCGTGCCATCGTGTGCGCAATTGCTCTGCCGATGCCGCTTGAGGCGCCGGTAATCACGGCAACACGTCGATCTGATCGATGTTCTTTGCTGTTCTGTTTCATCTGGAAGTTGGGGGTGATCAGAAGCTCCTTCCTTTTCTCGGCACGGCACTCGGAAGTTGCTCGGTTGGCGTGACAGCCGAGAAAAGCAACGTAACGCAGAACCGTTTGAAGTGCATATTGTGAAAAGTCCTATTCTCCCACTCTTGACAAAACTGATTTATATAAAGGGTTGCCTATTCGAAATTTCGTGTTCGCTATAAGCTCATCCAGCGGTTCCCTTACCGTATTGATGAAACCCGCCTTCTTGGCTTCAATCAACACCGCCAAAACACCAACCATGTGCAATCCCTCTGTCCGTGCAACTTTTCTTCCTTTTGTTTCGTCAATCAGCAAAAAATCAGCGCCAAGCTCTTCGACAAAGCAATTGCCTCTGCTTCTCCGTCATCGAGCACGAGTTTTAATTGACTGAGATATGGACTTGCCACAACGCTTCGCACTTCTATCCATGACGCATGGGTTATCTCGGCGAGATCGTAACTCCAGTGTTCAAGTACAGTCAGTTCTTGCATGACCGCATGAGGCAGGATAACTTTTCCGAACAGGTCGTTGAGGAGGTGTAAACGATGAATGCGGTACAGACCGCTGATTGGCGAGGTGTCGCTAACGATGATCACGTGTGCTTGAATTGCTCGAGAGTTGCAAGATCAGAGTCAAGATCATGTTCAGAATAGGCATTAGGGATCTTGCGTGTGAAGAGTAATTGTTCAAACTCGATTGCATCCATACCCGCAAGCTTGCGTGCCTGCCCAAATGATAACATCTCCTGAGCATACAAGAGCAGGGCTATCTCTACGCGTAATTCCTGCTCGCTCTTTTGTGTTGCTTGCACAAACTCATCGTCAATTATTAGCATGGGCGTTTCTCCTTGGTTCAAGGTACAATTCATGACGAATTTATGCAAGCCGCGATCACCTCTTTAGTTTTGAAATCGCTTGTTT
>JACRFA010000129.1 GCA_016218065.1 Ignavibacteriota bacterium | reverse complement strand
TGGCGTTGTCCGGCGATGTCACAACTGCGGCCCGACTGCAGGAGTCGTGCTTCACGATGTGGAACAAGTACGGCATCGAGCCGGAACAATTCGACTACATAACGATGGACGCGCCATCGGACCCGAAGTGGCAACGCTATTTCCTCAACCCGGAGATCATGGAGTCGGCGTACTACCTCTACCGATACACCAAAGACCCGCGCTATGTGCAGATGGGAAAAGTTTTCTTTGAGGGATTGAAGCGTTACTGCCGAACCGAAGCAGGATACGCGGAACTCAAGAGTGTTGTGACCAAGGAAAAAGTTGATCGCATGGAAAGTTACTTCCTCGCCGAAACCCTGAAGTACCTCTATCTCCTGTTCGCTCCGCCGAAAGCATTGGACTTCAGCAATACAATTTTCAATACCGAGGCTCATCCAATCCGGAGAACATGGTAGTGAGCGGGACTCTTTTGTAGCCGGGTCAACGAGAAGAATTTGGAGATTCCCCAAAGCAAACTGCCTGAACATTGTCATTCTGAACCTCGCTTCTCAGAGGTGAAGAATCCAGTCACCTGTTCTGGTCGATGACTCGACTCGTCGAGATTCTTCACTCCGTCCCAACTTGAGAAACAGTTGGAACTCCGTTCAGAATGACAACTTAGAAAACGATTGTCATTCTTGTCAGCATTTCGGGGAATCTCCACAGAAGAATGTCTTGATTCCATAACGCCGTCTTGTGTACCTTACATACGCTCTCCAACAACTTTCCACACTCTTCGAGGATCAAATGCGCTGCGTTCTTTCAATTTCCGTTTGCACTCTCGCGCTTCTCCTTGCTTCGTGCCAGAACAAAGAACAGCACTCGACGACAAAGACCATCGGCGTCGCTCTTCTGACAAGAAATCATATTTTCTATAAAGACCTCGAAGATGGACTGAAGGAAGAGGCTGCAAAATTCAAGTACGAGCTTATCATCACTTCTGCCGACTTCGATCTCGGAAAGCAACTGTCGCAAATTGAAGACTTTGTCACGAGGAAGGTTGACGCAATCATCGTTTGTCCTGTTGACTCAAAGGGCGTCGGACCCGGAATCAAGAAAGCCAACGAGGCAAAGATTCCGGTGTTCACCGCCGACATTGCTGCGCAGGAAGGAGAAGTGGTATGTCACATCGCATCCGACAATGTCGCCGGTGGCCGGCTCGCGGGAGAGTACATGGCCAAACTGCTTGGCGGTAAAGGTAACATTGCCATCATCAATCAGCCGGCAGTCACGTCGGTACTCGACCGCGTGCAAGGATTCCGGGAAGGCATTGCACAGTATCCTGACATCAAGGTTGTCGCGGATGTGAATGGCCAGAGTGTGCGTGATAAGGCGCTGCAAGCAACCGCGGATGTGCTGCTGGCGCAACCGCTGCTTGATGGCATCTTCGGCATTAACGATGACACGGCGCTTGGTGCATTGGATGCTGCCCAACAATTCAAGCGAACGCACGTTGTCATCATCGGCTACGACGCAACACCACCCGCGTGCGATGCAATCATGAAAGGAACGTCGTTGAAAGCCGACGTGATTCAATATCCGACCAAGATTGGCACTGCCACCATTGAGTCGATCCAAAAACACTTCAGTGGCACAAGCGTTCCGGCGGTCATCCCGGTGGAGGTTGGCATAATCGACCGGGACGGGCTGCTGAAGATGGCGGGGAAATAGCATGTCTCCGTTGCTCGAAATGTGCGGAATCGCCAAGGAGTATCCGGGCGTTCGTGCGCTCGCCGATGTAACGTTTGAGCTTCGCGCCGGAGAGATTCATTGCCTTGTTGGTGAAAACGGTGCCGGCAAATCAACACTCATGAAAATCCTTGCCGGTGCATTAGCAAAGGACGCTGGTTCCATTGTTGTGAACGGTCAGAATGTTGCTCTCCACTCCCCCACGGACGCGCAGGCTGCCGGCATCGGAATCATCTACCAGGACTACAAACTTGTTCCCGAGCTTTCCGTCGCCGAAAACATTTTCCTCGGACAAGAGCCTACCAAACAGCATTCTCCTTTCATCGACAAAAAGAAAATGCACGACGATGCGCGCAAGCTTCTGGCGCAGCTTGGCGAAGAAATTCCTACGGACCTGACGATAGCAATGTTGAGTGTCGCGCAGCGCCAAATGGTTGAGGTTGCGAAGGCGTTGTCGCGACACGTGACAATTCTTGCGATGGATGAGCCGACTGCTTCACTGACTGAGCATGAGACCGTCAACCTGTTTCGCGTCATCAGACAACTGAAATCTGAAGGAGTTGGCATCATCTACATCTCACATCGACTTGAAGAAGTATTTGAGATCGGCGATAGAGTGACGGTGCTGCGGGATGGAAAAGTTGTGCTCACCACTGAGGTCGCACAGGTCGACAAGCGGCGTTTGATTCAATCAATGGTGGGGCGTGAGCTTGAGGACGAATTTCCCAGGGCGGAATTGACAAGAGGTGAGGAGATTCTTCGCGTGGAACATCTCCATGCTCATCGACTGCATGACATCAACCTGACACTCTACAAGGGTGAAATCCTTGGCATCGCGGGGTTGGTAGGGGCCGGACGGACTGAGCTGGCGCGTGTTATTTTTGGAGCCGATAAGAAATCGTCCGGCCGTGTGGTTTTGGAAGGAACGGAGATTTCTCCCGACTCTCCCACTGACGCAATTCGTGCGGGCATCGGATTGCTGACCGAGGATCGGAATCAGTTGGGATTGATTTTGCAGATGAATGTACGCGAGAACATATCGCTTGCAAGTCTTTCCGATTTGCTTGCCGGACCGTTCATCAGCAGAGGCAAGGAAGAGGCGTTGGCCGCCCGATACGTGTCAGAGTTGAACATTCGACCTCACGACAGTTCGATGGAGGTGGAAAAACTGAGCGGCGGCAACCGGCAGAAGGTTGTGCTTGCCCGTTGGCTCAGCACGGACGCGAAGGTTCTCATGTTCGATGAACCGACGGCCGGCGTTGATGTCGGGGCGAAGTATGAAATCTATACCAGCATCAATCGGCTGGCGCAACACGGCATTGGTGTTCTCGTGATCTCATCGGACTTGCCGGAGTTACTCGGCATCTGCAACCGGATTGCGGTAATGTGCGAAGGGCGAGTCACGGGCGTATTGTCGCGCGACGAGGCGACTCAGGAAAAAATAATGACACTTGCGACGATGATGAATTGATGAAGTCGTTCATTCCCACCCGCTCCGGTTCTTTGCCGTTCACGTTAACAAGTGAACTGGGGATAGGCATTGCCTTTGTCGTGGAGCTTCTTGTTTTTTCACTCCTCTCACCATACTTCCTCACCACCGAAAACCTTCTCAACGTTTCTTTGCAGGTTTCCATTACCGCGATCATTGCTGCAGGGATGACGTTCGTGATTCTCACGGGCGGGATCGATTTATCGGTCGGCTCGCTTCTCGCGCTCGCAGGCATTCTTACAACCGATGTGTTGAAGCTGCAACTTCCGATCGCCGTTTCATTCCCGCTCGCTATTCTTGCGGGCCTGATCGCCGGCGCGTTGTCCGGTGCATTTGCAGGAGCTCTCATTACTCGGTACAACATCACACCGTTCATTGTAACCTTGGCGTTGATGACCGTGTGGCGCGGCATCGCATTTGTGTACACCGAAGGTCGTCCTATCTGGGAGTTGCCGGACGTGTTCAGCATTCTTGGAAGCGGACGACTGCTGGGAGTTCCGATTCCAAGCATCATCATGATTGTCGTATTTGTTGCCTCACATGTTGCGTTGACACAAACCAGATTCGGCCGGCACGTCTATGCGGTGGGCGGGAACAAAGAGGCAGCCCGGTTGGCAGGCATCCGCACGAGCAGGGTCTTCATGCAAGTTTACGTGTTGTGCGGATTTCTTGCAGCACTCAGCGGAATACTTCTCGCCTCACGCATGAACTCCGGCCAGCCGAATACCGGATTAGGATATGAGTTGGATGTGATCGCAGCAGTAGTGGTGGGTGGAACAAGCTTGTCCGGCGGTCGCGGATCCATCCTCGGAACGTTCATCGGTGCGATGCTGATTGCCGTGCTGCGCAATGGCTTGAACTTGCTCAACGTTGGGTCTTATGTTCAACAGGTGATTGTTGGCGTGGTGATTCTTCTTGCAGTGATGTTGGATCGGAAGAGAAGTTGCTAAGGCGTCGATGGCAACAATCTCGGTCCGAAAGATTCCTCAATACCGGAGTTGTCTCCCCGCCGAAAAGAATGTCGTCTATCTGTTTGATGTTTACCATGAAAATCCACCTTGAGGCGGTGGATTTTCATGGCAGTGCAATTCGTCATGAACGCTATTTTGCCAACAGCAACTTGCGCACTTGTGAGAGCTTCACGCTTCCATCTGTTCCCATTGCCGTGAACCGAAGCAGGTACACGCCGCTCGCGAGATTCCGGGCATCAAACCGTACCGACTTAAATCCTGCATCCTGCAACTCATCAACAAGCGATGCCACTTCTCTGCCAACGACGTCGTACACTTTGATCGTGATGCGGCTGAGTTCCGGCGTTTGATATCTGATCTCTGTTGTTGGGTTGAATGGATTTGGAAAGTTCTGATGCAGCGCGAATGTCGTCGGCATCTCCCTCTGATCGCCAACAGCAAGCACAATGATCGCCACTTCATAGCTCTTCACACTCTGATTCTCATGAACGTCGATCGCACGAAGTGCGTAGTAGAGATTGGTATTGGCGGGGATGTTTGTGTCGGTGAAGCTCGTATCTCCCGTAGTTGCGTACGCCGTCATGGTATCAGGATTGAAGCCGGCA
>JACRFA010000126.1 GCA_016218065.1 Ignavibacteriota bacterium | reverse complement strand
ATCGTTGCGTTCCGTTGTGTTTCTTCGATGCGATTGTCATGGAAGATCGCCCGGCGCATCCATACAAGCGCGTCGCCGTGATTGTTCCGAAGAACTGCACCGGCTGCGGACTTTGCTTCGAAGCGTGTCCCGTGGATGTCATCGTTTGGATTCCGGGACCAATCAAGAAAGAAGAATCTCCGCTCCACAATCCATCGACTTCCGAGGACGAACATGAAAGTTTTTGACCTTACACATCCGATTACATCAGACCTGCCGGTATATTTCCCCTGGCATCCGGCAACCACGTTGGAGGAAACCGCAACCTACAAGGATAATCGGTGTGTTGTTCGCAGGCTCAGCATCGGCACGCATTCCGGGACGCATATCGACGCGCCCAGCCATGTGCTGGAGGGAGGGTTTACGATGGATGCGTATGATCCATCGCTCTGGTTCATGGCGGCGCAGGTTGTCGACTTCACGCCGCGCGAACCGGGCCGCGCAATCACTGCGGATGAATTTCAGGCGATGAACATTCGAGAGGGCATCGGAGTGATTGTGAAGACCGGGTGGGATGTGCATTTCGGTTCAGCGGATTACTACAAGACATATCCTCCGATCACGAATGGCGCCGCGGAGTTTCTCGTCTCAAAGAAGATAAAACTTCTGGCTGCCGATACGCCGTTCAAATTGGATGTCCATTACACGATGTTGAGAAAAGGAATTCCGTTGGTCACCAACTTGAATAACATGAAGGATTTGCCTGCGGGTATCGTGAAGCTCATTGCAGCGCCGCTGCTCATCGCGAATGGAGACGGCGCTCCTGCGCGTGTTCTCGCGGTCGTCGAGGATTGAGGATGAGCAACGACGAGTCTCTTGTTCACCTTCTCGCCGATCTTGTTGCGATTCCCAGTATGAACCCGATGGGACGCGACCGCAGCGGAGCGGAGTACAGCGAGGAGAGATTGGCCGCTTATGTCTCCGACTATCTGCGACGACATTCCATTGACGTGAACACGTCCGAGGTTGCGCCTCATCGTCCCAACGTCATCGGCTACGTTGATGCGGGGGCAAAACAGACCGTGTTGCTCGAAGCGCATCTGGATACTGTTCACGCTGATAACATGACGATCGAGCCGTTCAGTCCAAAGGTACTTGATGGACGGTTGTATGGTCGCGGTGCGTGCGATACGAAAGCTTCGTTGGCGTCCTTCCTTCACACGGTTGGTACGCTTGCAAAGAACGCCAGCACGCTGAAATTCAATATTGTCATCGCTGCTGTTTCCGATGAAGAGTATGGCTTTACCGGTGCGCGGCGGGCCGTTGAAAATGGGCTGGTGGGGGATTTTGGTATTGCCGGTGAGCCGACGCAGCTTCGCATCGTCCGTGCGCACAAGGGCGTGGTGCGTTGGCGAATTATCACCAAGGGAACTGCCGCGCATTCGGCATATCCTGATCGTGGTGATAATGCAATCTATACGATGGGACATGTTCTCGTGCGGCTTCAAGCATACGGATCGGAATTGATGCAAGGGCCGCGGCATGCAGAACTCGGTACACCGACGTTGAGTGTTGGAGTGATTGAAGGCGGACAGGCGGTGAACATCGTTCCGGATCGGTGCTGGATAGAAATCGATCGGCGCACTCTTCCCGGTGAAACGGAGAACGAGATCTTGCAATCCGCAGAGTCCGTGCTGCAGGATGTGTCGAAGTATGAATTCGAGCCGCCTCACATTTCGATTGGGGGAATTGATGTCTCTCCGGAGAATCCCTTGTTGCAGAGGCTGGCTGGAGTCATTGAAGAGATTAACGGTGAATGCGTGATCGAGACAGCACAGTACGCTACCAACGCCGGCGTGTATAACCAGTCCGGAATCCCGACTATAGTGTTTGGTCCGGGCAATATCGCGCAGGCGCATACCGCAGCAGAGTATGTTGAAGTGGATCAAGTGATTCGTTGCTGCGAAATATTGTCCCGCTTCTTAACGACATGAGCATAGACGCGAGTATCAAGAAAATTGTCGGGCTTGATGTCGGTGGAACGAAGACTGCTGTCGTGCTCGGCGATGCCGAAGGTCGGATTCTTTCGCGGAAACAATTCCCGACAAATCCGGCGAGGGGATTTGAGGAAACGTTCGATGAGATCTGTACTGCTGTTCGCTCAACGATCGAATCGGTTGACGGGTCGGTTTCCGCCCTGAGCGTTTCCATCGGCGGTCCGCTTGATGTGCTGAAGGGTATCATCAAATCGCCGCCGAATTTGCCGGGGTGGGATACCATCCCCCTGAAGAAAATGTTGGTGGAGAAATTTCGTCTGCCGGTGTACATCGAACACGATGGCAATGCCGGTGCTCTTGCGGAATTCTATTTCGGCGCGGGAAAAGGATTCCGAAATATCGTCTTCATCACGATGGGAACAGGATTCGGTGCAGGGTTCATCCTTGATCGAAGACTGTACCGCGGAACGAGCGATGTTGCAGGAGAAATAGGCCACATCCGCATTGCCGAGACGGGTCCACTCTGCTACGGAAAGTCCGGCTCTCTTGAAGGATACGCGAGCGGCAGCGGCATCACCAAGCTTGCTCAGCTCTTGCATCCCGAACTCTGGAGCGATCAGGTGCAAGTGGTTGAATTGTATGAAGCGTGCAAAGCAGGTTCGGCGGAAGCAAAAACGGTGTTCGAGAAAGCCTCAATGTACCTCGGACGAGGACTTGCCATCGTGGTCGATTTTCTAAATCCACAACGCGTGATTCTTGGCGGACTCGGGATGAGGTTACAGGATGTGCTGCTTGAACCTGCTCTCAGAGTTTATGCCGATGAGGTTCTGCCGGAAGCGCGTGCCGTGTGTGAGATTGTTCCTGCCGCTCTCGGTGAGTCCATCGGGGATTACGCCGCACTCTGCGCGGCCTATGATCAGGGCGGCTTGCTCGTACGCGCCGACCAGGTGTTCGAAAGAGTTTGAAAATGAACCGTGATTTGATTCGACACATACCGCTGAGTTCTCCCCATCCCAACGCGACGGAATTCATCGACATTCTCATGGGCAGATTAGGCGAAGTCAGAGTTCCAATTGTGGAGTACATTGTTGATGATGTTGTCCTGCGTCCGATCGTCACTGACCTGTTCGGCCGCACGTGGGTCGATTATGGAGATCGGAAAGAAGAACAGAAGGCATATCTGAACAACTTTATTGAGTTCTGGTACAGGATGGGATATGACTTCGTGAGATTCGAACAGAGTCTCCCTCTGCCTGAACACAAGCTGGTCACCGGAGACACGGCGCCTGCTTCAAACAAAACGCGTGCATGGGCCGACGAACATCAGGGAGCAATCACGTCGTGGGAGGATTTCGAACGCTATCCCTGGCCGAAGGTCGAGGAGTTCGATTTCTTTCCGTTTGAATATCTGAACGATCATCTTCCTGAAGGGATGGGATTGATCTCATGCCACGGCGGCGGCGTGTTTGAACATCTTTCCTGGATCATGTCGTTTGAAGGCTTGTGCACGCTACTCTATGAAGACGCGGAACTTGTCAAGGCAACTGCAGACCGGCTGGGAGAGTTGATGACGGATTTCTACCGGCAGATTGTAAGTCTGGATAATTTGATTGCCGTGTTTCCCGGAGACGATATGGGCTACCGTTCCGCCACACTTGTTTCACCCAACGATCTCCGCAAGCTCATCTTGCCGTGGCACAAGAAGTTTGCTGCGATCGCTCATGAGAAGAAACTGCCATACTTTCTTCATTCGTGTGGCAACGTCATTGCAATCATGGATGATCTTTTGAATGATGTCGGGATCGATGGGAAACACTCGTTCGAGGACGCAATCATTCCTGTCCAGGAATTCCAGTCGCGTTACAAGAAGCGTCTCGCCACACTCGGTGGACTCGACTTGAATATCCTGTCCGGTGCTTCGCCAGCCGATGTACGTTCGCATACGCGCTTCTTGGTTGAGACGTGCGGCCCGCGAGGTCGTTATGCAATGGGATCCGGCAACTCGGTACCGAGTTACGTTCCCGTAGAGAACTACCTTGCGATGATCGATGAGGCGCACGCGGCAAATGCAACCTTGACGAACAAGTAATGTCCCGGATCATCGCGATGAACGATTACCAGGTTGTTGAAAAAGGCTCTCCTGTCATTCCGAAGGAGCGCTTCGACTTCGCTCAGCACAGGCTGCGCGATTGAGCCCGCCTGCCGGCAGGCAGGGAATCTCTCTCTCTCTGGGGATCAGATTCCTCACCCCGCCAAAGAGCGTCGGGGTTCGGAATGACATAGATCTCAGTTTTTCAATATCCTGTTGGTGCACAACTTCAATCATCAACAACTAACATAATTATCTATGCAATCTGGAAAGCAAATTCGATTACACAGAATCTGGAAACATGAGCGGGCAGTCATCATTCCGTTTGACCATGCCGCGTATTCCGGTCCGTCGGAAGGGATTGAAGATCTTCGTCGATTGACCGAGCGGATCGCGACAACTGAAGCGGACGCAATCCTGGTAAATCCGGGTGCTCTCGAATTGATTGCGCCTGTCCTCGGTGGACTCGGCGTAATCCTTCGTCTGGACGGAGGCTTCACAAAATTTGCGGCGGCTCCAACGGATTATCGGACAATGTGCCCCGTGGAAAACGCCCTGACACTCGGCGCTGATGCAGGGATTGTGTTTACATTCGTCGGAACGCCGCACGAAACAGAATCGCTCGAACGTTTGGGCCGGACTGCTGCTGATGCCGGGCGATTAGGTTTGCCACTGATTGCCGAGATCCTCCCACCAAGTTTGCTGAACAACCATTTTGGGAGTTCGATGTTCCCAACACCGAAAGCAGATAATGTCTTTGAAGAGACGCTGGCCGTTGCCCGCATTGGCGCGGAAGCGGGTGCCGATGTCATCAAGACTCGCTACACGGGCAACGTTGAACAGTTCCGCGAGATCGTACGCCAGTGCGGTGTGCGCGTACTCGTCGCGGGCGGACCCAATCTGAATGGAACGGATGAACAGTTGCTCCAACTCGCGTTTGATTGCGTGCAATCCGGTGCGGCAGGCATTATCTTCGGACGGAATGTGTGGCAACATCCAAAGATGGAACAACTCATTGCTGCCTTCTGCGCCATCGTGCACGATGAGGAATCCGTTCAGAATGCCCTCAAGTTGCTGCGATGATTACAACCGTTACGCTGAATCCGATGCTCGACAAAACCGTTTACGTCGATCGCATTCAACGGGGCGATGTTCAGCGTGCATCGAAAATCGAGATGGCGGTTGGAGGAAAGGGCGTCAACGTGTCGCGGCAATTGACGAAGTTGGGCATTGAAAACGTCGCGACGGGATTCATCGGCGGCGAAGTGGGAACGTTGATCGAGCGGTTGCTGAATGAGGAACACATTGCCCAAGACTTCATCCGGGTTGCGGGCATGACGCGTGAAGGTGTGACGTATCGTGAAGGCGATGGCACCGTGACGGCGGTGTTCGAGCCACCGCACCGGGTGACACATCAGGAAGCAGCACAGTTGGTGGAACGTGTGAACGCACTGATTCCGCGCAGTTCCTGGATCGTGTGCAGTGGAAGCTCACCTTCCCCGGAAGCGGACGACGTTTTTGCTGCGATTGTGAAGCAAGCAACGGAGCAATCAGTAAAAACAGTTGTCGATTCCTATGGTCTTGTGTGTCGCAATGCGGTTCCGTCGAAGCCGACGATTCTCAAATTGAACAAAGATGAATACGAACAGACGTTCGGCAAGAAACTCCTTGAGCAGCGCGACTATCACAACGCATTCGATGAACTCCTTGGACAGGGGATCTTCTGCTGCATCGTCACAGATGGTTCGCGGGCAGTCTATGCGGCAACAAATACACAACGATGGAAAATCACTCCACCAAGTATTAATGCTGTGAATCCCACAGGTAGTGGAGACAGCATGATCGCCGGTATGCTGTACGGATATGCACATGACTGGGACCAGGAGGATGTGCTGAGATTTGGCGTGGCTGCGGGCGCTTGCAACGCGCAGCGCTGGGAAGTGGCCAACTCATCATTGGAGAACATCCTTGCCATGCAATCACACGTCTCCATTGATACTCTCACATGACTGATATACGAATGACAAAGACAGAAGCAATGACTCCGCATGACCGCATTCTTACCGCGATGCGCCTTGGAATGCCGGATCGGGTTCCGGTCATGCCGGACATTTCCAATATGGTTCCTGCCAGACTAACCGGAAAGCCGTTCTGGGATATTTACTTCCACAACGATCCACCGCTTGATGAGGCATACCTGAGTGCCGTTGATTACTACGGCATGGATGGGTGGTACATCTATGACAATGCGACGATGTTCGAGCAACCAGCATGGAGCCAGAAGATAATCGGACGGAATGAAGAGGAACTCAGAGTGGAGCGCTGGATTGATACACCGTTTGGCCGGCTGAGCGAAATTACCGTGTATCCTGTTGCGGATTCACCGTGGCCGGCAGAGGGAATGATCAAAGACATTGCCGCCGACTTTCCCAAATTGCAATGGTACATGCAGCAGCGATCGTACGAGAGCCTCTTCAAGAATCGGAATAAGGTTGGTGATCGGGGAATCTTTGGCGTTGCGATAGAAACATTCATGGGATTCTGGATATGGGCGCGGCATGGCGGATCGATGCAGGCGATCTTTGATCTGTCGGAGGAACCTGATCGGATGCAACAGGTTCATGAGTTTTATCTTTCGTTCGCGCGGGAGGCAGCACAACAAATTCTCGTGCACCGGCCGGACGAGATTCTGCTTGCGGGTTCTTCCTCATCGTTGAGCCTCAGTTCTCCAAGAATCTACAAGCAGTTCGATCTTCCCATTATCAAAGACGTGTCTGCGGCATGCAAGGAAGCGGGCGTCATCTGCCATCAACACACATGCGGGAAATCCCGTCTCATCGTCGAAATCAACTATGCAGAAACAGATGTCAATGTCATGGAGCCGCTGGAACGTCCGCCGGGAGGCGACGTTGATCTTGCCGAGGTGAAGCGAAGGTTTGGCGACAAGTTCTGTCTGAAGGGGAATGTGAATACGTTTGAAACCATGATCAACGGCTCTGTGCAGGATGTGGAGAACGAAGCGAAAGCATGCATCGCTGCAGCGGCAGAAGGCGGAGGGTTCATCCTCGCGACCGGTGATCAATGCGGACGTGATACGCCGGATGAAAATATTTTCGCGCTTGTCGAGGTGGCAAAAACGCACGGCACATATTCGTGACCTGCGGCGGGACATTTTGATTGTCTGCGCATCGATTTGCGATGGAGACATCTCGTCACTACGTGACGAATTAGTCTTCAGGTTTTTGGTTGCAGACCGTAAACGGTCTGCCTAAAATCATATCGTCCCTACGGGACGAAGGTAGAGCCGGTACGACGCGTTTGCCACGTAGTGGCAAACTGAATGTAGCCCGACCTTTCCTCCAAAGGAGTCCCTTCGGGATAAGGTCGGGTGAAAAGACCAAGAAACGAAGTCCGTCGCGTAGCGACGGAATGGCTACGTCGGGATATGAATTGCGTCCCTTGCGTAACATCAGTCTGATGTTACCCAAACTGAGATTGTTGTGTTTTGTCTTAATAGACCTCATCCCCCTGCCCCCTTCTCCTGAGAGGAGAAGGGGAGATTTGAGCGCAGATTCAATAAATTTAGGGTGAGGGTATCAATCGAGTTATCAATTAGGAACCAATTATAAGGATTCAACTCATGCCTACCGTCCACAACATTCTTACCACAATAACCACGATCGATATTGGACCCGCAGGCCCGAAGGTTGAGCAGACTGTGGCCGAAGAACTGAAAGCCAGATTCTGTCCGAAGGCGGAAATCCGACGGAGTCCCGGACTTGCTGCGAATATCGGGACTGCTCGTGTTGCCGTGGTTGCAGACAAGAAAGATTGGAAGGACATTCATCCTGCTCTTGGTGACAAAGAGAATTGGATGATGGTGAGAATGAAAGACCGTGGAGGAATTGAGATCATCACATCGCGTCCTCATCTTCTCTACGGAATGTTCTGCACGCTTGTAGAAGAGTGGGGGACAAAGGATGCCTCTTCCTTACAGCAAGGCGTCATCCGTTATGCTACCTTCCCGGAAATGCGTCCCGTCTTCGACCTCTTTCTTAACCAGTATGCACGCACGGTCCGGGATTTCAACAAAGAGGAGTACTTCAAGGACATGGCGCGTCTCGGCTTTTCGTATGCAGAGGCAAACGGCCTTGCATATCCGGTGCCTTTCGAGACTGGTCCGAAAGGAGAGTTGCTCCATCGCTTCTACACGTACTGTCCGTCGCTCGATCAATTCGTCACAAGCCGGTTGAACAAAGGTTTCTACGACCAGGATTATCTGCAGGCAAATCTGAACAATCTCAAAACCCACGCTCAACTCGCGGACAAATACGGGATGAAGCCGGGGCTTGTTTGTTTCGAGCCTCGCTCTGTCCCTGATGAGCTGCTGCAGCGGTATCCGGTTCTCCGCGGCGCACGCGTCGATCACCCGATGCGAAGCTTCAGGCCGCGGTACAATCTTTCCATTGCGCATCCGGTGGTGCGCGAGCACTACGCCGAAATGATGGAGAACCTGATGCATGAAGCGCCGAACCTCAGTTACATTTCCATCTGGTCGAACGACAGCGGCGCGGGATTCGAGTACACAAGCTCGCTGTACGTTGGAAGGAATGGAGGAGGCTATGTGGTGCGCGAGTGGTTGGGCGCAAAAGATATTGCCCACGCAGCGGCATTGAATCTCGTGCGCTTCTTGAAAGTGTTGCGCGATGCAGGGCGGAAAGTCAACCCGGAATTCCGCTCGCTGATCAGACTCGAGCCGTTCTGGGAAGAGCACGACCACATCTGGGAACAACTGATAGATGGACTTGATGTCGAAGTCTCATCCTTGCAGACGAAAGGATGGGAGCTGTCATATACCCACCCGAAATATCCTGAGGTTCCGCAGATCCACGGGACGGCGCTCTACAACAGATTTGTGGAGAAGGAAAAGCCGCTGATGGAGCAGTTGCAAAAGAAAGGCTCCGAAACTGATGTGTACTTTACGCCGGCAGTACTTTCGAACCATGAGCCGCTGCTCGGCATCGCGTTTCCGCAGCTTGTCTTCGATAAACTGAAGGACATGGCTGCACAGGGCGTTGTAACGCCGTGCTACTACGGTGGCGCGACGCCGCAGAAGTGGACGCCGTACAACATCAACGAAGAACTTGTCCGGGCATTTCAGTTGGATGCATGGCTCGACTTGAATGCTTTCCTCAAACAGAAAGCAACCGAGTGGATCGGTCCGGAACTGGCAGATGATCTCGTGAACGTGTGGACTCTTTCAGACGAGGCTTACCGTTGCTTCCCGGTTCCCATCTGGATTTATTCCGGCTGGGGTGTGTGGTATCGGTTGTTCATCCGGCCAATCATACCAAACATCGAAGCGATCCCCGAGCAAGAACGTCTCTACTATGAGGACTTCCTCCTCGCAACAACACATAATCGTACACGGGTTGATTTCCGGTACGATGTTGGATTCGACCTCATCGAGCCGTCGCGCGCACGGCTGGCGGTAAAGCATATCGACGAGGATCTTCTTCCCACCATGGAGAAAGCGCTTTTGCTGCTGCACGACATGCAGAAGCGAGCCACCGGCGAGAAGTCTCTTGCGTGTTTGCGCGACCAGTATGATCGCATGCGCGCATTGAAGTGCTGGTACAAAACGCAGCGCAATGTTACGGCATGGGTGGCGGGTGTCCACGGGTATCTTGAATCAACAGATCCCAAGGTTCGGCAAGATTGCCGCGCCCTCCTCAAGAACATGGTGCTGGATGAGATTGAGAATACAAAGGACTTGCTGAATCTCTGGGAGACGTCTGCAACAAATTGGATGATCGTCTCGGAGGTTGGTGAAACAACATTCATCTACTATAAGAACTTGGGCGAGTTGATGAAGAAGAAGATTGAGTTGATGCAGGGACATGAGAACGATGAGCCGTACGTTGACCCCGATTTCCAATGGCGCGTGCCCGGATTCACGGAGGAGAAGAAACTTCCATGAGTCGTGCAACCCGGTAGCAAGAATGAACCAAACACGTCTCGCCACCCAAAACTTCTCAGGCCACAATGGTTGACCACATCAAACATGTGAACGTGTTCGACTTCGCTGTCATCGGGTTATACCTGCTGATGCTCTCGGGCGTGGGCATTTATCTCACCCGATTCAACAAGACCGTCGATGATTTCTTCAAAGGCGGGGGAAAGATTCCCTGGTGGATTGCAGGGATCTCGACTTTTGTTGCCGGGTTTTCTGCATTCATGTTCGTTGCCGCCGCCGGCTACACGTACAAGAACGGCATGGGCGCGGTGGTGTTGTTCACGTCAGCATTCTGGGCGTATGGACTTGGCTATTACGTTTACGCAACAAAGTGGCGGCGCTCTCGCTTGTCGTCGCCGATGGAGTTTCTTACCCGCCGCTTTTCACAAGGCACCACATATTACTACACGCTGCTGTCGATCATTCCGGCAATCCTGGGATTAGGGCTGAATATTTATATCCTTTGCATTTTCGTTTCCACGTCCCTCGGTATCACTGACCTGACGTTCAATCTCGGCATTGCACGCGTCACGGGACTTGAATTCTCCATGATACTCACCGGCGTTGTTATGCTCATCTATACAAGCGCCGGCGGCTTGTGGGCTGTGGTGATAACCGACGTTCTGCAATTCTTCATCATCCTCATTGTTTCGGTGCTCATCTTTCCTCTAGCGTTCATGGCGTTGGGTGGATCGGGAGGATTTTTTCATGGCTTTGAAAGGTTGCTCTCCGAAAGTCCTGCGGGATATCTCAGTCTGCAGGATGTCGTGTCGAGGCCGGGGTTTTACGTTGCGTATTTTTTCAGTTCGCTGCTGGGCTACAATGCGGCATGGCATATCGGGCAGCGCTATTACAGCGTTCCGACCGAACGCGATGCGCGAAAGATGGCCATCCTGTGCGCAGTACTCAGTTTGATTTTGCCTCTGCTGTGGATTGCGCCGACAATGGCGTCGCGTCTTCTCTTCCCCAACATCGAAACAATCTGGCCGCAGCTGACAGATCCCGCGGAGGCATCGTTCGTGACGCTCGCGCTCACGTTGCTGCCGAACGGACTTATCGGTATCACCATCTCGGCAATCATTGCAGCCACACTGACATCAGTAGATACCCAACTGAACTATCTTGCCTCGATTCTCGTGCGGGATGTGTACGCGAAAATCAGGAAAGGAATCTTTGGGCGCGATGCTTCTGAAAAACACCAGTTGTTCATTAGCAGGGTATCGGCATTCGGGCTTGGGATGTTGGCGATCATCACCGCAATTCTGGTTCAACGGACAAAGGGTGTATTTGAGTTTGCGTTGATGTACTACTCGTGGTTCGCTCCTTCCATGTTCACCCCCATCATGCTTGGGTTTCTTTACACGAAAACTCCGTCATGGTCGGCAGCGGCGTCGGTGACAGCAGGTTTGATTGTTGTATGGTTTGGGAATGTTGTCTTTGATGTATCGCCATATCAATATGAATTCAACATTTTCGGTGGCGTCCTCACCAGCACGATTGTCTTCTTCGGCTCAGCATATTTCAAGGAAAAGAGTACTTCGGTTGTCGCCAGCATTCGTTCATTCGAAAAAGACATTGCAGCACCGGCAACAGCGGAATCGCTACACTGGGATCCGAATGCATTGCAGTCGTACAAGATTGTTGGTGTTGTTACGATTGGGATCGGGGTTGTGCTCATGCTGCTCTCTGCGGTGCCAGCCACGCGTGATGCAACGCTGCTGAACCTTATCACCGGATTCTGCACCATTGGATTAGGAAGTCTGATCCTCTGGTATTTCAAAAACCAATCCAAGCAACCTTTGGCAACAGAAGAAACGCCGGAATGAAAAAGAGGATTATTCGGGTCAGTGCCATACAGCTTCCGGCCGAAGTCGAAGGCGCTGGTTTTGCAGAGAAGCAACGCAAGAACGTTCGCGAGATTCGTGCGATGCTTGCAACGGCAGGCAAACGAAAATCCGATTTGGTTCTGCTGGGTGAATATGCGAATCTGCATCACAGAGCCTGGTCGACGCGAAAAAGCGAATACGTGCCTGACGATATTCCGGGACCGTTTACCCGAGCTATCGCTACAATTGCAAAACAATACCGGATGAACGTTGTTATCCCGATGTTCGGTCGATACGAAAATGTCCTCTCCAGTTTTGCCGTTATCATTGACCGAAAAGGAAGTATTGTCGGGTGCGCGCAGAAAACACATCCGCACGAACAGGAACAGGCGATGGGGATTGTTCCGGGAAACGAACTTCCGGTTTTCTCCCTTGACTGCGTGAAGATCGGACTGATGACGTGCATGGATATAGAGTACCCTGAAGTCGCACAAGTATTGATGCTGAAAGGTGCAGAGGTCTTGCTCTTTCCCCATGTGCAAGCAGGTTGGGGAGAGGTCGATTGGGAAATCCGCTACCGGGCGCGGGCGATTGACACCGGACTGTATGTCGTGTCGGCGTGTTATGGCTATACTGAGGGAGTGTGGAAGCCCGGGAAAATGATCGGACGCAGCGGAGTTGTCGGCCGCGACGGATTGATTCTTGCCGACATCGGCCGTGATATCGGCGTTCTCACGTTCGATATGGACTTGAATCAGAAGCGGGTAACCCACTTCTTCTTCACTGAAAAATTCGATCGCACGACGGCCGTGATAGCGTCACGACGACCGGAACTCTACCATGAACTTACCGAATCTTCTTCGAAACAAATCGCTCTTCGATTACTAAAGAGGTCTGAGAAATGATCAATGAACCATCACCGGTCGCTCTTGTCACGGGGGCCAGTCGCGGGCTTGGGCGCGGCATTGCGACGCGGCTGGCATCGCTTGGAATTTCTGTTGCTGTGAATTTCGTGAGCAACGCGTCTGCTGCCGATGAGACCGTAGCACACTGCAAACGCCATCAAGTGAATGATCGCCAGCGGTTCATTCCCATCAAAGCGGACATGGGAGTCCGTGAAGACCGCGCTGCGCTTGTCGAACGGACGTTGAGCGAATTCGGACGGATCGATGCATTCATTAGCAATGCAGGCATTGGCCCGCAAGTCCGCGCCGACATTACGCAAACTTCTCTTGCATCCTTTGAGGAAGTCCTCAGAGTTAATCTGGAAGCGCCATTCTTTCTTGCGCAACTGATCGCGAATTATTGGTTGAAGGAAAAACCAGCGCCGCTTCTTCCCAATGGTTTCACCATCATCTTCAACTCATCGGTCTCTGCTGATACTGCTTCCATCAACCGGAGCGAATATTGCATTTCGAAAGCCGGCCTGGCAATGGTGAGCCAACTCTGGGCTGTTCGTCTTGCTGATGAAGGTATCCGCGTCTACGAGCTGCGTCCCGGAATTATGGAGACGGACATGACAAGCGGTGTGAAGGCGAAGTACGACAAGATGTTCGCTGAAGGCTTTGTTCCTCAGAGACGCTGGGGTCAGCCTGAAGATGTCGGGCGCGCTGTTGGCGCCCTGGTAATGGGCGAGTTTCCCTATTCAACCGGTGAAGTGATCCATATCGACGGCGGTTTTCATTTACGGAGGTTATGAACATGATGAACATTCTCTACGACTTGACACCCGAGAAACTTCTTCCATCAATCAACACACTCTTCGAATTGTCCGGTGAGAAGATCAATCTGTTGCAGCGCTCATGGGATCCGGGGAAAGGAACTCCCGTGTTTACGGTGCAAGGAAAGTACACGTCACGAGGTTGGACGGAATGGACACAAGGTTTCCAATTCGGATCTGCGTTGCTCCAGTACGACGCGACCGGCGACGAATCGTTTCTGGAAATTGGCCGGAAGGCGACAGTGAGCTATATGGCAACGCATGTCAGTCACTTCGGCGTGCATGACCACGGCTTCAATAACATCAGCACCTACGGCAACCTGCTGCGGCTGATGCGTGAAGGTCGCATTCCTCACAATGAATGGGAAAAACATTTCTATGAGCTTGCGCTGAAAATCAGCGGCGCCGTTCAGGCTGCACGTTGGACGGACATTGGCAATGACTCTGGCTATATCTACTCGTTCAACGGACCTCATTCTCTGTTTGCTGACACGGTGCGTTCGCTGCGATCGCTTGCGGTTGCGCATCAACTCGGTCATGTGCTCATGGGGGAGAAGGATTCCAAGATCTCGTTGCTGCACCGGCTGATCCGTCATGTGCAGAGCACTGCGAAATACAATGTCTATTTCGGTGAGGGAAGGGATGCGTACGACATCCGGGGTCGCGTTGCGCATGAATCCATCTTCAACCTCAACGATGGAAGCTATCGATGTGCAAGCACACAGCAGGGATACTCGCCGTTCTCCACATGGACGCGCGGACTTGCGTGGATTCTATGCGGCTACGCTGAGCAGCTTGAATTTTTGATCACGCTTCCCGACAAAGCGCTGGAGCCGTATGGAGGTCGCGGAACTGTCACCGCTGAATTTTTGAAGACGGCTCTTGCCGTTGCCGACTTTTACATCGAGCAGAGTCCGCGGGATGGCATTCCCTACTGGGACACCGGTGCACCGGGACTTGCAAAGATGGGCAACTATCTCGACAAGCCGGCGGACCCGTTCAACGCATTCGAGCCTGTGGACAGCTCGGCGGCGCTCATTGCGGCGCAAGGACTGATCAGGCTGGGGAATTATCTCTCAGAGCATGGCAGTGCGGAACAGACGAAAAAATTTCGTCAGGCGGGACTCACTGTTGCGCAGCATGCTTTTTCTGATCCATATCTTTCCACAAATCCGCAGCATCAGGGACTCATCCTGCACTCAGTGTATCATCGACCGAATGGATGGGATCACGTTCCCGATGGGAGTAAGGTTCCGTGCGGCGAATCGACGATGTGGGGGGATTACCATGCGCGTGAATTGGCGTTGTTGATCAAACGTATGGGAGAGGGAAAAGCGTACTATACTTTCTTCTTACAGAAGTAATTGAGCGCCTGTGGTGCCATAGTATCTTTCTCGTGTCACCTCGTCACTACGTGACGCGCGATGGATGGGCGATTCCCGGGCAGACCATTAATGGTCTGCCTATTGTCATACCGTCCCTCTGGGACGGGCTTACGCTGTGCGACTTGCCACGTAGTGGCAACCCGAAAGTAGCCCGACCTTTCAAGGTCGGGCAAGTAACACCAGCAACGTCCGTCGCGTAGCGACGGAATGATCGGATCAAAAGATTGTGCCGGCTGAATCACTGCTGTCCAAAATAATCCCCGCGAGAAATGAAATTGGGTTTTTGCGTGCGACATAAGCATCCTTTTTGACAATTGGCAGGACAAGCCCCACTTTTGCCAACCAGCATTTCGCGATTCGAGAATTGCTCTTTGTTCCATGCAGCGCACAGGAGAATTGGTATGGTGTGTTGTTACTTTCTTTGAAGGGCAAAGAAAGTAACCAAAGAAACCCTTTCGAAATCGTAAACGCACGATTCACTCTCCACCCGCATGCCACAAGTTTCGGTGCGGAAACGATCTACCGTCGAGTAGGGCACTACATCTTCACCGAAACTTGACCCCTTCGAGTGAATCTTCCCCACGCACATCGCCGTACGATTTCGAATCTTCCCACAAAAGCGCGAGGTTATGTGCGCAATGGTGCGCGCAACCAGAGCACTGGTCCTGATTGCCGTATGATTATTTTGGACAAGTGCGCGGCTTGCATGAATCTAACAATCAAGAAACTCAATTGCTGTTAAGTTCCTCCGACAGTGAATGTCAGCCTACTTGATGAGGGGCAGCGTCTTCCTGAATTCATCCTTGTACAATCCAATCTTCTCGATGGGAATTCGTTTGAATCCAATCTTGAAGGCGGGCGAATCATCTCTCAACTGAAAATTCTTCCTCTTGATATCAACGAATCCCGGATTGTGGTCGACGAAAACGTTGCCTTCAAATTCCTTCACGATCTTCGGGTCGCCATATTTATAGAGGTCGTATCCTTCTTTCAAGTCAATGTTAAGATAGTATGGATCCCAACCGGTTTCTCCCGGCGAGCGTCGTCGCACGAGAAATGGGTCGGCAATGATGTTGTCCTTCATAGTGACCGTTGAATCAAAACTGAATGCAAGATAATCGTACACATCAAGCCATCGTCCGCCGTATGAGATATTTTGGGTAATGACGTTGTACTTGGGAACAGCCGGCTGATCATCGTACAGCGTGAGAAGCTCGGGATACTTTGTGCTATAGGGAGGTTGATTGTAGTGAACAGCATCCATCAGGTTGGTGAGTGTCTTCTCTGTGCCATCAAAATAATATCCCGCCCAACTGAGTCCTCGTGCATCGACGTGCACCGAAGGTTCACACTCGATGTAGACATTATTCCGAATGGTATTGTTGCGCCCTCCGCCGATGAACGACGCGCGGCCAGCTTTGTAAAACACATTACCGAAAACCGTGAAGCCGCTTCCCCAGTCATCGAGGTACACACCCATGACGCCGTGTAATCCGGGTCCCTTGAGATCGTGCCAGTAGTTGTAACGGATAACGTTTCCCCGCCACGTCCAATCACGTCCGGTATGCAACGCTCCCGCGTCGCCAGTCTCCTGGCAAACGCGAAACACTTCATTGAACTCCAGCAAATGCTCATTCCCCTTGACGTAGATCGCTTCATGCGGAGCGTCGTGGATGACGTTGTTCGCAACATAGTTCCCGACGCCTGAGATGTTGATT
>JACRFA010000125.1 GCA_016218065.1 Ignavibacteriota bacterium | reverse complement strand
TGGATCATCAGCGGCGTTTTCTCCCATCAAGCACATTACTGTCGGGGGAGTGACGGATACGCTCTGGTCTCCGGCAACGGCGCTGACTGTCGATCATCGTGGAAACGTCATCGTCGGTACATCCAACAAACTCTATAGAGTGAACTCGCAAACAGGCGCGGGGATGTCGCGCTACGACGATGGCCAGACAAGTGCAGGTCGCGCTGTTGCTGCAAGCGCGAACGGATTTGTCTTTTGGTTGCCATCTGCAGCGCCGGTGAGAATTCTCGATAGTTCATTCACGTTGGCTGGCACAATCAGCCCGGCAAGTTTCGGACGAACACTCGCCGTCTCATCAGATGCAAAAGATGTTTACATCGCAGGCACAACCACTCACTGCGTTACGAAGTATCACAGCAATACAGGGCCGGGAGGAACGTACACCATCGAGAAGCTTGTCATGCTGGGATTCGAATGTGAGTCGATAACATTTCATCCGACGACAGGGAGATTATGGGGAAGTGCGGGTTCAGTTTCTGATCGTCCGAATCGATACCCCGGGGTCATCACGAACTATGAAGTCAACACCTGGTACGCCTACAATCTTGTAAACGATTCGACGGGAGAGTACATCAAGTGGACGTTCACTGCGAATGACAGTGTCAACGAACGTCCCCGCGCAATCGCATTCACTTCAGGCGGCGATACGGCATACGTTGGCGTCATGGGTTCGGGCAACCTGTACGCCGTCAGGCGATACACACGAACGCTGGCCGGAGTCGCACAGAATGCTTCGGCAGCTTCATCTTCATCGTATGTGCTTCATCAGAATTATCCAAACCCGTTCAATCCGAGTACAAGCATCAAATACCAAATTCCAAGCACCAACTCCCCATTGGAATTTGGGAATTCGAGATTGGGATTTGTTTCTCTGAAAGTCTACGACTTGCTCGGCCGCGAAGTCGCAACGTTGGTGAACGAAGTGAAGCAGCCGGGTGAGTATCAGGTTCAATTCGATGCATCGCGACTTTCGAGCGGCGTGTATTTGTACCGGCTCGAATCGGGTTCGATACGATTTACAAAACGCATGGTGTTGATGCGCTGAGCGAATTCCATACCGTCACAGCGCCTTGCAAATCGCTGGGCGTTGTGACTCCGATGATCTCCTCTCCCGTCAGTCGACATTATTGAATAGATTGTATGCGCATCGCTGCATTTCTTCTTGCTCTTGGTTTCGGATGTTTTGCTTCATCCGCCCAAACACTTCTTCTCGACGAGCGATTCACCGACGGCAATTGGACGCACAACCCGGCGTGGACCGGCTTCTCGCAAACAGAACTCATCACGATCGATTCTTCCATCACACACACAACTCCGTATTCATGTCGCGTAAGCACGGTTAGTCAGCGAGCCGCAATCGAAACCCCAACCCGCATCGCCGACACGACGCAGATGTTTCAGATCGTGCAAAGCGTGTACGTGAGTTCGATGGGCGATGAGGCGATTCCGCTGTTCCTTCGCGGACGATTTTCAATTCTCGCACTCTTCCTTCTGCCGAACGGACTCGTCCAACTCGACGTTCTCAAATCCACCATCGAGTGGCAGACGGAGCAGTTGCGCGTTCCATCCGGCTATGCGCTGAATCGTTGGGTAACGTTTCGGATTGTGTATGATGGAGCGGGAACGACGACTCTCTACATCGACAACGTGCTGCGCGGTTCGGTGTACCAGCGTCTTGTGGACATTCCCGCCGTGCTTCAAATCGGAAACAAATATCTTGCTCACACAAGCACATTCAACGTCGATGATATTAGGATTGCCGTTGCCGGAACGCTGCCGACTCCGGGGAATGTCTATGTTGTCCTCTGCTCGGATACGGGTGTGTGGGATGGCCTCGGCGTCAATACACCGACAGTGTATTTGCGTTTTGATCTGTACACAAGTCCGACGGGGAACGCTGCACGCGTCATCAATCCGCAGTTCAGAGACCGCGTACGCGGCAGCGATGGTGAGCCGATGAAATTTACCTGGTTCATGCTCGATGGCAGCGTCATTGCAACGAACACGAATCCCATTGTGCAGCACCGCTGGATTTCCAATCTCGAAATGATGAAGCGTTACCACGGTTCGACCATCGCTCTTGTAGCCGACGAGCTTTCGCTGCACTATCACAACTGGGTATGGAACGATCCCGATAGCAACAGCGTGTTTCATTGGAACCAATCCACCGATCTCGCCGAATACCGGAACGACTTTCTTGAAACCATCGGGCACGACATCATTGAAGGCAATATGATGCCCGCGACGTTTCGCAGCGGCTGGCATTACATGAGCAGTGAATGGGAGGCGCTCATCGATTCCATCATTCCGTACAGATTCGAAAACACTTCGCCCTATGTCGGCAGGGACACGACCGAGCCGCTGGATAACAACTACGATTGGTCGCGTGCATCGCTGCAGTGGACGCCGTATCATCCGGCGGCAAACGATTATCAGATCAATGGTGATCTTAAGGGATGGGAATCGCGTTGCGTGTACATGAAGAGCTTCACGTCCGACCGGGCGACGGAGGTTTTCAACGCCGCGTTCCATGGCGCGGATCAGGTTGTGACTGTCTGGTCGCATTTGCCCGAAGCAGATTTTCCTGAGCAGATTCTGACAGTGGATTCGCTGATTCGTCTTGCGAAAGAATCCTTCCCTGAAGTGAGCTACCACTATCTCACCGCGACCCAGGCCATGCAACGCTGGCGCAAAATCCAGGACCACGAAAGTCCGCAGCTCTCATGGACGGTTCGGAATGATTCCACCGACCGCATCGTTACGCTGGAGTCGAATGAACCGTTGTGGAATGGCGTTCCGTTTATCTGCGGCAAGAAGCCATCGGGAAGAGTGAGCATGATTTCTTCGACGGCGTTGTCGTCACAGTTGTGGAGCGTTCGGGTGAGTGCCTCCGAGTTTTCGGTGTTGGGGATTGGGGCGACCGACACGGCGGGGAATACCGTGGCGCGAACGATTGATCTCAGTTCAACCTCCGTTTCGACTGAAGGGAAGAAGCCCAACTTCACGTTGTTCGACAATTATCCGAATCCCTGCCTGTCCGGTAGGCAGGCGTTCAATCCAACCACAAAAATCAGATATCAGATATCAGAAGTCAGTCGCGTTGCGCTGAGGATATTCGACGTGCTTGGAAGAGAGGTGACAACGCTCGTGAATGAAGTGCGCGACCCCGGAGAGTATTCGGTGAGCTTCAATGTCAGTACGTTAGCGAGCGGGGTGTATTTCTATCGGCTTCAATCGGGCAACCTTGCGCAGACGAAAAAAATGTTGCTGATCCAATGAAATAACTGATCTCAGTTGACCGCCGGCAAATGTCGTTTCACCGCTTCGACCGATTTCAACGAGTCAGGCAGTCAATTTGAGATCAACGAGTAATGCGGTGTTTTATGCCTTTCAGACTTTTTCCAATCAAGAGAACATCACAACGGCAGACCGCGTGATTCTGCCCAAAGCAAAATCCATAGGAGCTTTCCCATGAACATTCGACGCGCGATACTCGTCTCCCTTTTTCTCCTGTTCACACAAAGCTTTTCTCAACTTTCCGGCTTCGACAGTTTCGTCGAAAAGGAACTCACAGCATGGAAAGTTCCGGGCGCCGCTATCGCGATCATCAAGGATGGCAAGGTGATTCTGATGAAAGGCTACGGCTTTGCTGACGTAAATAACAAACGTCCTGTTACAACAAAGACGGCGTTTCCGATCGCTTCCGTTACGAAGTCGTTCACTGTATCGACGCTTGCAGTGCTGGCAAAGCAAGGGAAGCTCGACTGGAAAACACCGGTGCGCGAATATCTGCCCGACTTTCGTCTGTACGATGAGACGCTCACTGCTCACATCACGCCTCGCGATCTGGTCACGCACCGTTCTGGCTTGCCTCGCCACGACATGGCGTGGTACAACTCGTCCCTCCCCCGGGAGGAATTGTACCAGCGGCTCCGCTACCTCGAACCGAGTGAGGATATCCGAACGGCATATCAGTACAACAACTTCATGTTCATGACTGCCGGATACCTTGCCGGAAAACTTTCGGGCGGCACTTGGGAGCAAGCAGTCGCCAAATACATTCTCACACCGGTCGGGATGTCGAGCACGACATTCACAATCGCGGATCTCAAGAAGCTGCCGGACTACTCTCTGCCGTACCAGAAGGACGACAATGACGAAGTGAAAGAGATCGGTTTTCAGCAGCTTGATGCGATGGGACCGACAGGCTCGATCAACTCCAACGTCGAGGACATGGTCAAGTATGTCGCGATGCATCTCAACAACGGCAAGCATGCCGACAAGGAAATCCTTCTCTCCTCCGATGTGGAACAGATGCGCACGCCGCAGATGGTGATTCACAGCGCGATGCGTTACCCAGAACTCGGTCACACGCAATACGGGATGGGGTTTGTCATCACAACCTATCGCGGACACAAGCTTGTGCATCACGCCGGCAATATGGACGGTTTCGCCTCGCTGGTATCGATGATGCCGCGTGAAAACATCGGCATTGTCATTCTCACGAACCTTGACGGAAACCCGCTTCGCATGATTTTCTCCTACAACATCTACGACCGGTTTCTCGGTCTGAATCAGATTGGCTGGAGCAAGAGGTTCATGGATGCCGAAGCCAAGGACAAGGCGACTGAAGATGACGCGAAGAAGCAGGGCCTGACCGCGAAACGTCCGGGCACGCGGCCATCGCATACGATCGACGAGTACGCGGGCGAGTACGAGCATCCTGCCTACGGCGCGGTCGCCATTGAATCGGCGGGCGGAGATTCGCTGAGGATGACATTTCATGACTTCAAAACCGCGCTGCACCATTTCCATTACGATGTGTTTGAGACGCCGCAGAACAAGCTGAACAGGCTTGAGCGCACGAAGGTGATGTTCAATTCCGATTGGGATGGCGAGGTCTCGTCGCTGAGTATCTCGATGCAAAGCGGGGTGAAGGATATTGTCTTTGCCCGCGTGCCGGAAAAGGTGATGAAGTCGCGGGAATTTCTACAGCCGCTCGCGGGTCAGTATGATCTCGGCAGTTCCGTCGTATCGGTCATGCTGCGCGACGACAATGTTCTTGTTATGAGTATCCCCGGTCAGTCGCCCTACGAGTTGCTTCCCGTCCGCGGCGCAAAGTTCAATCTCAAAGGAATGAGCGGCTACTCGGTCGAATTCAAGAGGAACCAGTCAGGAGTTGTCACTGATGTCGCGTTCTATCAGCCTGATGGGAACTACGTGGCAAAGCGTAGGTAGAGTTGCTTGCCGACATATCTGAATGACTTGATCGGGAAAATCGGAATTTGCAACTCAGGCAGAGTTGTAGGATATTGATTTTGTGAATTTTCTTGAAGAAGAAAGGGTGGTAGATGATGCATCGTTTGTTATTGTGTGGATTTGTGTGTTCAGCTTTGATAGTGGGAAGCAATCCTCTGTCTGCTCAACCCGAACAGAACCTCGTTCCGGTCTTTGAATCCGCTGCGCGGGAGTTCAATGTCCCGTCGGCAATCCTGGAGGGCATTGCCTTTGTCGAAACGCGATGGGAGCACATCAGACCGGAAACGCAACACGAGAGTCATCATAACATGCCGCCAGCGTTTGGCGTGATGGGCCTGCGCGACGACGAGTGGTTCGGGCATAGTCTGGCCGATGCGGCGCGGCTCATCAATGCGGACCCTGAGCGCTTGAGCGAAGACGCGGTGACAAACGTTCGCGGCGCGGCGGCGTTTCTTGCACACCTCGCAGCGAACGAGGCAGTGCGTCCGGCGAACGATGACCTTGTGAGTTGGTTCCACGTCGTCGCGAAGTTCTCAGGCATTCCACAAAAAGAAATTCAGGGAAGCTACGCTTCACGCGTGCTTGCCGCATTGCATGATGGCTATGATCAGTTCGGTATTTTGATCGAATCGCAACAAATTGATCTTGAGCGTGTTCGTCAGATTCGCGAACGAGACTATCCATCCATCTCAACATTCTCTCCGACATCAGATGATTACGGACCGGCCGTGTGGGATGCGTCGCCGAACTATAGCTCACGAACTTCCGGCGCCACGCATGTGATTGTGCACGACACAGAGGGCGGCTTCGATGGCTCAGTCTCGTGGCTGAAGAATCCCGCGTCGCAGGCGAGCGCACACTACATCTTCCGCAGTGCCGACGGATATTTGAAGCAGCTTGTCCGTGAAGCGGACAAGGCGTGGCACGTTCGCTGCTGGAATGACTGGACGATTGGCATTGAGCACGAGGGCTACGTCAGCAACCCGGCGTGGTTCACTGACGTGATGTATCGGAACTCTGCCGCGCTCGTTCGCCATCTCACTTCACGCTACAACATCCCGAGAAACAGATTGAAAATCGTCGGGCACAATACATGGCAGTCGTCCGTGATCTTTCCGCAACTTGGCTGGGACAATTGCAACGACCATACAGATCCGGGACAATTTTGGAATTGGGATTACTACCTCTCGCTCATCGTGCAAGACTCGACGCCGCCCGCAATCGTGAGCGCGACGCCGTCGGCGAACCAAACGAATGTCCCTGTGTACAAAAGTGTTGTGATCAAGTTCGATCGTCCGATGGATGTGTTCTCGGTGCAGTCCGGGTTTTCTATTTTCCCGAATGTGGTCGGCGCGTTCAAGTGGTCGGGCGACACGAAGACGTTGACGTATGACCCGACGAACAATCTGGCGAGCGCCGAGTCGTATCTCGTCAGTCTCTCGCAATCTGCGAAGAGCGCCGGCGGCGGGCGACTTACGCAGGCGCTGCAATTTGCATTCACGACATCAGCGCTTGATACGGCTGGGCCTCGCGTTGTGCAGTCCTATCCGGCGAACGGCGGCACGAACATCAGTCCGGGCGCGGCATTTCAGGTTCGCTTCGACGAGCCAGTCGTCTATTCGAGTTTCGCAGGGCGAGTCCGGCTCGTTGATGTCGCCGACTCCAACACGTTCATCGGGATCGGCAACGTTGTTTATGTTGATGTGGAGGACAAGGGATTGCTGACGTTCATTCCTGCGGCCGATCTTCAACTCGGGCACACGTATCGCCTCCGGTTTCTTTCTGGCTTACGCGACCCGCTCAATAACGCGAGCAGTTTCGAATCGAGAGTCGAATTTACTGTTCAGCCTACTGCCTTCGCGCAAGGATCTGTGTTCGATCACTTTGAAAACAACGCGGGCCAATGGCAGCAGCCGATCGCCGTACCCGGCTCGGTCAAGCTCGACTCCACGATGACCGCGTTCTCGATCTCCTCGACCTACAAACGCGGCGGCTCGTACTCGGGCAAACTCGCATACAGATTTTCCGATACAACAGGCGGCGCATGTAGATTGATGACGTCGCTCCTGCTTCCTGTCTCGCCGCAGAACGGTTGGCTCGGCGCGTGGGTCTTTGGCGACAACAGCGGCAATCAGCTTGAGATGCGGTTCGCGAACACTACCGGCTCAACGGAAGTGATCTCGCTCGGCGCAATCAATTGGTTCGGCTGGCAATTTGTTTCAACGTCAATCACAGCGACGATGAGTGCGTTCAACAGCTTCGTCGTTCGGCAGAACAGTGGGGCTGATGTCGCGGGAGTTTTGTACATCGACAATCTGCAACTGCAAATCTCGACGGGGATCGATGAAGGAAGATATCTCTCTCATCAATCGTTCAGGCTGCATCAGAATTTTCCCAATCCGTTCAACCCGGCAACGAGAATTGCATTCGACATTGAACGGGCGGAGTTTGTGAAGCTCACGGTCTTCAATGCACTCGGTCAGCAGGTCGGCACGCTCATCAACAAGCAGCTCGACGCGGGACATCATGACGTGGAATTCTCTGGACGGGGCAGCGACGGGCGTTCACTCCCCAGCGGCGTGTACATGTACCGCTTGCAGGCGAGCGGAGGCGTTGCGGTGCGGAAGATGATGTTGGTGAAATGATCTTGTTGAAAAGCCTCGGGTTGAAAAACTGACCGCGAAGTCGCGACGCGCTGAGACAAGCACATGTTTATTCCCCACGCCCGTGAGAATCTGTGCTGTTTCTGTTCAATTCGTGGTTCCTTTGAAAGCATTTGGCAACTGTACAATGGTCACATAAAACAAACATACTCTATTCACTTCGCACTGGAGGCAATCATGGTGACGCGAAGAGTTCTCGCGACGTCTCTTCTCTACTCTTCTCTGTTCTTTCACAATTCCTTTTCGCAAGACAATCCCAACGGCGATCCTTTAGAAGTCAGGAGCGCCATTATGAATTCAAACAGCGTCACGCACAGCATCTACAACTACGGCTCGGTCACGCGCCCGAATGTCGGCGCTAACGTGTACGATCTCGTATGGCGCGGGCTTGGCTACATGTACGAGTTTGCCCCGCTGCTTGCCGGCGAGGTCGTGGGGAACAGCGGCGATACGCTGCGCTTTGTTGATGACGGGCTGTGGCTCTCCTCCCAGGGAGACTACTCGCCGCAAGGGAAGAAGTGGGGCTGGCTGCCACGCGCAGGATATGCGAGAGCTGGTCAATCGTATCTGGCGACAGCAAACAATCCATCGAGTTGGCCTGCGTCGTGGTCTGCGTGGCCGGGGGAGAATGGCAACGGAGTGGTCATCGGGCGAGATGAGGCGTTCTTTGGATCCGATGACTTCACGAATGCTGAGTTTCCATATTATCCTTTCCCGACAGACACGACAAAGCGAGGGTTTGGCGTTTCGATGGAAGTGCGTGCCTACCAATTCGGTGGCGGACTTTCTGATGCCGTGATCCTCAAGTACAAACTGAAGAATGAGAGTCCGAAGGCGTTGAACAAATGTTATTTCGGATTCTACGGCGATCCGCACATCGGAGGTGCGAACGACTACATTGATGACATCGCAAGTGCCGTGTCTTCGACGGGTCCTGCCGGAGATCCCTCGCGGCTGCAAGCAAAAAACACAGTGCATGTATGGGACGCAGATGGAATTGGTACGGGCGGAAAACCATGCGGATATTTGAACTTCAAGTTCTTGAGAACGCCCGGGAACAGAGATCTTACTTCACTTAATATTGGAGTGTTTGACGCCACAAGCTACCCGCGGAATGACGCGCTCTACTATTCCATGTTGTCTTCTGGTCGAATTGACACGAGCCGACAGCAAGGTGACAATTTTTTGAATTTCGGTACCGGCCCATTCTCCCTTCAGCCGGGAGAAAGTACATACGTGTCTATCGCAGTTTTCTTTTCAGAAAATTATATGGACATGCTTGACGACGCGAACTACATTTACTTCGCTTCGCACTGGCCAAGCATCGGGGGGAGCCTGGGGCAGCAAGGCGGCGATCCCATGTACACCATCAACCTCACATCGCCGGCGTCCGGTGTTGTGAGCGGCAACGTGCCGATCTCTTGGAATTTTTCCGGCACAGATCCGAATGCGAAGGTTTTAGTAGAATGCTCGTGGGATCGGGGTAAGACGTGGAAGCCAATTGCGTGGGAACATTCTGTCGTTCAACCGCTCACATGGAATACAACCGGCGTACGTGATGGCGTGAACTACTTGCTGCGCATTGTGGCGTACGGTTCCGACCTCACTCACTATTTCTATGACGTCTCAGATCAGCGATTCACTGTCAACAATACGGGCAATGCGCGCCCTGAACTTGAATCGCCATTCAGTTTTGAAGGGACAACAATCAGCCATGCGCCCCTAAACATCGAATGGACATCAGAAGACGCAGACAACTCCTCGCTGTCTGTTTCATTATTTGCCGCGTACAATGCAAACGGTCCATGGTTTCTCATCCACAACGGACAGTATAGCAGCGGTGCGCATTCGTACGCGTGGGATTTCTCTTCGTCTCCCAACGTGTCATCTTGCTTCTTGAAGATTACTGCCTCCGACGGAATTCTTGACACGACACTTGTGAGCAGGTCTTTCGCTTTGAATCAGGAGGCTGGACATTATCAGCCGAACGCGTTTCAGCATGTGGCCGGCAAAGCAACTGCCGACTTGTCGTTGCTGGTGATCAATCCCTCTCAGTTGAGCGGGCACACCTATGAGGCGACGTTCTCGGTTCCGTCCGACACAATCAAGAACATATTCATCAAAGATCTGAATACCAATCAGATTGTCCTCAATAACTATCGGCTGGCGACGGGGATGTCGACGCCCTTATTTGATGGATTGAAGCTTACCGTCAACGACAAGAAGACGGATATCAATCAGTTGAAATCCAAATTCAACCGCCCGGTGTTGGACAGCGCGCTGAATTTCAACTGGACGGTCTCCTTTTCTAATCGTGTGAAGGTTCCACTGGATTGGTTTTTCGCATTCAACAGTCTGGAGATCGGACCAAACGGCAAATATCTCTATCCCGGCGACACGGCGATCAACAACAACAGCCGGAAGGTTGTTGTCTGTCCCTTTTATATGCGCAATATCGATTCCATGCAGACTGCTTATGCACTTGTGCAAAACGCATTGGCAGACAGCATGTGGCGGCCCGGTCGCGAGTTGGTTCTTCGTCCGCAGCCACCGGGGGCAGGTCAGGTAAGCTATCAGGTGAACATGAACTTCACCCCAACACTCCGTCCAACGTTCGGCGATACGCTGTGGATCATCACCGACAAGACAATCACGAGTCAGGACGTTTTTCGTTTTGTCGCTGATTCTTCCTATGTTACCGGCGTTGCAGTCGATGAGCGCGCGTCGGAGTTCAAGCTGTTCGACAATTATCCTAATCCGTTTAACCCAACGACGGTGATCAAATTCCAAATACCAGAGGTCAGAGACCAGCAGCCCGCTCTGAGCAGAGCCGAAGGGTCAGAAGTCAGTCGCGTGACGCTGAAGGTGTATGATTTGTTGGGACGAGAAGTGAAGACGCTAGTGAATGAACAGATGCATCCAGGAAGTTATTCGCGGACGTTTGACGCCTCGGGTCTGTCGAGTGGCGTCTACTTTTATCGCTTGCGAGCGGGAGAGTTTGTTTCGGTGAAGCGGATGATGTTATTGAGGTGAATAGGTGAAAGAGATAATCGGCATACTGGATGAGATGTTGCGGGACAAGGTGATCGACGATTATGTCATTGGCGGTGCGACTGCGTTGGTATACTATTCCGAGCCGACCTTCACTGAAGACATTGACGTGTTCATTCTACTTGAGCAGCGCCGATCATCACCGCTCATCGATCTTAGCGGTGTGTACAAATATCTCACTTCAAAAAGGAATGCTCGAGTGGAAGGTCAGTATGTCTTCCTTGCTGACTTTCCGGTTCAGTTTCTCGTTCCCTACGATGAATTGAGTCGCGACGCGTTTGCCAATGCTGTTCGCGTACACTTCAAAGGGATGTCCGTGAAGATTTTCGAACTTGAATACCTCATGGCGATCATGATTCAACTTGGGAAAGAGAAATACCGTGAGCGTCTCCGCCGAGTCTTGGTCGAAAAGAAATACGATGACGATCGGCTGGCAGCGATTCTTGAGAAGTATAAGCTCTTGCCAAAGTGGAAATCACTGCAAGAAAGCTTGGGAGGCTCATGACGAAAGACCACGTGTTTTCTTCGTACGAGG
>JACRFA010000124.1 GCA_016218065.1 Ignavibacteriota bacterium | reverse complement strand
GTCGGGATGCAGGTTGAAGTCGCGAAAAAAAGTCAAAACATACGATCGCGGGGTGGAGTCCCGATGCAATGAATCGGGAGTAGCTTGTCGGGCTCATAACCCGAAGGTTGCAGGTTCAAGTCTCGAAAGTGTTTGTTGAAAGATGATCGCGGGGTGGAGCAATTGGTAGCTCGTCGGGCTCATAACCCGAAGGTTGCAGGTTCAAGTCCTGTCCCCGCTACAACATTGATAGAAGATTCCGATGGTAGTAAAGTAGTCATCAGCGAGTGACTCACCATCGGAATTTTCATTATCTGGCAGACGATCTGATTCTTGCTTCTGTCAACTGTGATTCTTGGGACGAAGCGGCGAATCCAAGACTTCTTCTCGAACGTGTTTGCCTGATCAAACACTTGTTCAAAGTGGAGAAGCTCTGCTAGGATAGAGTCGGTAAGTTGTGTCACGCCATCCCCGTCGGGCGCTAAAGACCTTAAACCTTGACGTTGCGCTTGTAGGCGCGACTTCTGTACCTCGAGTTCCTGGACTCGCGTGAGCACGGTGTCAACGTTGACACCTTTAGCTATCGCATCTACCAGATTGCGAATCTGGATATCCGTGTCATTGATTGCAATCTCTATCTTTTCGAGACTTGGCTCCTTCTTGACTGCTCTCTCCCGCAACCTGCTGCCAATGATTTTTCGCAGCTTAGTTTCACAGTGTGCATCGAGAATATTCTCCTTAATGTTCCTGATGATAAACTCTTCGATCTTCTCCTTGCGAATCAAATAGGAAGTGCACACTGAACGTCCCTTGTTGACGTATCCACTATCTTGATAGTAGTACAGTCTATCTTTGTAGTATCGCTGCCCAGAAAAATTGAAACCACAGTGTGAACATTTCATCAGGCCTGACAACAAGTACTCACTCTTGACTATTTGCGCGCTGCCAATGCCGAATGTACGCTGGTTGACAGTGTTAGCCTTCGTGAAGAGCTCTTCTGATATGATCGATGGGTGAGCGCCACGGGCAGTCACCCAATCAGTTTCTGAATTGATCCATTGCTGCTTTCCTCGGTCAAGTGTCACATGGCTCTGAGGATGTTTGTTATAGACGCGGATTCCGCAATAGGTTTTGTTCGTGATGATGGCGCGTATTGTTCCCTGACACCATTTCTGATCTTTGTTCCTCCAACGCCCGCGCTGTGGACAAGGAATTCCCTCCCGATTCAGTTGATCGGCTACTGCAACAAACCCACGACCTGACGCCTTCATTTCAAAAATTCGTTTGACGAGCTCGACTTCCATTGGGTTGCCAAGATCCCAAACGACTTTCTCCTTGTTGCTGCGCATCCATTCACCAGGATTGAGAACTCTAAGTTTCTCTCTCGTTTCTTTGTCCACCGCGACGCGGCAATAGCCGAATGGCGCCGTCCCACCGGATGAGTATCCCTTCAGGGCGTTGGCGGAAGAACCGCGAAGCGTCGCACGCGATAGCTTCTTTGAATACTCTGAGGCCTCGGCACTCTCTACGACTTCGGTAACAAAGCTTCCGATGTCGTTTTCGTTCTTGGAACTGCTGTTGATAATGCGGACCCGTACGCCAAATCTCTCGATGTGGAATTTCCAATATGTGTTCTCACGCGGGTTGTTCGGCCTTCCCCAACGCGATTCATCGTACACGAGGATGTGCTTGAACTGCGGATGGTTCATCACATCGCGAACCATTTTTTGAAATGCCGGCCTCTTGTCAAAGGATGTTCCGCTCTTCCCTTCGTCTTCGTACCAGTGAAGGACTCTGTACTGGTTGGCATTGGCCCATTTTTGGATTTCCAGTTTTTGTTGCTCAATGGAGTCGTCCTGCAAATCCGTTGAACAACGTACATATCCAACCGCAAGATTCATAGGGTGTGCCTCCTCATAAGGATAACGTGAAATTCTCTTTGAGAAGATAAGGAGAATGTGAAAGAAATCAAGATGGTTCTCTTTTGTCCGATTTGTCCTGAACGAAAATATGTTTACGCTGCCATGCGCAGATGAGGAGATCTGCGAGATCTTCGATGACTTGGTCGGTGTCTTCGCGCGATAGTCCCTCTACTTCCTCGCGCCGCATTTGAAGTGTCGGTTCTGGTCTAGGCTTTCTTCTCTTCATCCATTTGTCTCCACCTCAATTGTACTTCTGTGGCCTGAAGAGGAAGAACGCCCGGAAGACTCTGAACGTAATGTACACGAGAACGCCGAGCGCGGAGAAGTAGATGTAGAACTCTTTGTTGTCTGTGCCGAGTGAGAAGATTTTGAAGATCGTGAACACACTTGCACTGAAGATGTATGCAGGGCCCATGTTGAAGTAATGTCCTTGCTGCACTCGTCGCAGGTTGCGGATCTCTTCCATGTTGACATAGTTCTCCAGCGAGCCGTGCCAAAGCATCGTCTTGATGAAGAACGGATTGCCGTTTGCTGCTTTGAGGATCTCCATGCGGAAGAGGTCTTTGTCAATCGCACGAACCGAATAGTGGTCGAAGAAGAAGTCGATCAGCTTTCTGCAAACGGATTCGTGAAGCGGCTCAAGATCAATCCTGACAAACGATGACCATATTCGCTTATAGACGAAGTGCTCCTTGATTGTCACGACTGCCGTGCACACAACGGCGATGTTTAGAATGGTTTCGAGGAACGCATGCTGGCTCGGCGACACACGATCAAGATTGTCGAAGAAGATGAGATACGGCTTGTCGGAACGGGTGATGCTTTCGAAGATCAACGCCTGCAGCTTGCTACTGCCGAGTCCGGTGAGGCGCTTCTTGATGAGCGGCCAATCGAGTCGTGCCTCCGCGGTCTCGACACGAAGGTCGCCGTTATAATAGAGCTGTTCGGCCAGTTCTTTGAGGCACTCGCCAAGCGGATTCGGATGCTCGATGTACACGATTTTGTATTGATTGGCTCGCATGCGTTTCGAGAGACCCCCCTGAATTCGTGCGATCACAGACGCGGCAAACTCGATCCGCAGGATTCGTCCGGAAAGAATCCATCGTGCTTCCTGCATGAGCCGCGTCTTGCCGATGCCTTTGTCGCCAACAAGCAAAGTATGTCTTCCTTTTTGCAAGTTGCGAGTCAACTGAAAGAGTTCTTCCTTCCGGCCCATGAAGATGAGGTCGTGGCGGAGATCGGAGGTTTGGCTTATCGTTGTTTGTTGATCGTTGATAGATTGGGTCATGTGAATTCGAGTCCGTTGGGTTTCATGAGAAGGGTGCAGCGGTGCTCGGTAGAACCGTAACGATTCTTGACTGCATAGAGCAGACGATTGTCGTTCATCTCCGTTGCGAGATGGAGAACAACATCGACGGCGTGTTCGAGTGCACGTGGGCCGGCTGACTTGCTGCCCTTAGTGACCTGTCCGATGATGACAAGAACGAACTGATAGTCGTGCGCTGCGCGACGAAGCAGGAAGAGACATTTTCGAATTTGCGTTGCACTTCCAGAGAGCGCATCCGACAACGATGTGTATATTGCCTGAATGGAGTCGATGACGACGATCGTTGCCTTCAGCTCAATAGCATGACCGATTACCTTTTCTGTCTCGGATTCGAACAGGAGCAGAATATTTTCGGAGATGATGGCAAGCCGATCTGCACGAAGCTTGAGTTGCTCAACGGATTCTTCTCCGGAAACATACAGAGCCTTGCGATTCATACTCTTGAGCACTTGAAGAAGAAGCGTTGACTTTCCCGCTCCGGGCGGACCAGCGAGAAGAATCGAACTTCCGGGCACCATCCCTCCGCCGAGGAGGAGATTCATCTGAGCAATTCCTGTTTCGATCCGCGGTGTAACAGATGCACTGATTGCCGGAAGCGGCAAAGGTTTTGCGTGGCTTTCGTCAGAGAAAATTACTTGCGTCGAAAGCGATCCCCACGTCCCGCATTCAGGACAGCTGACGTGATATCTTCTGAGTTGCTTCTTACAGTGATGGCAATAGTAGTTCATCGTGTTTTGATGATGAATGTTGTGCGTTGGTTGCGGCCTTCGGCAGTGTGGCGTATGTCGGTGATGACGCCGTCGACAGTGGAGTGGATGACTGAATCGGAGTATCCTACGGGTCTCAACTTGGCAAGAAGACGCACGTTCTCGGTTGCAGCTCTGTCGGATTTCGTCAGATAGTTACACTTCAGTGTGTTCTCCGATGCTATGAGGTTCTTCACCTCTCGCTTCGTTGTCTCGAACTTTTGTCGGGCTGCGTTCAGTTTGCGGAGATTCGCATAGTGATTCTTGAACGCCGTCAGTTGCGACTCGTACTCAACAGAGTCCTGTGCCAGTACAATCTCTTTCTTGTAGATCTTCTCCCAGAGATCGGAGATCTTCTGGTCAAGCTCGATGGCAAGGGCAAAGATTTTCTTCTGGTTGTGTTCCACCTTCGCTTTCAGCGCGGCAGATAGCTCGATGACGGCAAGCTGTTCTCCTCGCGCTATGGAATCACCGACGTGAACGTGAGTGCGTGCATGTTGGTCAGTGTTTGTCACTACGCTGATTTCGGAGTAGCGAGGGTAGTCAGGCTGCTGTGATTGCACATAGCTTGATGGTGTGACCGGTGTGAGTGTGCGGGCAATAAGCTCGCCTTGCTCGATCATCACGTTCGCAAGGCCAAGCCGATGAATGTCGCGAAGAGAAGCGAAGTTGAACATAAGATGATTCGCGGATCCTTCGATGGGCATGAAATCTCGATCCGCTGGCGGAAGAATGACTTTGTCGTGTGAGCGGAGTGTCCCGAAGAAAAGTGTGCCGGGATATGATGAGTCGATCAAGACGCCGAGCGTTCGATGCGACATGTCAAGCGAGCGAATGCGTGTTACGACCGGTTCGCCTCTCCGGCAGAGCGCATGCCCGGCAACATAACGCGCATCGTACTGCTGTCCGAGACTGCGAAGGCGTCCCTGTTGATCTCTGAAGATGAGTGTGTGCTCATCACGCGCCCCGACGACTTCGAACACGCCGCTGATTTGCTCTTTCGTGAGAAGATCATGGGCAAGGATCTCGGCGACGACTGTGTGAGTTTTGGAGAATTCATTGTAGTCACGTATGGCCGATTCTACGCTGCGCTGCGTGAAGCGCACAAATCTTTCGTATCCCTGATGAGCGATGAGAAACGTCGGGATGCATCCGATCAAAAATAAAACTGTAAGCATCTTGTCAACCTTCGAACCTGACTGCACTCTGTATCTGTGCGGCTGATTGACTTCAAGAGGAAAGACACATTTGAGTTCGGAGAACGGATAGAAGAGGCGCACGCCGTTGACGGTCATTGTGTCGAGAAACGGATGCGTAGCGTAGCCAATGATGAAGCACAGGTAGAGGTCGAGGTTCAGGTTGAGGAAAAGGAGCGGCGAGAGAACGGCCGCAAGCAAGAGCACGAAGAGCAGTGAGTGCGTGAGTGTGCGATGTCCGAAACGTTTTTCGATTCGGCCTGAGATGAACGGAACGAGTCTGCCGATGCGGCTTGCTTCTGTGTCGATGTCCGGAAGCAGCGACGAGATTCCGATGGTGATCGCATTCAATGGCGAGAGCGCGATTCCTGTCGTTGTGAGAATCAGGAGATAGATAAACTCAGCGAAGGTGATGTGTGTTGGAGCGATCATGTGTTTATGTCCCTGAAGAAATCGGTGGTCGGTCGAAGACTCGACTCGTCGAATGGTCGGGCGTCAGGACGGGAGTTGTTTGTTGTTGGTTGTTGATTGTCCGTAATTACAGCTTCGATCAGCATGACGAGGAGCAGGCGAAGATGCTCCTTTGTCAATTTGGATTCATCAAGTTTGGCACCGATGCGAAGCTCGATGTGCCAGCGATCGATGATTCGCTGGATGGACGGAGGATATGCAAGTTCAATCATGGAGGATTCAGAAGTCAGATGTCAACATCATGGATTATTCACGTTCTTGTGGAAGCCGAAACTTCACTTTGAGTTGACGAAAGATGTCGATCTCATCGGTTACAGAAATCAATGAGCCGCCGGGTGAGAGCAGACCAGTGCCGTCGGCTTTCAGGATCATGTGCAGATCATTTGCTTTGCGAGCCAGCATGATGTTGTGATTGCGACTGCCGGTTCGGATGAGGAGCAGCGTTGGCCAAGTCGTCGTCGTTGCAACGTAGATGTCAACCGGAATGGGTTTGGGTCGAGCGGGAACAAAGAACCGCTTGATCCTCGGACCGTTCACATCCCACTTGATGAATCCATCAGCAGCAAGTTTGTCGAGTCGTTGATCAAGAAGGCTCACCATCACTGGCTCGGCAAAGAGCGTCATCTCCGTTGTCTCGTACAGCTTCGGGATGACGAGTATGTCGATGTCGTTCACGAAATCGCGTTGTCTGCGCAGCGAGCCGACGATTTCGTATTTGTTGCAGACATCCTGGATACGACTCATGAAGTCGTGCGCGGTGCGCGAGGCGTTGGGATAGGAGAACATAGAATTCAAGAATTTGATTACACAATTTCGAAGCCTGCTATTTTTTGCCGATTTCTTTGGCGGCAAAGAAATCGGCGAAAGAAACCGTTCCGAAACCGAAACGCTGCGATAATTCCTCCACACCTGCCAACGATTCTCAGTAAAACTGCAGAGCAACTGAGAATCGAAACTCGCTTATCGCCGCTGACGCACATCGCCGTCGGTTTCGGAAGGCTCGCGCTCAAAGCGTGTCTTGATCACTGAAAATTGAATCGCCCACCTGCCGGAAGGGCAGGCACGCCGTCGTCGGCCTACGCACCATCCGTTGATTTCGCATCGCAGTGGTGGCAATCGAGTCGACGGAAGATCGAGGACAGTCAATCGTCAATAGTCGTTGGTCAATTGGGGAGTCACGGAGGATGACTTGAGCGGGAGGAGATGGCGCGACTCAGATGATTGCCAACGTCGTTTTCTTCGTCGGCGGTGAGGAGCTGGACCCAGGGCGTTGTTCCGTCACCGTTGCCATGCAAACAACTCCACAGCCAACCGGTGGGATTCAGAATCCGTTTCTTCTCGCTCGATCGCAGCATGAGACGAACCGCGCGCAGCACCAGCTCCGGATAGTTGATCCGCTCGTTGTTGATGTTGTACGCCTGATAACACAGGCTGAGTTTGTGCTGCTCGCTGCCGGAACAAAACAGTTTCCTCAGTTCGTCGGTGGACGGATGCCAGTCGAATTTGTTTTTGCGTTCCACGTTCCAGGCTGTAACCTCGGCAAGCACCTTCTGCCGATACGATTCGAACTGCTCGGCTGAGGGAACGAGGAGAAAATCGATTGCGTCGCTGCTCGTGGTCTGATAACACGAGTTATCAACATTTTCAGCCGGCATGCACGCATGTATGCTATTCTGTTCTTCTTCTGTTCTTCTTCTGTTCTCTTCTGTTCTCTTCTGTTTCTGCTCTGCTTCTAAGCGAACAAAATCCGACCCTTTCCCGACTTCGTCGGGACTCAGGGCAGGTCTAGCCTGAACAAGATTCGCACTCTGTTCGGCGTCTGTTCGAACAGTGTTTGCACTTTGTTCGGGCGTACTTCGGACGTACTCCCCTCGTCGTTGTTGACGACGTGTGTAGTCGTCCGCACGAAGTGCGAATGCAGGACTGTACAGGATGCTATGTTGCAACCACTTAGCCGAATCGAAGAGTCCGATGTTCACAGTGGCTTCGAGAACTTTCGTCAGCTTCTGTGTGGTAGTGAACAGATTCTTTGCAAGAAGGCGAACAGAGAGTTGCGGAATCTTTTTGACCTCGATGTGAGGAGAAATTAAGTTCATCGACAAATCTTTTGAAGTCTGAGCAGATGTTGCGCGATTGTTCTCACATTCACGCGAGACTCCGGTGATTTTGAGATGAAATGTGTCCGAATGCTGACCGATTTCCTCAAGCAGTCCCCAGTAGATGCCGAGTCCTTCGGCGCCGAACTCGTCGCCGAGGGTTTGGAGTTTGGGGTCGTGCTTGGCCGCGCACTCGTGATGGAACCACTTCATAGAAGGTTCGATCTCCATATTCGAAACGAAACAACGCTGGCCGAATCATCAGAGAGCAACGCGCATTTGTAGAGTTGCGTTTCCACTTTCTCTTTAGAAGAGAAAGTGGCAAAGAGAACTTGCGAAATCGGAACGCAGCGATGCCTTACTCTCCACGAGCCGTACGATTTCAGCAACAGAGCAAAGCGGCTGAAATCGCAAACGCACGGCATCGCCACAGCGCACACTGCCGCCGATTTCGCAAGGCTATGGACAAAGCGGATGATCGCCCGGAGAAAACTGGACAGACGAAATCGCTTTACCACCTCATTGTGTCGAATTCGGCGTGCAGGCACGCATCGCCGCAAAAGCACACAGCGTCCGATTTTGCGGTGCCTCTGTTTGTTGGGAGAAAGCAAAGAACAGCCAATCATGATTTCGAGCCTTTTAGTCGGTAGTAGCATTGCTCGACGGAGTCGACGGCGTTGTGGTCTTCGAGGAGTTCGTACTGCTTGTTGTAAAGATCGGAAACCAACTCTGTTGCGGATTCGCGGAGCCGCGAACGCTTGAGCAGCGGCGATTGCTTGATCATCTCTTCGATCAGATCAAGCGTGATGATTGCCGTAGTGTCGTCGAGCGTGCGGAAGTTGAAATCCGGGTTCAGCATCAGAATCTTCTTTTCTGCCTGAGCGAAGATCGATTCGGCACGCTGCGGGGAAGCTTCAACAATCTGCTGCTTGACTGAACGAAGCGCGCGTTCCAGAACACGCGTGAATGGTGATGGCTCTGGATGTCCTGGCTCCTGAGTCGGTACTGTTTCTTCAGGTGCGGGTTGAACTGTTGGTGAAGTCTCTGGTTGTGGCGATTGGGATGAATCATTCGTGTCTGGTTTATTGTTGGGGGATCGTTGATCGGCGATTGTCGCGTCATTGGTGACCGAAGACTGCGGACCGGGGGCGGAAGGTGAATTGTCATTGGTTAATGGACAATCATCAATAGCCGATTGTGTGGCTCCAAGAATCTCGTTCGCAAGCGCCTCGATAGCTTCGGCGGGATTTTCCGGCGTAGGTACAGAAGTAGATGGCAACGCCTGTTGGTCTTCAAGAGATGCCTCAAGGTCTCGCCTTCTGCGTCGCCTTTTTCGACTGACTGATCCGAGATCGTTAACAGCGATAGGGGTGAAGCGATGCGATTGAATCTCCCGGTTCTTGACGAGGTCGTACACGAGAAGGCGCCCTCGTTTGAATCCACCGGTGAAGACGGGAAGCTCGCTGGCGGACTCGATCTCCTTGAGTTCGATGATCGGCATTGACGCAGAGAAATCATTGCGCTCGATGATTCCCTGTGAGCAGCCGGTGGATTTGATCAGAGCAAGAATCTGAGGCTTTGTGAGTGCATCGACGTGAACTTTCAAGCACGGCTCGGAGTGAAACGTCGCGATGAACCGCTGGATGCTCTGCAGATCGCATACGAACAGCGACACCATGCTCTCGCTGTGACGATCACGGAATGTTGTGGTGACGTCATGTTGATCGATGAAGAAGCGAAGGTCTTTGTTCATGCGCGCACAGTGAGTGATGACGCGTCCTTGCAGAAAGAGGACGTCGAATTGTCTTGGGTCAAGTTCGTAGGTGACGACAATGAATCCGGTGTGGTCTGCCGCCTGAGATTCTGCAACGAGCAGCGGGTTGAGATATTGTCCCGGAACATTGCCGATGATTTGTTGAGAGCCATTGATCATCAAAGAGGAGTCATTATTGTTTTTCGAGACTGCTCTGATGAAGCAGGGTCGCCTTTCCCTTTTGTCGCTTGTTCACATTGTCCCTTTCTTTGACGGGCCAAAGAAAGGGACGAAAGAAAGCCCTTCGAAATCGGAACGCAGCGATGCTCTCCTATGCACATCCTGGGCGATTTCGGCAACAAGGCAGAGCGACCGAAATCGCAAACGCACGCATCGCCGCGTACGCGCTCAGCCGCCGATTTCGAAATGCCCTGGAAAAAGCAAAAAGTCTGACCTCATTGGGCAATGACCTGTCGTACTATGATCCGTTTGATAATTCTGAGAGTGTCTGATCTGAAGACGACGATGTAAATTCCTCGCGACAATGCTGGACAGCAGATTGTGTTTCGTCCTTTGTGGAGTTGTCGCGTACCAAAGTCTATGAGGTGAACGCCGAGGAGATTGTAGAGCGAGACATTGCATGTGATTGAATCCGAAGTCAGAACAACAAGTGTGTCGTGTGCGTAAGACGCGTTGAACGCTGATAATTCTTGGCAAGAAATACCTGATTGGAGCGTGAGTATCAGTGCAAACAAAGTCAGCGACATGATTGGAAATCCTAAGTCCGTTCTTGCCAATTTCTTATGAGGACACTGGCTGTCCATTTCTTTAGCAGCAAAGTCCCGCACTTTGAGATTCCGCCCCGGCGATTTTCAGTAACAGAGCACAGCGACTGAAAATCGAAACCTGCCCCTGCCTGGCCGGCAGGCAGGCATTGCCTCCAACACACTGCCGTCGGTTTCGGGAGTCCTACAAAAGCGACATCACGAACGGGAGCGTGGCTCGCATTTTCTCAACCCATGTCAGCGTCATTGCGTAAACATGCTTCTCTCAATTGCGTTGAGGGACTTCTGGACTTGAATGACCTGGAGCTTGGCTTTCGTGAGATTGTCGAAATCGGTTTTGCTTTGATCGAAGAGAAGCTGGGTGTACCGTAGGATCTCGGTCGTCAACCGGAGCTCTTCTTCAACCAAATGCTGTTCTGTTGCAAGCGATGCGAGCTTCAAGTCTCGCAGCTGCCGATCGAGGCGCTGCTGTGTCTGAAGCAAGAGGTACTGCGCTTTGAGCGACTCAAGCGCGAGGATCGCATTTTCGTGTTCGGTCATGTTGAAGATGCTTAAAAGTGAAAGTGACAGTGTGAGGCGATAGGAATCTTCTGGCAGCGTGTACGGCGTGAACGTCGTCGGATCTATGAATACAAGTTGCTGAACACCAACGTTGGCCGAGATGCGAACTTCGGGGATGAGTCTGTGCCACACATTTGTTTCGCTCACGCGAAACTCTGCTCTTGCGATGTCAATGTCCAGCAGGTGAAGCTTGAGAGAGTCGATGAGAATCGTTAATTGTGAAGAGCTAATTGACAATTGATAACTGGAATCAGGGAACGACCCCGACCGGTGGAGAACACCCGTCATGTTGCTTACTGCGACGGACCGGCCGGGATCGGTTTGTCCATATGCTGACAGCGTCATTGCAAAAAGCGAAGCTGCCAGATGTACCCACCACCATATGGATCCCTGATCGCGCATCACAACCCGCGTCCCGTTGTGACTTCGCGAAGAATCGAGCCGTCGGCCTGACCAAGCGTGCGCGTACTGCGCCACGTTGAGTCGGGATACTCCGTCTTGGTGAACAGACTTCCATCGGACTGTCCGGTGCTGCGACTGATCTGGATCAGCGCTCCGCTGCCATCCTTCTTCTCGGAGAGGATGTAGCCGCTCGATCCGAAGCGGCGCGTGACGGTGACCGACCCGGTCTGCGAGTTGACACTGCGCGTGACCACCGGAAGTCGGAACGTGTACGTCTCGAGAAGTCCGTTGCGCAGCACGCGGGTGACGATCGTGTCGGAGAGTGTGTAGACTTCCGTGAGATTGGTTGACGAAGCAACGCCGTTTTGAAAATTCTGGAACGTGATGTACTTCTTCGTGTCGGTGACGATTCTGCCGTTGTTCGCGCCGTGCGACTTGCGAACGGTGATGAGCAGAATGCCTTTCGGGTACTGATGTCGTTCGGTGACGGTTGCGCCGAAGCCATCAGGCGTGATCTCGCCATAGATGTAGATGCTGTCGCCCGACACCCTGGACAACAGAATCTTCTGCTGCGCCGACGGCAGTTTCGGCGAGCGTGACGGCCGCGCCTGCGCCCACTCGGCGATAGCTTCGATCTCATCGAGTGCGCCGTTCAGAAAATCTTCGCCCGATGACTCCGTTGTCGATAGTGTCGGCAGTGTCACCGGTTCGACAGGATGCGACTTGAAGCAGCCGTAGATGATCACTCCGACTGCGAGTGCAAGAATGGGGATGATAGGATTGTTGCTGATGAATGACCAGAACAACCGCGTTGTGCGTTGCATGTGGACCTCCGATTGGGATTGTGGATGGATTGTATTTCCCATTTCTTTGACGGCAAAGAAATGAGTGAAAGCAAAAGCGTAGTCTCGACACTGACCGAGAAAGAACGTTTTCACAAGCGGGAGCAATGTTCTCTTTCTTCGGAGAAAGCGGATTTTACCAGTGGAAGACACGAACGGCGGCCTCATACGTGTTGTTGTTGATTTGTAAGATGGCGATGTAGTCGCCGCTTTCCGCGAAGACTCCAAGATGCGTGTCGCCAAGCCACGTGTGTCCGTGAGAGCCTTTCGTCTCGCGGATGTTCGATGCGAGCGCGTTGACAAGAACGAGATCTCTGGACTGCGATCGTTGAGCAATGTACAACGTGATGGTCGCTGCACCTGCCAGCGTGTAACGCACTTCGGTGTTGGCTCTGAAGGAGTCGAATGCGCTCGGCGTACAGCGAAGACTAGTGACGAGGAGATCGGAAGACTGTGGCAGACTGCAGCTC
>JACRFA010000123.1 GCA_016218065.1 Ignavibacteriota bacterium | reverse complement strand
GATGCGCGAGAGATATTCTTCTGTGAGTTTGTACCCCGCAATCACGTCGGGGGCAGAATTGTCTTCCGGTTGCTCTGCCGCGTGTTGCGACAACAGCTCCGGGGCAACAACGAGAGAGGCAGCGACTGAGCTTGTGATGCTCTTCCCAAATTCTCTTCGTGTGAATTTTCGCATGACGATCCTCGTTTATCGTGTGCGTCGCGATTCTCGGCGGTGCGTCGCGTTGAAAAAGGAATACGCCATCTCCAGAAACATCTGCTTTTCCACTTTGTGGATGGGATGGCGCGTATTCGGAAAGACATGCACCATGCCGTACGGCAGAGCCGCGCCGAGCATTTCGGCTTCGTGCGCGGGCACCATCTCGTCGGCATCGCCCACTGTGACAAACACCGGAAAATTCGCGAGCTGCAATGCGTTCTCACTCAACCCTTCTGCCGGCATACGACGGAGGAATTCCGCCGATGAGGCAAGCAAAATTTTCCAGCCGTCTTCTCCGTTCGCAGCCGCATGCTCGCGCTGCAATTGCTCGCCCCAGGCCGGCACGTTCAGCAAAATCGACTCCGCGCTCAACTCATGAATCGCTGCCGCAATCGCTCGCTCGTCCCAGTAGAATTTGGTTCCGTGCATCAGCAGCGATTTGACTGTGCCCGGATGCTGGATGCCGAACGCAAGCCCGATGTATCCGCCGAGACTGTACCCGCAGACATGTGCAGCGTCGATCTCCAACGACTCGATCACCGCAAACAAATCAGCGACGAGCGTGTAGAGATGAAGTTGCGCCGACGGATTGTTGGTGCGTCCGTGGCCCCGCAAATCGACGGCAATGACGTGGAAGTGCTTGGCGAATTCCGGAATGAACCGTCGCCAATGACTTTCAATCGTGCCCACGAGTCCGGGAAGTAGTATGAGCGTCTCCCCCGACCCATGTTCTTCATAGTAGATCGCTGCATCTTTCGATCGGATGTATGACATGCAGTCTCAAATGTAATGAGTAACAGATCGCTCACAGAAAATATGCAAGTACGCAGACTCAGATACAAGCAGATTGCTGATGGCGACTGATTTGGTTATGTTGAATCAACTAACAAGTGAATCTCATGCCTATCCGACTTCAAAAACAAATGATCGTTGTGGGCGATCGCGTGCTGATGGAACTCGACACCGGCCAGGACAAGACGAAGGCCGGTCTCTATCTGCCCGACACCGTTCGCGAGAAAGACAAGGTCGCCACGGGCCGCGTTATCAAGGTGGGGCCGGGATACGCGGTTCCCAATCCCAACTACAGCGAAGATGAACCATGGTCAAAGCCCAAAGATCCGGCGCGCTACATTCCGCTTCAAGCAAAGGAAGGCGATCAGGCGCTGTTCCTCCGCGAGCAGGCGATTGAAGTGGAGTTCGATGAAAGGAAGTACCTGATCGTTCCGCAGTCGGCAATCCTGATGCTCGTTCGCGAAGAGCTGCACGAAGAGATGGGCTGACTGATTCGATCCTCAGTACAACGCCCTGCTGAATTCCCGCCGATACTGTCTTGTGACTTCATGTTCTTCGCCGAGGAATTTGAAGATTGCAATGCAAGCCCGCCTCGAACCGTCGTCGTCGTAGTAACGGTCGCTTCGAATCACGTCAATAAACCCCTCCAGCGCCGCCGCATACTCTTGCGCGCGAAGTTTCGCGATTGCCGCCGCATACCGATCTCGCGCCTCGCCCGCCGGCAATTCGTTGCGTTGGAGCAGAGATGCAAGCGTTCGAATCGCATCTGCACTCTCGAACGAGGATGAGTCTTCCTGAATATCTTTGACGAGATCGAGCGCCCGGGCTTGGTCGGTGTACACGAGCAGTCTCGCGAGCAATGCTCGCGCCTCCTTGTTTCCCGGCTCGGCCGCAACGACGCCGCTCAGAAGCTGTTGCGCCTCAGCAGTTTTCCCTGAATCAAGAAACGCCTCCGCCCGTTGAACGTCCTTGCGAAACTTGCTGGGAATATTTTTCTCCAGCCATTGTTTGAGCATCGGCTCGGGAAGCGCGCCGACAAATTCCGTCTCGACCTTTCCATCGACGAACAGCTTCACATTCGGAATGTTCCGGATATTGTATCGTGCGGCAACGTCCGTGAATCGTTCGGTGTCGAGTTTCGCCAACTGCCAATTGCCGTTCGCCTGCGCGGCGAGTTTCTCCAGCACAGGACCAAGAATCTTGCAGGGCCCGCACCACTCTGCCCAGAAATCCACAAGCACCGGCGTGGTCGAACTTCGCTCAATCACATCTTTCTGAAAATCAACAACATCAAACACCATGAGTCGTAATCTCCCAAACTAAGAAACTTTGCATTCTATCTTCTGGATTTGAAGCAAGAATGTCAAGCAGTCTGCCCGATCATTCCCGTTCTCCGTTCTCCGTTCACGGTTCTCCGTTCACACCGTTCACCGTGAGCGTTGCAAATTGAACAAAAAACTCGTTAGTTCGTCCAACCAACACAACACATTCGGGAGATTGACGCATGAGATTCGCCGCTGCGCTGCTGTGCGCCTCACTCGTGACGATAAGCGTTGCTCAACAGAAAAGCGCGAAGGGGTTTGAAGGAAAGCCGGAACGCGGACGGTACCTGGCTGAAAACGTCGCGATGTGCATCCAATGTCATACGCCGCGCGAAGCAAACGGCGCGCTGATCCGGTCACGCGCGTTCAGCGGTGCGCCGGTGTTTGTGGCGAAGCCGCGACAACTTTCATCGTGGGCAGAGTTCGCGCCGCGCATCGCCGGACTTCCACAATACTCCGAAGCTCAGATGCATACACTCCTCACGACAGGAATCGGGCGGGAGGGAAAGCCGCTCCGCGCTCCGATGCCCACATTCAAAATGACCCGCGAAGATGCTGAAGATGTGATCGCGTTTTTGAAGACGTTGAAATAGACGCCGATCCCAAGAACGCAACCTCCCCTTCTCCTCTCAGGAGAAGCCGGCCTGTCGGCAGACAAGGGGTCGGGGGATGAGGTTAATACTAAAAACAAAAGCGTCCGCGCTGCCTAAGCCGGACGCTTTCCATCGACACTCAACTTCCGCCTACGCGACAGTGATCTCCTTTGTCAGGTACACATCCTGAATCGCATTCAGGATCTTCACGCCTTCTGCCATCGGACGCTGGAATGCTTTGCGTCCTGAGATCAATCCCGTGCCGCCTGCCCGCTTGTTGATCACCGCCGTCTTCGCAGCTTCCGCCAGATCGCTCTCGCCCGATGCGGCTCCACCGGAGTTGATCAGTCCTGCGCGTCCCATGTAGCAGTTTGCCACCTGGTATCGTGTCAAGTCAATCGGATGATCCGACGACAGATCGGTGTACACCTTCTTGTGCGTCTTGCCGAAGTTCAGCGCGGTGTAGCCGCCGTTGTTCTCGGGAAGTTTCTGCTTGATGATGTCGGCTTGAATTGTCACCCCCAGATGGTTGGCCTGTCCGGTGAGATCTGCCGAGACATGATAATCCTTCTCCTTCGTCTTGAACGCGGGGTTGCGGGTGTAGCACCAGAGAATTGTCGCCATGCCGAGTTCGTGCGCATACTTGAATGCAGCGCTCACCTCCTGGATCTGCCGCTTCGATTCTTCCGACCCAAAATAGATTGTCGCGCCAACGGCGACGCAACCCATCTCGAACGCCATGTCGATGTCGCCGAACATGATCTGATCATACGTGTTGGGGTACGAAAGAAATTCGTTGTGATTGATCTTTGCGATGAACGGAATCTTGTGTGCGTATTTGCGAGCCACCGAGCCGAGCACGCCGAATGTTGACGCGACTGCATTGCAGCCGCCTTCGTAGGCAAGCTTCACAATGTTCTCCGGATCGAAGTACGCCGGATTGGGTGCGAACGACGCGCCGGCTGAATGCTCGATGCCCTGATCAACGGGAAGAATTGAGAGGTAGCCGGTTTTCGCGAGTCGTCCATGATTAAATAACTCCCCCAAACTGCGCAGCACGCCCGACTTCCTGTCGCTGGGAATCCAGACGCGGTCGATGAAATCGGGACCCGGCAGGTGCAGCGACTCTTTCGGTATTGTTTTGCATTGATGCTCAAGCAAGCTCTTGGCATCGGCGCCCAAAAGCAGTTCAATATCTTTCAACATGTTCTTGCTCCTTCAGATTGTGATAATCGGAATTCTCAGTCGCACGGGGCGGACAACAATTTTTTGACGGTTGAACATAGGAAAAATCTCGCTGAATAAAAAGAAACCGCGCTTCCTCCGATCAGTAATTTTTTCCAAAGTGTATTCCTGAGTATGCAAAAAGTACTTCGTCTCCAGAATTGGCTTGCCCAAATCACGCAGGATGAGCAGTAATCGGGAGGCTCGTTTATGGCACGAATTTCGTACTAAAATTGAATGAAGTGACAAACTCTAAAGTGTTGGGGGCGTTATGAAAAAATACCGATTCAGTGAATTATCCAAGGGCGAGCGAGAATTCCTCGAGATGATTCTCATGGAAGAGATCGACGTTCAGGCTTGGTATGCCCTCACCTACAGTTGCATCATGAGTGAAGAAGTATTCATGTGCATTCAATAATGCAGGACGCCAATGAGGATCATCGCTATTGCGGCAGTGCTCGGCGCTATTGTGGCAATGCCTTTTATCTTCGGAACGAAAAAAACGGAATTGATCCCGGTGAAGAAATCTGAAGACTCCAAAGAGAGTGACCTGAGATACGATGTGAATGATCTCGTGAATTGACAGCACCGCAAATCCCCTCAGGTGGGAAGGGGGATTCTGCAACGAACAGGGTAGAACAGAATTGCGTTCTACCCTTTTTGCTTTGTGTACACAAAACCCCGCGTTCAGTGCTACAATATGCAGTCCATCTCGACGCTGAAGCCAGGAAGGAGCTTTGATTTGATCGTTCCTTTCCGCCTCTGCCGGTCGATCAACCGAAACTCACCGCCTGAATTCTCAAACACCTCAATCCATTTTTCCATCGGGTCCACAATCCAGTATTCCTTGGCTATACCCTTCGCTGTAAAGCGCTCAGGGTTGGAACGCTACCAACCGCGACTATACCCTTCGCGAAAAGCGCTCAGGGTTTGGGGTCATCGGCTTTTGTCCGGATACGGCGGCGGCGGCGCAAGCGTTGGCGGATTCTTCTTCAATTCTTCTTTGATGACGTCAATGGCTTTGTTCAGTTGCTCGTCGATGCCGTTGAACTCGCGTGCCGGATCGTTGTCAACATAAATGTCCGGCTCAACACCTTTTCCTTCCATCACCCACTCTTTGCCTTCAACATCGTAGCGCGAAAACTCAGGACGATTCAGGAACCCGCCATCGAGTAACGGCAGACTTCCCCGAATGCCGACCACGCCGCCCCACGTTCGCTTGCCGATAAGTTTTCCCAATCCGTATTTGCGGAAGCGGTAACCGACAATGTCGCCATCGCTTGCAGAGAACTCATCGATCATCAAAACCTTGGGGCCGAGAATGGTCGTTGCAGGGTCGGGAGTTGGAACGGAGTTGCGGGCGATGCTGATCATCGCGATGTCGCGGCGCAATCGCTCGATAATCATCGGCGAAACATTACCGCCGCCATTGCCGCGCACGTCGATAATCATCGCATCCTTCCGCACCTGCGGATAGAAGTGCTTCACGAACTCGTTCAATCCACCAGCGCCCATATCGGGAATGTGAAGATAACCGACTTTGCCGTCGGTCGCCTTCGAGACTTTCTCGATGTTGCCTTCCACCCAGTTATAATAATAGAGCGAACGTTCATCGGCAGTCGGGACCACGACTGTTTCGTGACTTCCGGTTTCCTTCGGCGATGCATTGAGCGTGAGCGTTACTTGCTTTCCCGCCTTGCCGACGAGCGCTTCGTAAATGTCGTTCATGTCGTTCGTTGCTTTGCCATCGACCGCAATAATGTATTCGCCTTCGGTTGCGTCAACACCAATCTCGGTGAGCGGCGAGCGAAGGGACTTGTCCCAATTCTGACCTTTGAGAATTTTTGTAATGCGATAGTATTTCGATGCAGCGTCGCGGTCAAGCTTTGCGCCCAACAATCCCAATTCGATGCGCTCCGGTTTCGGGAAATCGCCGCCGCCAACGTATGAGTGACCGATGTTCAACTCGCCAATCATCTCACCGATAATGTAAGTAAGGTCTGCGCGGTTGTTGACAAACGGAAGAAGTTGCGCGTACGTGTCATGCAACTTCTTCCAATCAACGCCATGCAGATGCGGATCGAAAAGGAAGTCGCGCATTTGCCGCCAACATTCATTGAAGATCTGATTCCATTCGGCGCGGCGGTCGAGCTTCACTTTCATATCACCCAGATTCAGTTTGTCTTTTGCATCAATCTTTCCGCCCGGCAGGTCGATAATGAAAAACGATCCGCTTCCGCCAACAAGCATCTTCTTCCCGTCGGCTGAAATCTCGTAGCCGTTGAACTCGCCGAGTTCAGTTTCCTTCTGCTTGTCCAGGTCATACAAAACAATCTGCGCCTTCTCCTGTTTGCTGCTGTTGCGAACGTAGAACAACTTGTCGCCAACCGACTGCAGATTGTTGTACCCGCCGGCTGAAATCGGAAGAACGGTGATGCGTTGCTGAATACCATCGACATCGATCTTGACAGAAACCTTTTTGTCGGATTTCTTTTCATCCTTCTTGTCATCTTTCTTCTCTTCGTCTTTCTCATCCTTCTTCAACTTCACCTCATCCGACTTCGGAGCGAACGGCGATTTCGTTTCCTTAGCAAGCGTCACGAGATAAATGCCCGCCATATCGCCGTACGTGTGGTTCCATTCGGTTTGGCCATATGTTGGATTGAACGTTCTGTCCGAAACAAAGAAGAGATATTTCCCATCGCTGCTGAACGCGGGCTGATACGAATCGAACCAACCGTCGGTGACGACGTGCGACTTGCCGGTTTCGATGGAGTACAGGTACACGTTGCTCATCGTCTTCTCTTCCTGCTGCGCGTATGCAATCCACTTACTGTCGGGCGACCAACTGTAATCGGAATATTCCCACGCTTTCGCTTGCGCGACTTCGGTTACCTTTTTCGATTCGACATCAACGTAGTGCAGGCGAAGCTTCTTATCCGCCCATAAAAGTTTCTTGCTGTCGGGTGACCAATAGATTTGATACTTGTACGTGTCCGCATTTTTCGTGAGTTGTGTTGGCGGTGCGCCATGCCTACCGGCAGGCAGGCTGCCATTCTGCGGCTCGACATAGACTTCGTCTTCGCCCGAGGCATCAGAGACGTACGCGATCCATTTTCCATCCGGCGACCACTTCGAGTTGCGCTCGTGAACGCCCGACGTGCCGGTGATGTTGCGTGTGTTGCCGTTCTTTGCCGGAACGGTGAACACGTCGCCGCGTGCGCCAAACAATGCGCGGCTGCCATCGGGTGAAATTTCAAAGTTTGATATTTCTTTGCTTACGTCGCGAAGTCCACCTCGCCCGATATCGAAGTCTTCCAGAATCTGAATCGAAACTTTCTCGGCTTTCTCAGTTGCCAGATCCATTTTGTAGATGAAACCGCCGTTCTCAAACACAATCGCTTTGTCGCCGAGGGAAGGGAACTTCACATCAAATTCGGAAAAATCAGTAAGCTTTTTCGTTTCCTTCGATGTCAGATCGTAGACGAACAAATTCATTCTGCTGTCGCGATCGGAGAGGAAGTAAATCTTGTTGCCGCTCCACATCGGGATAATATCTTGCGCCTTGTTGTTCGTGACGTTGGAAATTTGCTTCGTCTCGAAATCATAAATCCACACTTCATCGGCTTGTCCGCCGCGATAGCGTTTCCATGTGCGGAACTCGCGGAACACGCGGTTGTACGCCATTTTCTTTTTGTCGGGAGAGAATGAACAGAAGCCGCCGCGCGGCAGCGGAAGTTGCTCAGGAATTCCGCCATCAACAGAAGCATAGAACAGTTGCCCGATGAAATCATTCTTCTCGATACGACGCGAGCGATAGACAATCGTCTTGTCATCTTTCCAGGTCATGACAATATTGTTCGGTCCCATGCGATCCGAAACATCGTCGCGGCCGAGCGTTGCGGTGTACGTTAGCCGTTGCGGTACGCCGCCTTCTGCCGGCATGATGTAAACTTCCGTGTTGCCATCGTACTGTCCGGTGAACGCGAGGCGTTTGCCATCGGGCGAGAAACGCGCGAACATTTCAAAGCCGACATCATTCGTCAGCTTGCGCGCAACGCCGCCGGTTGTGGCAACGGTGTACAGGTCGGCTGCATACGTGAATACGATCTGGTTGCCGTGAACCGCGGGAAAGCGGAGGAGACGGGCATCTTGTGCCATCGAAGGTGATGCTGTGAATGCGAAGAGACACAAAGCCCCTACTGTGCGAAGAAGTTTCATATAATTCCTTTCTGGGAATTTACGGATGCATAACGCGTGATAAGTACTTGACAATACAAATTTACGTACGTACATTTTTGTGGTTTCACTACTGCTCGTTTAAGGCGAACGCCGGCTTCATGCCGTGTGTTCGAGTGGCATGCCCACTCGATCCTAGCCTCAAACGGGCATTAGTTTTTCGAGGGCCAGTGGATTTGTATCACTGTACCACTCACCGTATGGCTTGTCCCTTGTATCATCCAAATCCATAATAAGTCGAAAGTCTTTCGACAGCAGATCGAAGAATCTGGCTTCTCTCTTCTCGATCATACGTTGCAACGCCCACAGATAATAATCAATCACCTGTAGTCCGGCCGATTCAGATGGGTACGCGGGAATTATCGTCGTGAGCGCATCGCTTTTCTTCCCCCATTTGTACGCAAAATTCCGCTTTGCCTTTTCAATCGCGCGTTCGAGCGCTTCCGTTCGCGGCGACTTGCCACGCCGAGCCACAATGATTCTGTTCTCCTCAGCCCTGTGCAACACGTTTCTGAACAGCCGCTTGATCAAATCATCATACACTGTGTTTGGCTGCAGTTTCTCGCCATGGAATGTGAAATAGGTCTTTGCGAACTGTGCTAACGTCTGCTTCCGTCTGATTGCCGCTTGCACTTTTACTCCCAATTGCGGCAAGAGATGAAACACCTCACGGCGAACCTCTCCTACATCGTCCTTTGCATGAAAAAAGACAGCAGTCTTCTTTGTACCGGGCTGCATCGATGGTACGTCCTTGAAATATGGATCGGCAATCAGAGAAGCTCGGAGTTTCTCAAGCTGAAGGTGGACATGTTCCGGGTTGGGAATAAGAGCGAATCCAACTATGAATGTCTTGGACACATTCTCATTGCCGACGACGATCCTTCCTTTTGCATCGAAGAGCGTCAAATCGCCAGACTCATCAACAAAGAAGTGATTGACTCTCGGCGTGGCCATGCAGTTGAGTGGAATTGACTCGAACACTTGCACCACAATATAGTTGTCCTTGTCGAACAAAACAATCGGTCGTCGTCGAGATTCTTGTTTGTTTCTGGTGGGATTGGTATGTTAGGTCGGAGTTATTCGATGAAAGGATGCAACAATGTCTTCAGAACAAATCTTCGAGCAAGCAAAGAAGCTAAGCGTTGCCGAACGTATTCTCTTGGTGGAAGATATCTGGGATAGCATTGCAGCAGACAAAGAGACGATCGAACTTACACAGTCTCAAAAGGATGAACTCGACCGGCGTAGCGAGTGGTTTGACAAGAATCCCAGTAAGGGAAAAACTTGGGAAGAAATCAAAGCCGACAAGCGACAATCCGAACCCAACCCTGAACCTTGAACCTTGAACCCTGAACCCTGAATCTTGAACCCTGAAACCCAAACCCCAAACCCCCCAAACCCAGAATCCGCCAATGTCTTTCCCCCCCGAATATCTCACCCACTTCGAACGCAGCAACTTTCTTGAATCGCCGAACTACGACGAGACGATGAAGTATTTTTCTCTGTTCGAAGAAACGGGCAAAGCGGAGATGTTCACGTTCGGCGTTTCGCCGCAAGGTCGCGAGTTGAAGTTTCTTGTTGTTGGTAAGGACAAAGATTTCTCCCCGCAAGCGGCGCGCGCGAACGGCAAAGTTGTTGTGCTGATTCAAAATGGAATTCACGCCGGAGAGATCGAAGGAAACGATGCATGCATGCTGATGCTGCGCGAGATGCTCATCTCCGGCGAGCTTGCACACCTTCTCGACCATCTCGTGCTGGTGATTCTTCCGATCTTGAATGTGGACGGACATGCGCGAACAAGTCCGTATAATCGTCCGAACCAGAACGGCCCGGCGAACATGGGCTGGCGCACGACGAGCTGGAATCTGAATTTGAACCGCGACTACATGAAAGCCGACGCGCCCGAGATGAAGGCGCTACTGCAGCTCTACACCTCATGGCAACCCGACTTCTACATCGACAACCACACTACCAATGGCGCGGATTATCAGTATCATCTCACGTATGCAATCGAAACGCACCAGAACATCGACGCAGGACTCGCATCGTGGGGAAGAGACAAACTTATGCCGCATGTTGTCAGGCAGGTTGAGTCTTCAGGCTTTATGATTGCGCCGTATCTGGAAATGAAGGGCGAACACCTGCATGAAGGCTTTACCGATTGGGCAATGCTTCCCCGATTCTCGAGCGGCTATGCTGCGTTGCAGAATCGCGTGTTGCTCCTCGTCGAAACACATTCCCTAAAACCGTTTGAGAATCGCGTCCACTCAACAAAAGAAATCAACACAGCCGCGCTGGACTACATGAACACGCACTATAAGGAATTGAGGGACGCGAACTACTTTGCTGATGTGAATACGGTGCATGAGTTCAGGCACGAGCGGCGACCCTTCCCTCTTGTGCTGGAAGGGCTTGACGAAGCTGAACCGTTTCACTTCAAAGGCGTTGCTTCGAAGGAAGTAGAGAGCAGCATCACAGGCTCGGTCGTCACGAGGTATTCTCACACGCCAGCTGATTGCGATCTTCCATTCTATTCACGAACAGAAGTCAAGGTCCACGTAGATGTGCCATTCGCTTATGCGATTCCGCGAGAGTTCGCGCATCTCGTCGACATTATGAGACTGCATGGCATCGAGGTAAAGGAGATGCGTGAGGGGGAGACGCTTGATGTCGAGCGGTACAAGTTTGTTGAAGTTGAATTTGCAGCCAGACCGTATGAAGGCAGACAGCGGGTAGAATGCGGCGTCGAAAAGGTTATTGAGGAAAGCTATCTCCCCGCCGGAACGTTCATCGTCTACACGCAACAACGAACACTACGTGTGATCATGAATCTGCTTGAGCCGGAGGCACCCGACTCATTTGTGAGCTGGGGCTTTTTCAACGCGTTCTTCGAGCGAAAAGAATATGCCGAGCCATACATCATGGAGCCGATTGCGCAGAAGATGCTGGACGACGATCCGAGGCTGCAGGCTGAGTTCGATGCACGGATTGCCAATGATGATGCCTTCGCCGACGATCCGGCGAAGCGGCTGAATTTTTTCTACGAACGTTCTCCGTACTTTGACAAAGCAGAACGCGTGTATCCGATTGTGCGGCTGCCGGATCGACGAGATTACGTTTGACAATAGATTCGTTTTGATGTAGCTTTTTGCAGTATGACTTCATACACCGGAGATGTGCATGAAAGAGATTCGAAAGAAGATCGTTGCGGATGAAAGCAACATGCGTCCAATAGCCGTCCAGATCGACTACGAGGATTGGCAGGAGATTGAACGTCAGTTGGGTGCGGTGACCAGAGGTAAAGATATTGATCTATCGAAGTATGCGGGAAAAATTCATTTGACTGAAGATCCGCTCGTTTACCAAAAAAGAATCCGTTCGGAATGGCAATAACGATTGTTCTCGACACAAACATCATTCTGCTACAGCTCGGCGGGAGTTTGGCGGAGGAGATCCCTCGTGGTCGCTTTTTTGTTTCGGCAATTTCTGAAATCGAGCTTCTTTCCTACCATTCTCTTTCAAGCGATGAAGAATCGCTCGTTAGACAATTCCTTAGTGAAATGACAATTGTTGACCTCAATGCATCTGTAAAAGCGGAAACGATTCGGATCAGAAAAGAAAATAGAATCAAAATCCCGGATGCAAATTGTTGCGGCTACTGCATTGGTTTTGAACGCCGAATTGTATTCGAACGATCCTGTCTTTCATCGTATAAAAAACCTTCGATGTCAATCACTTAGAATCAAGTAGAATTCTCCGCTGGCGGTCAACTGAATCTGAACCCACTCAACAATGAGAAGATTATGGAGGGCTAGTGCTCACCCTTCTCTGTATCACCAGCTTCCACAAAGGCTTCGACTTCCTGCGCGAAGCGAAGCGGCAGGGTGCGCGCGTCATACTGCTCACGTCGAAGAGTCTTGAACAGGCAGAGTGGCCGAAGGAAAGCATCGACGAGATCTACTACATTCCTGACGTCGACAAAGAGTGGAACATGAACGATGTGATCAGCGGCGTGAGCTACATGGCGCGGACGGTTCACTTCGACAAGATTGTTGCGCTCGATGACTTTGATGTCGAGAAAGCAGCGGCGTTGCGCGAGCATCTCAGGTTTCCCGGCATGGGAGATTCGACGGCACGGCATTTTCGCGACAAGCTCGCGATGCGAACAAAAGCGGCAGATGTCGGCATCCCCGTTCCCGCGTTCGTCCACATCCTCAACTATGAAAAGATCAAAGCGTATTTGGCGAGTGTTCCGCCGCCGTATGTATTGAAGCCGCGCATGCAAGCGGGAGCAATCGGCATCAGCAAAATTCACAACGAGCAGGAACTGTGGGATGCACTGAGCGTCCTTGGCGACAAGCAGTCATTCTATCTTCTCGAGCAATTCACTCCCGGCGATGTGTTTCATGTTGACTCGATTCTCTTCAACAGAGAAATCGTCTTCTCGATCGTGAGCAAGTACGGCCGGCCCCCGATGGAAGTTGCACATGAAGGACGCGTCTTCAGCAGTCGAACGTTACAACGCGGGTCTCCCGACGAGGCGGCGCTGCAAGCCCTCAATAAACATACATTGAAATCGCTTGGACTTCTGGAGGGCGTCTCGCACACAGAGTTCATCAAGAGTGATCTTGACGGCAAGTACTATTTTCTCGAAACCTCGGCGCGCGTTGGCGGCGCAAACATCGCCGACATGGTGGAGGCCGCATCAGGCTTAAACCTCTGGGCCGAGTGGGCGAAGATAGAAACATGTCCCGACGGCAAGTACCATCCGAAACCGCTGCGTCACGACTACGCCTGCATCATGATCTCGCTTGCCAAACAGGAGTGGCCCGATCTTGCGTCGTACAACGATCCGGAAGTTGTCTGGCGACTCAACAAGAAACATCATGCAGGCTTGATCTTCCGCTCCCCCAATCATGATCGCGTCGAAGAACTCCTGACAAACTACACCGGGAGATTCTATCAGGACTTCTTCGCTACTGTGCCTCTTCCCGACAAGGCAACAGAGTAATCAACGTGCGCCAGTTTTGTGACGAGGTGATGGAAACTCGTTACGAACGCCTCGCTCAACGCGACGAACTGCTCAACCTTCCTTTCGACAGAAACGTACACCCAGCAGGTTCATCATCTCTCAAAACATTTAACCATCAAACCAATTGGAGGAGTTATGAGGAAGAGGGTACTCGTACAGTGTATGCGGATGTGCGTTTTGGTGATTGTCGCGACGAAGGTGGTGCAAGCAACGCCGGGCGAGAAGATTCCTGTCACGACGAAGTCGGAGGAGGCGAAGAAGGAGTTTCTCAAAGCGCGGGAACTGTTTGAGAAGCTCGAGCTGACGAATTCGCTGCAACACTATGATCAGGCGATCGCGCTCGATCCGACATTTGCATGGGCGCATCTCGGGCGGGCGACGGCGGCAACGACGGCCCAGGAATTCTTCGGTCATCTGAAAGCAGCGGTCGCGAGTTCCGGCAAAGTCTCCGAAGGTGAACGCCTTCTGATTCTCGCCACGGACGCAGGCTCGACCGGTAATGCGGCAAAGCAGGAAGAGTATCTCAAAAAACTTGTGACCGCGTATCCCGACGATGAGCGTGCGCAGTTCGCGCTCGGCGGATTCTACTTCGGCCAACAAAATTTCGATCAGGCCATTGCCCATTACCGGAAAGCCATTTCGCTTGCACCGAACTACTCGCCGGCGTATAACATTCTCGGCTACGCCTATCGTCAAGTCGAAAGCTATGATGAGGCAGAGAAGGTATTCAAGAAATACACTGAGCTTATTCCCAACGATCCGAATCCCTACGATTCGTACGCAGAGCTGCTGCTGAAGATGGGGAGGTTCGACGCGTCGATTGCAATGTACCAAAAAGCATTGGCCGTGGACAAGGAGTTCATCGCTTCGCATATCGGCATCGCGACAAATTATGTGTACAAGGAGATGCATGAGAAAGCCGCTGAGGAACTGAAGAGTATTGCCAAGTGGGCGCGAACGGATGGGGAACGGCGTCAGGCGCTCTTCACCCAGATGGTCGTGAATGTTGATGCGGGAAAAATGGAGGAGGCCTTGAAGGACGTTGACCGGCAGTATGCGATGGCGGAGAAGATCAAAGACCTCTCGCAGATGTCAGGCGATCTCGGGTTGAAGGCTGCCATCCTTCTGGAGATGGGAAAGCATGATGATGCGCTCGCTGCGTTCGAAAAATCTGTACAGCTCTCAGACAAGTCGCAAACGACACAGAAGCAGAAAGAGAATGCGCGTTTGTTCCATCACTTCAATGTTGCCACCGTGGCGATTGCGAAAAACGACATTGTCACGGCTCAGCGCGAGACCGAGCAGTTTCGCAAAGGCGCAGAGGCAAACAAGAACCAAATCCAGATGCGCCTCGTGCATGAGTTGTGGGGAAGAATAGCGCTCGCGCAGAAAGAGTATGACAAAGCTATTGCCGAGTTGCAGCAAGCCAACGATCAGAATCCATACAATCTCTACCGACTCTCGCTGGCGTATCAGGCGAAGGGTGACAAGGAGAGGGCGAAGGAATTCAGCTCGCGAGCAGCGCGATTCAACGGACTGCCCGCGCTGAACTACGCGTTCATTCGGATGAAGGCAGAGAAGTTGATTGCAGGGGCGTGAGAGTGTGTGACTCATCGGGTCATGGTGTGACCCGATGAGTCTGAACAATGGTTTCTATTTTACCAACATCATTTTTGCCGCGAGTACTGTGTTCTCAATCGAGACGACGTACACATACACACCGCTGGCAGCGGCAGAACCATTGCTGAGATGTCCATCCCACTCGATGTTGTACGTCCCAACTCCATGCGCTACGAACTTCAGCGTCCGCACTAACTCTCCAAGCGTGTTGTAGATTCGCAGTTCGACAACGCCGTTGTACTCCGAAATCAACTTCACGCGAATAGTTGTGCTCGGATTAAACGGGTTAGGATAGTTCCCCAGCAGCTCAAACGCAGCCGGTACGCTCTTCTGATTTCGATCGTGTACTTCAACTCCTGTTCCTCCACCGCCCGTAAAGCTTGTGAATGGGCTGATCACGCCATACGCGCGGCTGATGCCAACGATCTTTGCTTTCAGTGCAAGAGCTTCAGGTGACGACGGATTCAATGCATAGTACTGTACGAGCAGATACTCGATCTTTCGCTTCGCCCAGATCTTTGGCAAGAACTGATATTGAGAAGGGGATGACTCGGCGAGCGCGACATTGTACTGATATGAGACAGGCTGCGAGAATGCTTTTCCGCTGAGCGTAATGATCGTGTTGCCCGCCTGCCGGTATCGACCGGCAACGATCATCTGTTGGCCTTTGTAGAGATTCGGCAAAGGTAAGGGATAGGTTTCCGAAACAAGCGGGGGATTGAAACTGATCTGCGTGTTGAGCAAAACCGGATTGCGAATCGTCTGATAGAAATCGGTGATGCGGCTGTACAGTTCATCGTTTAGCAGGAACTCCGCAATGCCCTTGTTGTGACTCGCCATCTGCGTGAGCAACTGCTGATTCACATCCGTGCCAATCCCAAACACAAAAAGAAAAATATTCCGCTCGGTCCGCTGCATGAGTGTGTCAACGTGAGCGATGAGGAGATTCGTGGTCGTGATTCCCGTCGTCGGCATGCCGTCGGTGAAGAAGATGATGATATTTGCCGTGCTGTCGTTCGCTGCGGCAAACTGCGGCACAGCGACATCGAACGCGCCGGAGATGTTGGTCAGCCCGCGAGCAGTAAGTGTGTTGATGTACGCGATCGCCGAATCCCGCGCCTGCGTCGTATATGGCACGTGCGTGGTTCTGAACGGCGTGATGATATCGTCGAAGTCGATGATATTGAACTTGTCGCCGGTGTTGAGGTTTTGCGTGATGAACCGCGCGGCGTCGCGTGCCTGCACGATCTTCGTTCCATACATGCTTCCCGACCGATCGATGATCAGTGTGAACACCTTCTTGATCGTGCCAGAAGTCGAAGTCGGATCAGGTTCGGCAACGAACGTGAAGAAGCCTCGTCCCAATGTGTCGGGTACAAGTGAGTCAGGCTGAAACGTGCTGAAGCTGAACAGGCCGAGTTGCGTCAGACTCAACGTGTAGCGGATCTGATAGTTCGCCGTTCCCGGAAGTTCATTCAGCTGAATTCTCACCGACGCTGAGCTGCCATTGTTGATCAGACTTGACACCGGATGCGAACTGACGACACGGATGCTGTCGATCGTGCGCGGAGACGTCAGCGAGAAATTCAGTGTCTGTCTTCCGATGGCAAGCGTTTGGATCAGACGATAGTCGCTCGGATATGTGTAGTTGACATTTCCGAACTTGTACGGCAGCAGCTCCACGTACGTCAGCTCGACCGCGAGCGTTGAATCTGCCTGAATCATCTGAGGAATACCAAAGAACAATGCCGTGTTGCCGAGATATGTTTTGAGGTTGGGATGAATCGTTCCGCCACCGGGCAGCGTGGTGTCTTGTGGCGAGCCCGTGATGTTCGCGATTCTCCAGATTCCATTGATGCGCCATCGCAACCCGATTGCGCTCGCCTGTTCGGGAAGGGGAAATGCGTACTTGACGGTATCGGTCGCCAAAAGATTCTTGAAGTACTGCGTTGTTGTTGTAACAGCGATCTGACTTTCGACTGTGACATTCACAGTCGTGGAATCCAGCCGAAGATACACGCCGGTTCTTCCATCCAACACTCCAACGCCGTTACTGTAGGAAATGACGAATGAGAGAAATGATAAAGCGGCAACACACAACAAAGTTCTCATGACGACCTCCGCAGGATGGGACAGAAAAAGAATGGGCAGGACACTGCGCATTGCGCGCGACATCCTGCCCAGTGGAAAAGAACCTGTTGTAATGTTAGAGAGTATTCACGGGAAAGTCAAATCTTTGGAGAAACAAATGAGACTTGCTGTCCAATTTCTAAAACTCCACCTCCACCCCTCCAACAGGAAAGAACCGAAATTGGTACACGGTCTCAACCGTTCCGTCGCTCCGGTGATTTTCGTAGAACACATTCTTTGTGTCGAGTAGATTCTGGAGCGCGATGTACACGTTGATGTTCCACGTCTGGAAATAGAAGCGGCTGATCCATTGGAAGTCAACGCGGCTGTAGTTCGGATACCGAGCGTCGTTGATATTGTCCGAATCGATCCACGCTCCCTGCGACCATTTCACGCCTCCTTCGCGAAACTGTTTCCACGTAACATACTGTTTCGGGGTGTACGGCCTGCCTGTCTGGAACCGGTACTTGACGCTGAATTCAACTTCATTCGAAAACGGAAGTATGTACGCCGGAATTTTCAGGAAGAAGGGAAGGTCGTTCAGCCAGTCGCGCATGCCGCGCACAACATGGCCGCCAATGACTGTAAGTATCACCGGATAATCGTACTCCGAATTGTACCAATCGACTTTCTTCGGGATGCGCGGATCGGACTCTTCCGTCTTCGAAAGCGAAAAACTGACTGTGCCGAAAAAGTCCTTCACCTGTTTCTTGTCGAGCAGCAACTCAACGCCGTACGAGCGACGCTTGCCGATGGTGAGAAAGCGATCGGACCAAAACGTTTTGTCGGATGAATAGATGAAGTCTTCGGACACGGCGACTTTTGAATAGCGCTTGTAATATCCTTCGAAGCTGAATTTCAGTCCGTCGTCGAGAATGTGTTCGATCCCGAGCACGATATGGTCGGCAATCTGGTTTTCGAGATGCTTGTTGTAGTCCAGTTGTCGCCTGTCGCTGAAGTAAGGGAATGGCTGCGTCTGCGGATAGCGTCCGGCCGCCAGAGTGAGTGTCGTGATCTGTGGGATGATCTGATACGACAGGCTTGCGCGCGGCGAGAGATTGCCGACACCCGGGTATGAAAAATAATCATAGCGAAGCCCCAGTGTGAACGCAAGCTCCGGCGTGATCTTGAACTTATCGCTCACGTACGCGAAGGATTTCGATTCCTTTGCGAAGCCGATTTCCTGCACATACCGGTATTGGGGGACGAGCACTTGCGGTATCTCGAAACTCCCGTTGCCATCCAAATCAAATCGCGTTGTATCGCCTTCGATCCACACATCGTTTTTCCATGTGTTGGAGAGCTGAATTTGTCCGCCCAACGAAAGTTCATGTCGGGCATGCGGCTGGTAGAACAACTCGTACTTCAAACCCACAAACGACTCTTGCGAATTGTTGATGAAGGCGGGGCGGGAATTCAACTTCTGGTAGTCAAGTACTTCGCCGTTAGGTCCTCTTCTTCTGTAGGAGAAATCGGAGAAGACATCGACGACGGTTGAAGTGCCGACTGCGTACAGTGTGGCGACGGAGTAACCGTTCTTTCCCCACAAACTCTGAAGATTGAACCCGGCGACATATTGTTTTGTGTGTGGATACACGCGTTCGACGCTGGATGAGTCGATAACGTTCTTTCGGAGCTCGTCTTCATCTTTCGGATCTCCTTCAATGGCAATCTTGCTGTCGCCGTAGAGGAAGTTGAATTTCAACGTCTGCGTCGGTGAGAGATCATAGACAATCTTTCCCTGCGTGTCCCAGTATTTCGGAATGGCCGTGAGCGACAACGATGAAAGTCCGATCATCTTGTCGAGCATTTCAAGCAAGCTGTTGCGCGCAGAGAAGATGTACGAACCTTTGCCGTCGCCAAGACCTCCTTCGATGAGCGTGCCCATTCCCGCCATGTTGAAGCCGGTATTGGACGAGAACCCGATGTTCCGATTTCCTTCGCGCACAGTGAGATTCATGACCGAAGAAGATTTGTCGCCGTACTGCGCCGGAAAACCTCCGGCAGAAAATTGGACATCTTCAATCATATCCGCGTTCACCATGTTAATCGGGCCGGCGGAGTTCATTTGGTTTGAGTAATGATTGATGGAGGGAATCTCCATGTGGTCCATCACGGTGAGATTTTCGTGCGGCGCGCCTCCGCGAACAATCAGCTCGTTGATGTTGTCGGTCGAGCTTGCGACTCCGGGCAATGCTTGCACCACACGCTGCACATCTTGAATCGCTCCGGGGGTCCGTCGAATCTCCGCGCGGTCGAGCACGTTCACACTCAGCGGCGACATTTGCTGTGCACGCGTAAAATAGTTCGCTTCAACGGTGACCTCTTCGCCTTCGATCACCGTTTGCGCCAGCTTGATGCTCACCGGCGACTGCCGCCCGGTCGCCACGACGACGTTGGTAACAATCTGCATTGCATACCCGACCGAACTCACCCGTAAGCTGTACGTGCCAACCGGAAGACTGACAATCCGAAACGTTCCATTAGCATCGCTGCTTGCGCCTGCGTTCGGTTTTTCCACCACGACAATGTTCACACCCGGAAGTGGCTCCTGTGTGGCTGCGTCGATGACTTTTCCCGCTATGCCGCCGGTGTAATCTTGCGAGAAACTAAAAGAGAAAGAAACAAGGGAGACGATCAACAGAGTAAATATCCTATGGGTCATGAAGTGTTCCGACAATTGTTGGTATGGTGAGAAAACAAAACGACCTCCCGCGACGAATAGATTCGTCGTGCCAGGAGGTCGAATTTCAATGAACAAGCTACCAGAATTTACGAAGGAAAGGACGAAAGTTTCAGAACTTTAAAAAGACTTAATGTCGAGGGAGTCGAAAGTAACGGCGGTGCTAGGGAGAAAGCTTGCCAATTCCTTTCGCCACTCGATCAGTCCCTTGATGCAAAGAACAAGGAAGATGAAGTACAAGCCGGCGGTGAGTGGGATGTCTTTGTAGATGTAGATGCCGACCGACAGGATATCCACGGTAATCCAGAGATACCAGTGTTCAAGCTTCTTGCGCATCATGAGCAGTTGGGCAACAACGCTCATGCCGCTGGCTGTCGAGTCGAGGTAGGGAAGTGCAGCGTCGGTGAATGTCGAGAACAGAAATCCGATCAACAACACACACGCAACAACGCCAAGTAAAATCACGATGCGTTGCCGGGTCGTGAGTTGAGTGATCTTCAGCTCCGTTCGATTCGCGCCGCCATGCAGCCAGAAGTACCAACCCTGAACGCATGACCAGAGGAAGAAGAGTTGCAAACACATGTCCGCGTACAGCTTCACTTCAAAAAACAGAAACGCGAATGCCGTCACGCTGACGATACCCGTTGGCCACGTCCAGATGTTTTGCTTGACACTGAAGTAAACGGTCAGCAGGCCGAAGAGAACGCCGGTGAGTTCGAGAGGAGACATGGGTCGAGATAAGTGATAAGTGGTAAGGTCAGAGAAGAATTACGCGTCGTGCGTTACGCAGCGCGCGTAATCCCAATGGCCCCGTATCGCAAACGCGAATATTGCCCGCATCAACTTAGGCCGGTTACACAGTTCGCAACTCTCGCCTTAAACTTCTCGAACGCTGTTGGGGCAATCGCGATTCCTTCCGAGAGTCGTGTCCAATCGAGTTGAAAGGAGTAGCCTTGGCGGACGACGTGCCTGAATTTTCGGAAGTTTTCTAATTGTGCACCCAAGTCTTCGTCGAATAGCACGGGGAGGTTAGTATGAGAAGGGCTTCTTAACCAATTGAATAGATCGATGTGCCAAGTGTCAGTTGCTGGTAACGCAATTGCGTGATAGTAGCAAATTCGTTTCAGGATGTTCTCGACCCCATTGTAGAATTGGGAAAGAAAGGCTGCCGCGGCGGCCTTATCCCTGGTGGTTGGTTCTTTAGTGAGACATTCACGATGCAGCGAGACAAGTTCATCGACCGTCGCTGACATGAAGTCAAGTTGAATCGAGATCTCCTCGCGCAACGTTTCGAGCCGATTCACATGAGCCTCTGTCCGACCTTTTCAATATGCCGTGTCAAGCGCGTTTCCGGCGTCAGAGGAACAACATCAACAGTTGTTCGCAGTTCATCCTCAAGTCTCGCTGCGAATCCATAGATAGCCCATCCTTCAATACCATCGCACGCAAGATCGATGTCCCGCGCATCGTGGCTCCTGTCAAGTGCACTCCCAAAAAGAATGAGGCGCTTTGCCCCATAGCTTCTTGCGAGATCAACCACTTTTGCCTGTATCGTATCGTCGAATCGCATATTGTTCTCTGCCAGTAATATATGATTGCAGATTCAAACTTTCACGAACATTCTCACGCCCGAAGCCCGGATAACTGATAAACGCTACGTCGTTTCCGCGACGGAAATCCCATTCGCCCCCAACTCTCCTTCCCAACGCGCAACAACCGCCGTCGCAAGACAGTTGCCAACAACGTTCACCGTTGTCCGCCCCATGTCAAGGATTTCGTCCACGCCAAGAATCACGGCAACACCTTCCAGCGGCAACCCGAAGGATGCAAGCGTTCCGGCGAGAATCACCAGCGCAGCACGCGGTACTCCGGCGACGCCTTTTGACGTAAGCATCAACGTTACCATCATCAGCACTTGAGTTGTCCAGGGCATATCGATGTTGGCTGCCTGCGCGACGAAGACAGATGCGATTGCAAGGTACAGCGTGCTGCCGTCAAGATTGAAGCTGTAGCCTGTCGGCAAAACGAACGATACGATGCGACGCGGCACGCCGAATTTCTCCATCAACTCCAATGCCTTGGGCAGCGCCGCTTCCGAGCTGGTCGTGGAGAAGGCAATGAGTGCCGGCTCCTTCACCGTCTTGATGAATTTGAGAACGGGAATCTTCGCAATGATCATCACGGGAATGAAGACACAGAGCGCAAAGACTATCAGCGCACCGTACAGCGTGAGGATGAGGAGTCCGAGATTCCAAAGAACGGAAAGACCCTTGTTCCCAACGGTTACTGCAATTGCCGCGCCGACGCCAATGGGCGCGTACTTCATGACAAATCCCGTGAACTTGAACATTACTTCGGCGAGCGATTCGCAGAACGAAAGCATCGGACGGCGCTTCTCTTCCGACAGCATCGCCAGGCCCATCCCGAACAGAATGGAAAATACCACGACTTGGAGCACTTCACCTTCGGCGGCAGCCTGGAAAAAACTCTGCGGAAAAATATGCGTGATCACCTCGCCGAATGTCTGCTGCTTGCCAGCGAAATCTTTCGCGTGCTCGTCCGGATGCAGATGCACACCGACACCGGGCTGCGTGAGGTTCACCGCGACGAGGCCGATGACGAGAGCAAGCGTTGTCACGATCTCAAAGTAGATCAGCGCCTTCGCGCCCATTCGTCCCACTTGCTTCAGATTGCCGTGTCCCGCGATACCAACAACAAGCGTGGAGAAGATGAGAGGCGCAATAATGCTCTTGATCAGACGGATGAAGATGGAACTGAGGGGACGGAGCGTCACGGCAACATCGGGCCACATCCAGCCAACGAACAAGCCGATGGCCATGCCGATGAAGATGAGTTGGGTGAGAGTGGGGCGCTTGAGAATCATTCGCTGGTTGAATAAAAGTCGAGTGGTCAGGGGTGGGCTTCTTGTGGATTTCGCTTCAGGATGTCGTCAAACACTCGCACTGCCGTAGCGATTTCAGTCTTTGCCTCATCCGGGGTTGGAGTTTCTGGATCTCCGGGATAGCGATAGCTCCACGCAAATTCGGTTAGGGGAACAGCCTCGTTAATCGATGATCCTCTTAGATCATTTGCAGCTTTGACAAGCCATGCTTTTGTTTCCGCAAGCAAGATAGGATCAAGAGGCATACAACAATTCTCCCTCACGAAGTATTGTTGCAGGAAGGGATGCTTTGAGATGCACTCGATCATCAAAGTACTTCTTCGTCCAGACGAGAATGTCAGCAGCTGTGCCTGTTCCGCGGAGCGCCATGTAACCAAGGCGACTCCTCTTACGCTCCGGGTTTACATCATCTGGAACGATGATCATGAGATCAAAATCGCTGTTCCCACTCGTGTCACCTCGCGCTGTTGAGCCAAACAAATAGACGCGCTCTGGCGAATATGCCACAACAAGTTTTCGCAGCGCTTCTTCGAGTGATTCTTGTTGATCGCGAACGTTACGTGTGTTCATTTGTTTGCTTGTGATGCACGGCCAAATATAGCGATACTCAGACAAAAGACAAAATTGGCGGTTATCCGAGAACGGAATGAAAGGATTTTATGGTATCATAACTTCAGGATTTCTTTCGCCGCTTCAAGAATCTCCCGCACACCCTTCTCAGCGAGATCGGAGTCGCTCGCGGAAAAGGCTTCAAGAGGAACAAGTTCCGGAAGTCCGTTGGGGTATCGTGTTGGAATATACAAACGATCCAAATTGACAGCCCGATCCCGCAGTTGCAGAAGGTTGGATCGGATTGTCTTATGGTCAAGATCTTCAATTAGTTTTACAATCGAGTGTCCCCAAGGATCTTTGTCCAACCAGTACCAGATCGCTTTCAGAGCTTTCTCGCCCGATTGCTGGCAAAGAAAGCATGCTTGTGCGAACTTTTGATTGGCAGACAGAATGCGCGCAGCCGAAAGATCATCTTCCGCCTGACGAAACCATCGCCTGGCCTCTGTTATGTTCTGCTCAGTTGCCATAGATGATCTTTCCCTCGCGCAGTACTCTTTGCATGAACTTGTTCCCTGAAGAAGACATGCGTTCAAACTCTGAAGGTGTGTAGATGAGAACGTCAATCGCCCTTCCATGAATCTTGTCGTAGAGCAAGGAGAGAACCTGCTGAGGGCGCTCCACGAAACGCTCTGCCGTGTCTTTGATCATCACGACATCGATGTCGCTGTGCCGCGTTTCTGTCCCGCGCGCAAATGAACCAAAGAGAATCGCCTTCGTTGCATTCACCGTCTTTGCAACTTCGATAATCGCTTCAGAGATCGATTCCAATGATTCATGTGTTGATGTGGTATTCATTTGCGTCAACTCCGATGCAGTCACAACAGTACCTTGCCTTTTTTCTGTATGTAGTTCGTGAACCTCGTCGGTGGTGAGAGAGGAACAACATCAACCGGAGTTTCGATCTCCAACTCCGACATCCCTGCAAACTCGTAAAGTTTGCTCCCTTCAATCCCATCGCAGGCAAGATCGAGGTCTCTTGCGTCATCTCCGAGATTTAATGCGCTACCAAAAAGGATTAGTTCAGTGGCGCCATATTTCTTGGCAAGTGAGATCGCCTTGCTTGCAATATTCTCATCGAACTTCATAGGCACCGATTATTGCTCTAATTATTTCTTTGGCAATCTAAGGAAATTCGCCGATGATTCTGCTGAGTTGCCACTAATCGTTTCCCCTTGTTGCAGAATTAGATGAAGCTCCGTCGAATGCCTTCGATGGCAATCTACATCATTTGGGCGGTACTGTCCACTTGCTTGCCTCCAGCCTGAATCAAGACACTAAGGTTCATCGCCAAGGCTGCTGATGACAGTTCAGCATGACTCGGGTGATCTGCTCAAAACGCATCACGATCCTTGACGAGTCGAGATGATAGCCTGCTAATGACGTGACATGAACTTGTCATTCTGAAGCTCGTTTTTCAGAGCTGAAGAATCCAGAAACCGAGTCGGCGCTCTGATCTGGATTCTTCACTTCGCTTCGCTGAGTTTACCCTGAGCGAAGTCGAAGGGTTCAGAATGACAAATGGGAGCTCACGTCATTGCCTCAAATAGTCACGCTCTCTTTTCGGCGTGGTCAACGAACTCAGAATGACCGGCTCAGTGCGCCTGACTATTCCCCGACAACTGTTTCACCAATTCCCCGATAACGGATTTCGCGTCGCCGAACAGCATGAACGTCCGGTCGGAGAAATAGAGTTCGTTGTCGATGCCGGCGAACCCCGGGTTCTTGCTGCGCTTGATCGCGTACACCGTCTTGGCTTTGTCTGCATCGATGATCGGCATGCCGTAAATTGGTGTTGACTTGTCGTAGCGCGCAGCCGGATTCACAACGTCGTTTGCCCCGACCACAAGGGCAACGTCACACTGCGGCATGTCCGGGTTGATCTCGTCCATCTCCACAAGGTCGCCGTACGGAATGTCCGCTTCGGCGAGCAGCACATTCATATGGCCGGGCATGCGTCCGGCAACAGGATGAATAGCAAACTTTACCGT
>JACRFA010000121.1 GCA_016218065.1 Ignavibacteriota bacterium | reverse complement strand
CGTATGCCCTCCCGTGATGAGAGTTGGGGGAAGAATCGAAAACGCTCGAGCCGGAGCGTTCATCGAAATGATAACACACGAGCGTGTCTCCTGTGAGTGTCACGGGATGTCGAGCGCCACGAAAAATTCCCACTTCGTCAATCGGGCCGGCAAAGAAGTCAGGAAGAATCCGCGAAGACCCGATGGTCAGGAACCGATCGCTGGTAAGTGGAATGGCAAAATTGTCTTCTGCCGGCGTAGCAGCGGAAATGCCGTCGACGTACAAGAAGAGCTTCCGCACATCCCTGTCGCGAATCATACGTATCTCGTGCCAGAGGTTGTCATCTATCCGCTGTGAGCTGGTGAGTGTGAGAAGTGTGTCGCTCCAGGTGTTTCCTCTGCTGTTCCCGATTCTTGCAATGGCCCGTCCGTAGTGGATTGATATTTGAAATCCGGGAGTAGGGTCCAACCCCTTTCGCAGAATGATTCCCTCGGGCGCGCTCGTCTTCACCCACAAACTCACCGTGAAGCTTTCCGAACTTTGAAAACTGTAACAGGGGTCCGATGCTATCGCGGCATAGCTGTTCGCTCCATTGAAGTGTCTGGCGCTCCCAAGCGCCCCATTGACCACCGAGGTTCCACTAATCGTACCATGGTTGCGGCACGGAGAAGAATCAAAGATCGTTGTCCCGGTGGTTTCATCGAAATGCCACATGGCAATTGTGTCACTCACAATAGGTGCAGGATGTCGGGCCCCCGCGAATATTCCCACCTCATCTATTGCACCCGTAAAGTAGTCTCTGCAGGCGATGGAACACGCGGCCAGTACTAACGGTCTATCGCTGGTTAACGGACTCGCAAAGTTATCGACCTGTGGATCAGCCGCCAGAACTCCATCCACGTACAAGAACAACTTCGAAAGACTCCTGTCCCGTATCAGTGCCACCTCATGCCACGCATCGTCGTTGACCGCTCGATTACTCGTAATACTTAGCAACGTGTCTTTCCACGAGCGACCTTTGCGGTTGCCGATCGTGCCGACTGCGCGTCCAGAGTTAATCGATAGCTGAAAACCGGGATCGGGCTGCAACCCGCGGCAGAGTATCGTACCTTCCGCAGAAGTTGTCCGAATCCATGCGCGCACAGTGAAGCTCTCTGAACTATGAAAGTTGTACGATGCGTGAGAGGGCATTGAAGCGTGATCACGTGCGCCGTCAAAATATCGCGCGCTACGGATAACTCCCCCGACAATGGTTGAGCCGTTTGCCGTTCCGTGATTATGCAGGGGCGACGAATCGAAGATCGATGTTCCGGTGATCTCATTGAGGTCCCACAAGCCCAACGTGTCCGCGACGATGACTCCGGGATGTCGCGTCGTCGAAGAAATCCTGATCTCATCGAGCGCCCCATGGAAATACAATGGCATGAACTTGCCGTACCAGCGACCGATTCCCAAGGGGGCATCATTTGTCAAAGGGAGAGGGAAGGAGTCGTTGATGGGCGCGGTTGCCAACAGATCGTCGACATAGAGGAAGAGTTTACGAAGTGAGCGATCGCGGATGAGAACAGCGTGGTGCCATTGGTTGTCGTTGTATGCGTCATCGCTCAGGATGCGGAGAAGTGTGTCGGGCGAGCTTCCGTCTTCTCGATTGCCGACTACTCCGAAGATCCTTCCCTCGGCGATTCCTAATTCGTACCCCGGGAGAGGTGCGAGACCTTTCCCAAAAATCCATTGCTCGGATGAGGACTCTGTTTTGAACCACACCTCGATTGTGAAACTTTCATCATTGCGGAAATTGAGGCTTCCATTGGGAGGATCGGAAACGTAGAGGTAATCGGATTCACCGTTGAAGTATCGAGCATTGCCAAACCTTCCGGGTACGACAGTCGCTCCCATCACGAGCGCATGGTTGTCAAATGACGACGCATCCGTGACGATGGAGCCAAAGGTCTCGTCGAAATGCCAAAGCCCAGCAGTAAAGTTGTCGGATACAAACGGACCCTGAGCAAACACAACCGGGCAAACAAGGAAAAGAGCAGTCAAGATCGTGCGCATGCCGATCCTCCATGACCTTGTGGAATGAGCGAACGTCGGGCGAGTCGACCCAGGGGAGTTGGAGTCTTCACTGAGTTAAGGTACGGCTTCATCTCAGGAATGTCAACGTGGATTTTCTTGCTTGATGAAATCACATCTCCTGATGCCGTGATACAAAAAAGGGCATCCGGAGAGATGCCCTTTGTAACTGATGTGCAGCGGCTTTACTTCATTAGAAGCATCTTCCTCACTTGAACAAATGTCCCGGCTTGCATGCGATACAGATACACGCCGCTGGAAAGCCCTGATGCGTCCACTGATATCTCGAATGTACCGGCAGTCTTTTCTTCGTTAACAAGTGTCTTGATGGCACGACCGAGCATATCATAGAGCGTAATGTTCACGAATCCACTCCGAGGAACATCATAGCGGACAATCGATGTTGGGTTGAATGGATTGGGATAATTCTGGAAGAGATGGAATGTCGTTGGCAGTCCGTTGCCGCCGCCCGCTCCGGTAAGAATGATTTGCACCTCATTCGATGAGCCGCTCTGATTGCCTGCCGTGTCGAACGCTGCGATGCAGTAGTAGTACGACGTGTTGCCGACTGCGTTCTGGTCAATGAAGCTGTTCACCGAAGCTGTGCCGACCCGATTCTCACTCGTTGGCAGAACATTGGGCGTCGTTGAGCGATAGATCGCGAAGAACTGAATGTCAGGATCGGTCGGCTGTTCCCATCCGAGATTGATGCGACCCGCGACAACGTTGGCGATGAGATTCGTTGGGGCGGACGGCGGAAGATTGTCAACAGAGTAGCCGCTGTCGGGCACTGAGAAGAAAACCTGTGCTCCTCCGGCCGTGTGGGCTGAGACTTTGAAGATCGACCAACGGATGCCGCCTGCCAGCGTGGAATCGAACAATGTCGGCGCGACATACGAGTATTGGTCGAAACGCACCGCGGGGATCGTTGCAACAAAATCCCAGAGCGCGTTGTTCGAACCCACGCGGCGCCAGAGGCTGTAGTCCGTGATGCGCAGAGAATCGCCGTTCGCATCGTGGATACTTCGATACCAGATAACACGGACTTGTTTCCCTTGATCGTCCGGAATGTCTCTGATGGTTGTGATGAACGGAGCATCACTCACAGTGAATCCCCGCCCGCTCAACGGCACGCGAACAATCGGGTGGGAGGGATCGTTGCTCGTGATGACGAGCGAACCTGTGTCGAGACGTGCGGCTGTCGGTATGTAGAAAACCGGAACCGGGCGCGAAGTGCCTGGTAAGATGGGATACGTAACCGGAATTGCTGATTGGAAAACGGGGTTGTTCGTCTCAACGCCAATGTGCAGTGTGTCTCGTGTGCCCAGATTTGAAACAACAACTTCCTTCATTAGCTGCGACCCGACGAGGATACTCCCGAAATTGATCTGCAAGGGCGAAACATTGATAACCGGTACAACGATTGGGGTGGGATGCCGAGCCCCTTTGAAGATCGCCACTTCATCTAAGATACCGCGGTAAAACGTGGGGCGCACCGGGCTTTCCCATCGGCCCATTGTCAACGGGCGGTCATTGAATATCGGATTGACTAGATTGTCGTTGAGGGGAATTGCCGCCTGCTGCCCATCGACGTAGAGAAAGACTTTCGCTTGTGTACGGTCTCGAATCAGCGTAGCGATATGCCATTGATTGTCATTGAAGTTTGTACGCGTGCTCGTGATGCGAATAAGATTCTGATCGTAAGGCGAATCTCCGACAATTCCCTGGACATGACCATCCAGGATGCGCACGGCAAACCCAGGCATCGGCGCAAGTCCACGTCGAATCATTTCTCCCGTGTCACTTTGTGTTGTCTTGAACCATAACTGGACAGTGAAACTTTGGGTCGTACCAAAGTTAAGCGAAGGGGGATTCGGAACATTGACATAGCTCGTGCCTGTGAAACTGCGCGCATTGCCAAGGCGACCCGCGGCAATAGAAGTGCCGATCGCTGTCCCGTGATTCGAGTAAGGTGATGAATCTGAGACATAAGAACCGGCTGTCTCGTCGTAATGATAGAGTGCAACAGTATCGCTGGTAGCGGTGGCAGGGTGACGCGCTCCTCGGAAGATTCCTACCTCATCAATTGGACCTGTGAAATAATCAGGAAGAATTAATGAGGCACCAAATGTCAATGGACGCGTATTTGTGAGCGGGATTGTGAAGTTGTCGATCGCGGGAGTGGCAGCGGATACTCCATCAACATAGAGGAACAGTTTCCCCACGGATCTATCTCTCACCATTCGTATCTCATGCCAGACGTTGTCGTTGATGGACTGTGTGCTTGTCAGCGTCAGAAGCGTGTCACTCCATGTGTTGCCTTTTGTATTTCCGATTCTCCCTATAGCTTTTCCAAAATGGATTGAGATTTGGAATCCTGGGATTGGATCCAATCCTCTTCTTATGATGATTCCTTCAGGGCCGGCCGTCTTCACCCAAACGCCCACGGTGAAACTTTCGGAACTCTGAAAATCGTAAGCTGGATGCGAGACTATTGTTGCATAACTGCTGGTTCCGTTGAAGAGCCTAGCATTGCCAATGGCGCCAGGTACAACCGATGTTCCATACGCTGTACCATTGTTGTGTAAAGGAGAAGAATCGAAAAGAGTTGTTCCGCTGCTTTCGTCGAGATGCCACAGACCAACTGTATCGCTCACGAGCGGGGCTGGATGTCGAGCACCGCGGAAGATGCCCACTTCATCAATTGGTCCGGTGAAGTAGTCAGGCAGTATGAGAGATGCGCCGACCGTAAACTGGCGAGTGTTTGCTAGCGGAATAGTGAAGTTGTCTACCGCGGGAGAGGTTGCAGCAACGCCATCTACGTAGAGATACAGCCTCCCTTGACTTCTATCTCTGACCATTCTCAGTTCATGCCATAGATTGTCGTTGATCAGCTGGGCACTTGTGAGCGTGAGAAGAGTATCACTCCAGGTATTTCCTTTTGTATTTCCTATTCTGCCGATGGCGCGGCCAAAATGAATAGAGAGCTGAAACCCTGGTATTGGATCCAAACCTCTTCGAACAATGATACCTTCCTGCTGAGTTGTTTTGACCCATGCTATCACAGTGAAGCTTTCTGAGCTCTGAAAATCATAAGCTGAGTGGGAGGGCATGGTTGCGTAGCTGCTCGTTCCATTGAAATATCTTGCGTTGCCGGAGATGCCTCCGACTATTGATGTCCCATAGGCAGTTCCGTTAATATGATTCGGCGAGGAATCGATGAGAATAGACCCTGTTGTCTCATCTAGATGCCAGAGTCCTACCGTATCACTGACAACAGGCATGGGGTGACGTGATCCCGAAAAAATTCCGACTTCGTCAATCGTTCCGGTGAAATAGTCTTGACGCAAATCCCACCACGTTCCCAGGGTCAGCGGCTTGTCATTCACAAGCGGGATGGTGAAGTTATCGACTTGGGGATCTGTGGCAAGAACACCGTCGAGATAGAGGAACACTTTCGACAAGCTTCTGTCTCGAACCAAAACTATTTCGTGCCAGACATTGTCATTGATGGAACGGTTACTTGTCAGAGTTAGCAGAGTGTCGCTCCAGGTTCGTCCCTTGTAGTTCCCGATAATTCCAACAGCACGTCCGAGATGAATCGACAGCTGAAATCCAGGGACAGGCACAAGCCCCCTACGAATGATGATCCCCTCGGTTCCGCTTGTCTTTATCCATGCGCGCACCGTGAAACTCTGCGCACTTTGAAAATTGTAGGATGCATGCGATGGCATGGCAGCGTAGCTACTCGTTCCATTGAAGTATCTGGCATTGCCGGAAACGCCTCCGACTATTGATGCGCCATAGACTGTTCCGTTATTATGATTTGGTGAGGAATCGATGAGAGTAGATCCTGTCGTCTCGTCTAGATGCCAGAGTCCGACAGTGTCGCTGACAACCACTCCGGGATGCCGCGCGATGTTGGATATTCTCACCTCGTCAACCACGCCATGAAAATAGAGCGGCATCGTACTTCCATACCAGCGTCCAATCCCAAGAGGAACATTGTTCGCGAGCGAGTAAGGGAAATTGTCGACGACCGGCGTGGCTGCCTGGACGCCATCGACGTACAGGTAAAGCTTTCGGGTTGCGCGATCACGAACAACGGACGCGTGATGCCATTGGTTGTCATTGTATGTTGCAGCGCTAATGACGCGAAGGAGAGTGTCAGGAGGTGTGCCGTCTTCTCGATTGCCGATGATCCCGAAGACCTTTCCCTGAGCTAGTCCCAATTCATAGCCTTGGACGGGCGCGAGTCCTTTCCGTATGATCCGCTGTTCAGCAAGTGATTCTGTCTTGAACCACGCTTCGAGCGTAAAGCTTTGCTCTGTTCCGAAGTCGAGAGAACCATTGGCAGGGTCGGAGACGAAAGCATAGTCAGTTGATCCATTGAAGTATCGCGCGTTGCCAAATCTGCCGGCGACGACACTGGTGCCGAACGCCTGTGCGTCGTTGTGATATGATGACGCGTCTTGAAAGACGGAGCTGGAAGCTTCATCAAGATGCCAGAGCCCGACGGTGTAGCTGTCGGAAATGTAGGGGCCTTGCGCGAAAAGTACTGACGAGCAGAAAACAAAAAGTGCTACCATGATCGTTCGCATGACGATCCTCCTTTGGTATGAAATGGAAGGAACATTTGACGCGCGCCAGAAGGCCGATAGGTGGGTCTTCTCCAACAGGAATTTACTGCTTCAGTTCAATAATGTCAATGGCAGGTTAGACTGAGATTATTGTTTCTTGAGTTGATCGATACGTCCCCTCCCGAAGGTACCGATGTTGTTGCGAAGTCCATCAATCAAACCAAACCATGCCGCTTTTGTTTTCTGCGGATCGCGCCGCTTCATTGAGAGTCGTACAAGCTGGCGCACATAGAAATAGATCAACACTGGCAAGTAGGGAAGCCACTGACGGATGCTTGAGTTCTTCCGGAGATACAGGAGCTTGTTTCGCAAAGTAAAGTAGATGTAAACTGGGCTGTCCCAGGCTGATGTGCTTGACACCTTGTGAGAGACGATTGCATCTGGCCAGTACAGGAGAACATATCCCGAGCGCATTGCCCGCACACAAAAGTCTGCGTCTTCCAAGTAGGCGAAGTAGTCGCTGTCAAGAAGACCAATTCTCTCAAACACTTCCCTGCGACATAACAGACAACAACCTGTTATGAGTGTGCAGCTTCGTGCAGCATCGTACTGGCCAGCATCCTCTTCGCCAATACCGAAATGCCCTCCAAATGATGAGTGTTCACCGAAAAAACCTCCCGCATACCATAACACCCTCGGTTTATCGAAGTAGTATATCTTTGCTCCCACGATGCCGGCCTCGGGACTCCGGTGCATCGCCGCCATCAACTCACGCAATGCTCTCTTGTCAACAACGGTGTCGTTGTTCAGCAGGAGAACATAGCGACAGCTCGACGAGAGAGCCTCGCGCACACCAATGTTATTGCCTTCGGCGAAGCCGACATTCTCTTCGCTACTGAGAATCGTCACGGATGGATAGGCCTGACGCAGTTGTTCTACCGATCCATCACCGGAGGCGTTGTCAACAACAATGATGTTGAAGTCTGAATAATCGCTTGCAAGAAGTGAAGCGATGCAGTCGATCGTATCCTGGGGGCGCTTGTAGTTGACGAGAATTATCGCGAGTTCTGACATGATGTATTGAGCGTTACCCGTAAGCGGGGAGGCAGCTCCTGATGTCCCTGAATCAATAGAGAACGCGCAAGCCGTGCTTCGCAACAAGATCAAAGTCGGCTTTTGCCATCATCTTCGCGAGTTCTTTGAACGTCGTCTTTGGGGTCCAACCGAATTGTTTCCTGGCCTTGCTTGCATCGCCGATGAGCAACTCAACTTCCGTTGGACGATAATATCGCGGGTCAACTTCGACCACGACCTTTCCGGTTTTCTTTGATACTCCTTTTTCATCGACGCCCTTGCCGCTCCACTCAACCGGCATGTCGAGCTCCGCAAATGCTACCTCGACAAACTCGCGTACGGAATGCGTCTCACCAGTCGCAAGCACGAAATCTTCAGGCGTATCGAGTTGCAGCATCTGCCACATCCCTTCGCAGTACTCCTTGGCATAGCCCCAATCTCGCTTTGCATCGAGATTACCGAGGGTGAGAACGGATTGCAGATTATGTTTGATTTTTGCGGCGGCCATCGTGATCTTGCGCGTGACAAATGCTTCGCCTCGTCGCGGCGACTCATGGTTGAAGAGAATGCCATTGCATGCGAATAGGTTGTAAGCTTCGCGGTAGTTCACCACAATCCAGTAACCATAGAGCTTTGCTACTCCGTACGGACTTCGAGGATAGAATGAGGTCTTCTCTGTTTGCGGGACCTCCTGTACTTTTCCAAATAACTCACTCGTCGAGGCCTGGTAGAATCTCGTCTTCACTCCCGTCTCGCGAATCGCATCGAGGAATCTCAGTGTCCCGATTGCATCGACCTCAGCGGTGTATTCCGGAATGTCGAACGAGACCTTCACATGACTTTGCGCAGCGAGATTGTAAATCTCCGACGGCTCTATCCGTTCCACAAGCCTATTCAGATTGCTTGTGTCCGTCACATCGCCGTAGTGAAGAAACATCTTTTTGTTCATCAACTCCGGGTTGGCAATGTACATGTGGTCGATGCGGCCGCGGTTGAATGAACTACTGCGACGAATAACGCCGTGAACTTCGTATCCCTTTTCGAGAAGAATCTCTGCCAGATACGAGCCGTCTTGTCCAGCGATGCCTGTGATGAGAGCTTTTTTCATGCGAATCCCCTGCTATTGGCTGATAAAATCGATAAATGGCTTGGCTTGCGCGTCAAAGGAGAAGTCTTTGCCAAGGGCCAGCGCATTGTTGCTGAATGTTTCATAGTCATTCAGAATTGTATCCACTGCAAGTCTTATTGTCCCAGGTTCATGATCATCTATGAGGACGCCGGCTGCTCGTTGTTCGATAAAGTCAAATCCCCGAATACGCGTGGCAACTACCGGCATCCCAATTGAAAGATAAAGAAACACTTTTCCGGATGGTGCGGTTTCATAGTTGAATCGGCGTTCAGCAATAAGAGGATCAGCAAAATTGTACAAACAAAAACCAATACTATAGTTGGCAAGGTACTCGCGCAATTGCTGATTATTCAGATACGTATCCGAGTAGGTCAATGATCCCGATGAAACCAATGGCCGGTAAATGGAATCAAGATCCGCCTTTGTTCGTTTGTGAACGTTTCCCTTCAAGTGTAGTGAGTATTCGGGGAACGCTTTGACAAACCTGATCATGTCGAGAGCGCCGAATGGAGGCCATACGGTGCCATTGTATATAAGCTTTTTGGAAGGTCGCGTCCTTGTTGCTGGCGTCGAGTACGTGGGAGCGTTTTGTATGAGAAAGTGTCGGATGTCAGCCTTCCCCAAGATTCGCTCGAAACGTTCGTTACTTTGAATGACGACAGATTTGATTTTCCGGATGTCAAGACGGTCGAGCAACTGTAATGCATCGTCTACCTCAAGTGAGATGAGGTGGCATTTGATTCCAAGTTGATGCGCCCAGTAAAGGGGAAGCAAATCAACGACAATAAGCTCATCAAACACGTTCTCCCTCAGTGCCTTCTTGACTATTGACGAGAACAGGATCTCTCGCACCGATAGCCTGTTGTAGAGATTGAGTATCGATAGCCGTTGAAGGAACTTTGAAATTGGCTGCCATAGGAACTTGTTGATATGTTTTCCGACTCGGATTGTCGTGTGAGAATAGGATCGACTCTCCAAATCAACGCCGCTTAGCGGCGGAACTCGTTCTCCCCAAAATTCCTCGAAGCCATAGATCAATTTGACCTTATGACCATGTGAAATTAACAGCTGACAAATCTCTAAAGTCGTCGGCGAATAGGCCAGATTCCCGTATGGAAAGACAATGAGAATTCGCTTGCTCGGCATTCAAATCGTTCCCAACGATGAAAACATTGCGATCATTTAGCCGACAATCTCAATTGCGGGCAAGGGAAATATGAACTTCGTTCCTTGTGCAATGGTTTCGCGTTCCCGCGCTATAAATTCGTCCTTAAAATGCCAGGGCAATACAAGGTAATAGTCCGGGCGCATGGCACGAGATTTTTCTTCGCTGACAATTGGGATTTCGGTCCCGAGTGTATAGGCGCCGTCTTTCTCTGGGTTTCGATCGGCGGCGGCGTCAATAATGCGACTGTCAAGCCCGCACCATTGAAGAATCGTGTTTCCCTTTGTCGATGCACCGTACGCGTGAATGTGCCTTCCCTCCTTTTTCAACTGCCGAAGCAGGGAAGTCAACTCTTCTCGGTGTATGTTGATGTGATCTTGAAAGTTCTTGTACGGCTTATCGGTGTCAAGCTCCATGTCGAATTCTTGCTGTCTGAGATCATTCAATGCTTGCAGATACGATTCCTTTTTGAAGGAGAAATTATCCATGTGAGTAGCAAAGCACCGGATACTACCTCCGTTGATATTGTTAAGCTCGGCTTTGATGATCTTGAGACCGGTGCGGCGGCAAATGTTCTCAAGTACCGCCAAGCTGTAATACTCAAGATGCTCATGGCAGATTGTGTCGTATGAGTTCATTTTCAGCATCAGCGGCATATATGACATCTCAAAAACCCACAATCCGCCCGGCGCCAAAATCTTCTTGATGCTTTCAGTAAAGAGTGCAGGGTTCTCGAGATCATAGAACATCGCAATGGATGTTAGGATATCAACCTTTCGTCCATTGAGACGCTTGACAAGTTCCTCCGATGGAAAAATATCCTGAACTACGGTAATGTCCCGACTAATCTCCTGGGCGATGTTGGATGGATCAACTCCAAACTTCGTAAAACTCGCCGGGTAGTACTTCAGCATTGTTCCATCGTTGCAGCCAATATCTAGAACCGTAGCGTCCGGTTTGGGAATCATCGAAAGGGTGGCATCGACGATCCCTTTCAGGTGCGTGCGCATTGTGTTGTTTGTTCCGGATCGATACCAGTACGTGGAGTACAGGACTTCGGGCGGTACTGTATTCTCCATCTGAAGTAGGCCGCAAGCATTTTCGTCAAGCATCGGATTACAACGCACCAACACTGTCGAAATTCTGCGCGTCGGTGGTTGAACGTCGCCGGGCTTCATGAACGATCCCTGCAAATATTGTTCACCAAGATCGATAACTTTTGTCAGCGCGGTCGAACCGCAGACCCGACAGCTTTTGCGATGGATGAGATGCATACTAGGGACTGTTAAGGTTAAAAGAGCTCTTTCATTTTGATAAGCTTGTTACCCGAGAAATTGAAGACCGGCATTTCACCAATTAACGATCTGCTTTCCTCAAAGCCAAGGTAGGTCTGATTTCCATCCTTGTCCTTTGAGTTACGGAACTTTGATTTCACATACGCCTGCTGCGGAGTGAATACCGCGATATTCCCGACGACATCGCTTCTCACGAAGAAAGCATTGTTGCCTGCACTGTTTGATCCGACTAGCGAATAGCCTTTTCTTCTCGCAAGAGAGTCCAAGGCAGCTATAGATGCGCCACCGTAGAGGTTTGAATAGTGTGCTTTCGCTCTGTCAAAATCTGGAGAGTAAGGCGTCGCGACTTCATGGACGGGTCCCAGTAAACTGTCGTACTCGCAGATTACTATGCGAGGAGTGATTACTGAGATTGACTCCCAGATCCAATAGTCGTTTCCATCAATATCAATTGAAAGGAGTCCGATGTCGCCCGCGATGCCGTTTGTTGAGAGCAAATCATTGATATTTTCGCGTGTTACAAACGCACACGCGGCTCTCAGGTCGTTGCGAAAGTACAGTTCGTCCTTTTTGATTTGGTCGATGAACCTTGCTGATGAATCAATGATCAAACCCGACCAATTATCATTCTGTAGCAAGAATCTCGTGTTCGATTCTCTATAATCATATACACCAAATTCGACAAAGACTTTCGTGGGAATGTCCATGCGTTTGGTCAGGTATTGGATGATGCCGTCTTCGCCCCACTGTGAGTAGACCTTGAATTCGAAATCCCATAGACAGGGAGTTGATGTTAGTTCTTGACGGGTCAAGCGCGACTCAAAATGGCCTACGGCTTTTTGAAGCTGATCAATCTTGTATGCGATTTCATTGATCTGATCAAATCGCTTCTTCAAATGCTTAAGTCGTGTGAGGAGTCCTGCCATCTTCAGAAGCCCAATCGAGTCTTTACAAAGACGATCACGTCGTTCGTTCTGCGTAACACTTCAGTAAGTTTCATGGGAATATGCTTTCGCAGGTACCATGATGCGAAAAATGCTGATGCGTAGGTTGTCATTGTGTATCCCACTGCTGCGCCGGTGCCCCCGAAAAAAGGAATAAGCGAAATGTATGCGATAAGCGCGACGACCAACATCTGTACGCCGACAACGAATACAGCCTTTGCATGCCCGAGACCCATCAATACATTTCCCGCTACTGCGGAAGTGGGGACTGCAAGAGCGGCAAGAGCAAAAACCTGAAGCATGGGTACGGCATCGGAGTATCGTCCCCTATAGAGGATTGCCACCCAAAATGAGGCCAACAAGAGGAAACTTAGAAAGACGGGAATCATGCCAAGAGTCGAAAACATTGTGGCTTTTTCCACCATGGCTTTGAGTGATCTCGAATCTCCTTTTGAGAGAAGTTTGGATGCAGCAGGCAAAACAAACATCTGAATGACCTGAGTGATCATCTCGTAGACTCGAACGAACACCTTCACCGATCCGTAGACAGCGACCTGAACCGGGCCTGCGAGCGCAGCAAGAATAAAGGTATCAGCCTTTGAAACGGCAAACCCACTCACCGTGCCTCCGACCACCCATCTTCCATAGTTCCAGAGTTTCACGACCTCATGTGCATTAGGACGGAATTGAAATCTCAAAAGAGGCTTCGCCAGAACGAGTCCAACCAGAGATGATGCTGTGAGTGAACCAATGTTGATCAAGATTAGATCGTACGCAGAATCAAAAAAATGCAAGCGCGAAACGAGCCAGATGAGTAACGGAGTTCCGACAAAATGAAACGCGTCAGTCCAAAAAACTTCCTTGATCATGAACTTCGACTGCAGAAGAATCAGCGCGAGATTTCTGATGAACGCTGCCAAGAACATCATCGGAAGATAGAAGAGAAGCGGTGCTAATCCCGGTGATCGCAGCAGCATGCTGATCTCACTGCTGAATACGACAATCGCTATTGAAGACACAAGATAAAAAGCGGCGCTCATATGAACTGCGGCGCTTACAGAACCACGCATGTCACAGCTTTCTTCAGCGGCGAATTTGAGTAGCGGTTGCAGCGCAAGCGCGGTGGCAAGCCCAGTGATGATCAGGAAGATTTCTTGCACTAAGACGAAATAGCCAAACTCTTCCTCCGGCAGCACCCGAATCACCAGCAGCACGTACGCCAGTCCGTACACCACCGGCAGCAACTTGTCCGCCAGTCCCCAGATGCCTTTGCCTAAATGCTTCCCGAACTCCATCGTCACCGTCGCACGCTAAGAACATATTTCAGTGCAGCCCATCCGTTCACGACAATGTTCATCCACGGAAACACCAGCCGTTGTGGCACGGTGGCGTAGCGGAAAAAAAACCGAAAGTTACTCAGGAATTTGTGTTTCATCTTGAAGAATGAAAGATGCCCGCCGCTTGCCACCGAAAGCTTATGCCAGACTTTTGCTCTGGGTTCAAACATGATGGTGTATCCCGCACGCCGGATGCGCATCGAGAGGTCTGCATCCTCCGCATACATGAAATATGTTTCGTCGAACATCCCGACCTTTTCTATGACATCTCTTGTTGTGAGCATGCAACAGCCCGTCGCGTAATCAACTTCTTTGCAGTTATTGTATTGACCGCCGTCGATTTCCCGAATGCCGGTGTGCTTCATCGTCCCCGTCCACATCGAATGCTCGCCGCCGGCAAACCAGATTCTGTTTGGCTCACTATGATAGTAGATTTTCGGAGCGACCATACCGATCTGCCGATCAGCTTGAATCCGCGCCACCAGATGTGTCAGAAAATCTTTCTCAACCGTCGTGTCGTTGTTAAGCAGACACAATAATTCGGACTTCTGCTCAAGCGCGTACTTCAGGCCGACATTGTTCCCACCCGCGAACCGGAGGTTCTCACCCTGATCGAGAACAACAACGTCCGGAAATCTCCAGCGTATCTCCTGCGACGAACCATCCGTCGATGCGTTGTCGACGATGACAATTCGATAATTGCCGTACGAAATCTTCGTCAGAGAATCGAGACAGTCGAGCGTGACGGCCTTGCCGTTCCAATTCACAAGAATAACAAATACGAGCGGCTCGGACATGTGTTAAGATAACGTTTCGAGGTAAAAGGTTCTACATTCTGAGCCTGTTTTCCAAGAGCGAAGAATCTCACAGCAAAAGATTCTTCGTCGCTTGGGAAGCGGCTCCTCAGAATTTACGGAGCAAGTACACCACTCCCGTACACACAACTTCTCCGAGAATTGGAATCTCCGAAACTTTCCCCGCCGGCAGAGGTTTCAAGCCGAAACGAATGTGATTGGGGCTGATCAGATACGCCTGCTTGCCTGCCACACTCAATCCGTTGCGCGCAACTATCGCCTCGAACTTCTTCATGCCCATCTTCAGCTTGCCGAGCTTGGTGATCTCGTCGATGTAGTACGGATGTTCGCCTTTGAGGCGCGGCAAAATCTTTGACAAGGTAAATGGCAACAGATGAAAGAACGGAAGCTTCGCCCAGGATGTTCGCAGCAGCTGCTGATGCGCGCCATACGCTGAATAGTAGGGCGGAAACGTGATCATGATTCTACCCGACGGTTTCGCGTACGCGGCAAGCTTCTGCATCACCTCGTCCTTCCGCTCGAGATGCTCGAACACATCGTGCAACACAACGAGGTCGTACCTGTTCTCGGTAAACGGCAATTGCGCTTCATAGAGATTGCCGAGCGTCAGCGAAAGCGGGCGTTCGCCTTTCAGCTCTTTCGCTGCTTCGACGCGGCCCACCTCAATGTCGAACCCGTGACACGCAGCCGCGCCCGCATCGAACATCGCGCAGAGTCCGCCTCCCTCGCCGCATCCAACGTCGATCACCGATGTGCCGCGCACCAATGCGCCCCACTGCTCAAGCAGCGGAATCATGTACTTCGCCGCGACATCGTACTCGTACTGCCAGTAGTTTCTCGTCTGATCTGTCATGACTCCTGCATCCATCATTGCATGAGACTTTCAATTGCGTTGCGCATGTTCTCCCAACTATACTTCTGTTTCTCAATCCGCACGTTCGCGGCGAACTCATGCTCGCGTCGCTCGTGGTAGAATCGGAGCACCGCATCGCTCAGGCGTTCAGCGTTGTCCGGCGGGACGACAAAGCCCGTCACGCCATCACGCACGATCTCGCCGAGTCCGCCGACGTTTGTTGCGATCACCGGCTTGTCGAAGTTATACGCGATCTGCGCGATGCCGCTTTGCGTCGCCGAGCGATAGGGCAACACCGCAACATCAGCCGCGGAAAAGTACTTTGCCACAATCTCGTTCGGCACGTAATCCGCGACAAGCGTTACGTGTCGATCAATGCCGAGCCGGCCGATCTGCTCGACGTATTTCTGTTTGTCATCGTAGAATTCGCCGACCACAAGAAGCCGCAGGTCGAGCTGCCGCAGAATCGCCGGCATCGCGTCGAGCAACACACGGAGACCCTTGTAGGCGCGAATGTATCCGAAAAACAAGATGATGCGATCGTCGTCGAGATGCAACTCCCGCCGCGCCAGCTGTTTGTCCACCGGCTCGCCAAACACATTGTACACAGGATGATGAATGCGTTTGTAGCGCGCATCGGGAAACAATGACTTCAAATCGCGCTCAACCGAATCGGACTGAACAATGAAGTAGTCTGCCGTGGAAAGCGCGCAGCGCGTGAACTGTGCGTCGCCCGGCCGCTTCTCGTGCGGAATAATGTTGTGGCACAAGAAGAGAACTTTCGTGCGTGTCTTCCGCGTCGCTGCGCGGACGATCGTACCGTAACACGGTCCGAAGAACGGGAGCGAGTAGGTCACGATCAGCAGATCGGGATGACGTCGTCTGATCGCCCGTCCGACGGAAATCCAGTTCAGCGGATTCATCGAGTCGATCAACTGCTCGGTCGGCACCTGGATCATGTCGTCGGAATCGAGCTGTGATTTCCCCGGAAAGAGAAACGCCGGATACTGTCGCTTGAACGTAACGATCTGCACGTGATGTCGCTTGCTCAACTCACGATACAGCAACGCCGTATGATGCGCAATGCCGCCGCGAAATGGATATGCCGCTCCAACGATGATGATATTCATCTTGCGCACGCCAAGAAATTCATGTTGAGGCTTTCTTCCTACCGACAGACAACGTTATCCCGGCCACACAAACCGTAAGCGCCGTAATCGAAATCCACATTCCGTTTCTGAACGACGACGGCGCGAATTGCATTTCAATCTTGTGCTCGCCCGCCGGAACAAACACACTTCTCAGATTGTAATCGGTCCGATAGATTTCCGTCTCGATCCCATCGACGAACGCCTTCCAGCCGGGATAATGCATCTCGCTCAACACCAGCAGGCCATCGTGACTTGTCGATGCATCGAACGCAATTTCATTGTTCGTGTAGTGTGTGATGCGAGCATTCCACTTCGGCGGAGCGGATGGCGAAGCGAGCGTGGTGCCCAACTCTTTTTCAAGAACAGCAGTTGTTCGGTGATTGAACACCGGGCTTTTGATGAAGTCGAGCAGTTCTTGTTCAGAGCGGGCCACGTGCGTGTCGTACAAGAAGAACGCCCGCGGCATCCGGTTGGGATGCTCGACAAAGTTTTGCTGGCCGGTTTTCTCGTCGAAGACAGTTTTGTACTTCACATTCAATAAATCGTAGAGAACATCCGGCGATGCGACCGGCGCGTACTTGCGCTGCAACGTCAGCGGCGTGTAGCCTTCGAGCATGAAGATCCGGTCGACCATCCCCTGATTCCGATCCCAGCCCGGCAAGATGCCGTACGAGTTGCGCGTGTTGATCCGGAACAACTCTTGCTTTCCGTCGTTCTTCAAAAACTCGGCGAGCGTGCTCTGGCGGTTGAAGTAATCGTTCGGATTGATCTCGGCGTTGTTCTGATTTCCTCCAAACACAAACACATCGAGGAAGAACAGCAGAAGGATGATCAGTCCGGCAAAGCGAATGAACATCCCCTTTACAATCAACACAAAGAGAACTCCGCCGCTCGCCAGCAGCAACAGCAGCGAAGGCGTGATTCCTTTCGAGATGATCGTGGCTGCATCGCGAAACGAAGCGCCGCTCATCGAGCCGGCGAAACTTCCCGAGCTGATGAGCGCGTACAAGAGCGCGCCGAGCGCAACAACGCCGAGCAGCACGTTCCGTTGCGTCTTCCGGTCGGCCGACTCCCGTTTCTCGTAGAGAAGTTGTTGGAGTGAGAACGCGGAGAGCAACGCAATCGCCAGCGTCAAGAAAATTCCCATGCGGGCAGGAATTCTGAATTTGGAAAACCCGGGCACGAAGTCGAAGAACACTCTGAACAGAACGAAGTTGTCGCCCAGTGCAAAGAGGAGTGAGAAGATTGCCATGCCCCAAAGAAACTTCACATGCTTGTTCTTCCATGCGCTCACGGACAGAACGCCGAGCAGCAATGGCAACACGCCGAGATAAACACATGTCTCCCAATAGTAAAAGTACTGTCCCGGTCCGAAGTATTCAAATCCGCTCGCGGCCGCGGAACCAAACATCTTCGGAAAAAACAGCGTCGCGAGCTGCGACCACGCGAGTGAGCCTTCGCTCGCTTTCTCGAATGTAATCTGTGCACGCTCGGAAAGCGCAGAGAGTTCGAATGTCGGAAGAAGTTGAATCATCGCGAGCGCAACGGAGATGACGACGATAACGGCAGCCTTGGATGTCATCACGAGCGAGGGGCGCGACAGAAGCTCGCTTCGTGTGAACGTCGTGAGAAGTTCAAAAAGAAAGTAAAGTCCGAGGAAGAAGTAGATGTACAACGAGAGTTGAGGATATCCCGCGAGAATCGAGTGGCCGAGCGTTAATCCGCACACAAAAACAAAGAGCCATCGCTGCTCCATCAACGCCTTGCGAAAGAAGAGCATGATGAGCGGATACCAGGCGACGAGCGTGACGTTCTGCTGATGAATCGCATGCACAATCATGTAGCCGCTGAGCATGTATGCCGCGCCGGCAAACAGGGAGGGCACGTTGTGCAGCCCGAATGATTTTGCGAGATAGAACATCCCGACGCCGGCAAGAACAAAATGCAGAATGATGACGACCTCGAGCCAGTAGTAGCTCAGCGAACCGTTGCTGACGAAGAGTGTGAGCAGCAGCGTAGGAAGATAGAGCACGGTCGTCTGAATATCCGCGAGGAACGGCATGCCGTTGAACGTGTACGGATTCCAGAGCGGCATTTGTCCCATGGCGAGCGACGTTGCGGCAAAACTCCGAAACGGAAAGTTCTGGTACAGAAAATCTTCCCAGAAGTACGCCTGACCAAGGAGAATCTTGTGAAAGAAGATTACCGTCAGCGCAGCAAGGATTGCGACGCAGTGCCAGTCCTTCAGTGTGGGCTGTTCGGACAACAACGAAGGACCGCGCGAGAAAGTCTGCGCGCTCAGATTGCCTTTTCTGGATTTTGACATGAGGAAGGTTATCGATCCCAGTAGCTTGCGTTCATCCCGTCGCTACGCGACGACGGTGTTGTCCTGTTCTTGAAATCCCGACCTTAGAAAGGTCGGGCTAATTTCGGAATGCCACTACGTGGCCATCGGTCTTCGTTCACCCCGTCGCTACGCGACGACGGTGTTGCCCTGTTCTTGAAATCCCGACCTTAGAAAGGTCGGGCTAATTTCGGAATCGGTCTTCGTTCATCCCGTCGCTACGCGACGACGGTGTTTGCCCTGTTCTTGAAATGGGGTTGACCAAAAAGTATCATTTGCACGGTGAGGTTGAATGTGGTCCATGTAACTCCTCAGTTCATCATTGAGAAGAGTCGCTTCAATGTTGTGGGCAAGGCATGCGAGTCCGGTTTCCACATTGACCTTCTCCTTGCCGCGCAAGTGGAAGCGGGTGAAGCCGTTGTTCCATTTCATGTCGGCGAAGACTGTTTCGGGTTCCGT
>JACRFA010000122.1 GCA_016218065.1 Ignavibacteriota bacterium | reverse complement strand
GCGAGCGTCAGCCGGTATTCAAACTCCTCGACTCTCTTCACTTTTGCCATAGATAAGAACCTACCCTTCGAAGTAGGTCGCTTCTTCCTGTCGGAACATTTCAATAATCTCTTTGGGAGAGTCAACTTCGAGAAGCTTGTTGCGGAAGTCGGCTTTGTTCATGAGACGTGAGATTTTGCTCAACAACTTGATGTGTGGCCCGACCATGTTTGCCTTGCTCACGAGGAGAAACACGAGCCGGACAGGCTTCTCATCAAGCGATTCATAATCGATGGATTCTGCGGTCACGGCGAAAGCGCCGACGATATCGGAGACTGCATCGGTCTTCCCGTGCGGGATCGCGAAACCGTCGCCGACGCCGGTGGACATGATCTGCTCGCGCTCGAACACGGCGGAGCGAACCTTCTCCTTGTCGAGGACTTTAGGCGATGACGCCACGATATCAACAATCGCGTTAATGACATCGTCTTTGGAATTTCCATCCAGGTGAGTGATAACCAGATCCTCGGTGAGGAGGTCGCTAATCTTCATTCGTTCCAGTACTCCTATGGTTCATCGCGCCATTGTATGACTTTGCGCTCGTATTGATTTGCCAATTGATCCGCTGCTGCTTTGTCTGCGGCCTCGGCATTGATGTGAAAGAGCGGCCGCTCCTTGTCCGGCAACAGCAGCACAGAGGTCGGTCGGCCATTATGTTCAAAATGAATCTTGACGCCATCGACCAGATCGCGATGTCGCCCCTCAGAATCGCGCATGATATTGCGCATCACTTTCCCTTTGTGTTCCCACGAGCAGTTCACGTTCCGTTTCGACATGTACATGTGCGGAAGTGAAGCGTTGACCTCGCCGAGTCGTTTGCCCGTCAGCGCCATCATCTCGAGGATGCGAGCGAACGAGTACATTGCGTCTGTTGCGAAGAAGAAATCGGTGAAGATGAAGCCGCCCTTGTTGCCCCCGACGAACTGCGCCTCCTTCGTCGTTGCGGCTTCCATCATTGCCAGATGGCTGTCCCGCGTCTTGATGACCTTGACGCCGCGCTTCGCACAGATGAGGTCGATGTCGCCTGAAGACGTGATAGGCACGGCGACAGTCTTTACATCAGGCTTGGTGAGCAGCACCAGCTCCGTCACGATCGTGAGCAGCCGGTCGCTGTGAATGGCAATGCCGTTTTCATCGACGACGAAGATTTTCTCGCCGCCCGCATCAATCAAACATCCGATATCATACTTGAGCGATGTAACGATGTGTGAAAGCTGCTTGACGGAGCTATCGAACTCATGCTGGTCGCGGGTCAGGCGTTTCGGATCAAGATGGGCATTCGTTGCAATCACCTGACAATCGAACGAACCGAGGATAACCGGGAAAACGGTGGACGCCACGCCGTTCGAGTAGTCGATCACCATGTTGAACTTGCGCTTGCTGACCGCATCAATGTTGATCGATGAAAGAAAACTTCCCCGGTATGCTTCCGTCGTGCGTTCGGGGAAGAAAATGTTGCCCACCTTGTCGCGGGGCGCGCGCGGGAAATCTTCACCAAAAAACAAACGCTCGATATTTTTTGTCTTGCCGGAGGGAAGATCTTTCCCGTTGGCGTCGAAGAAAATGATGTCCGTCAGATTCTTGTCAAACGGAGAACGCCGTACATGAATGCCGCCGGCCTCTTTTCCGCTGCTCAGTTCATGACGGAGCAACGGTATCGACATCGCTCGCAGGTCGGCGGTGTTGGCGCCCGCGGAGATCAATCCGCAGATGAGCGCGCGGTTCATCATACGCGACACGTTATCCGAATCGCGGCACATGACAACTGTCTTGCCCTCGCCAACAAACGCCCCAAACGCAGCGCCGAGCTTCGCCCCGAACTCGGGGTTCATCTCGATATTCGACAAGCCTGTCACGCGTGCATCGGCAAACAACTCGCGAAGCCATTTGTCTTCCCACACCAGACTGCGCGTGAGGATAGCGCCCTCTTCAACAACTTTCTCGGGCCACAGTTTGATGTTCGATGCAAGCTGCGCCTTGCGGCCAATCCAGCAGGCGTCGCCGATGAAGACATTCTCCGACACAACAACCTTCTCGCCCAGCGAGCAGCGCGAACACACGACGTCGGTTGAGAGTTCTGTGCTATGACCAATCACGACGTCGTTCCAGAGTATCACATTCCTCAGCGTCGATCCGGGACCAATGACACAGTTGTCGCCGACAACGGCGTTGGAGAGATGGACTTCATCACCGACCGTAACGTTCTTGCCGAGCAACACGGTGCCGCTGATGTGCACTCGATCCGGCTGGAACGAGCAGCCTTCGCCGTAATAGAGACCTCCTTCTTTCGTTCCTTCGATATTGATATGCACATTGCCGTTCAGTGCGTCGATGTGTGCGTCCTGATACTCGTTGAGATTGCCGATGTCGCGCCAGTATCCTTCTGCAATGTAGCCGTACAATCCGAGATCGTTGCGCTGCAAGTGAGGGAAGAGATTCTTGCTGAAGTCGTATTCTTCGCGGTACGGAACAAGTTCCAGCACATCCGGCTCAAGAATGTAAATGCCGGTGTTGATGGTATCGCTGAACACTTCGCCCCATGACGGCTTTTCGAGAAACCGCGTGATCTTTCCGTCGGCGGATGTGATCACGACGCCGAACGCAAGTGGATTCTTCGCGTGCGTCAGCACGATTGTGGCTTTGGCTTTTTTCTCTTCGTGGTACTGGATTGCAGCGGTAAGATCAAAATCGGTGAGCACATCGCCGCTGATAATCAGGACGCGCTCGTTCATGCCTTTCGTCGCGTTGCGTACGCTGCCTGCAGTTCCATAGTCGGCATCGGCTTTGACATACGACATCTTGACGCCGAGGCGTGAACCATCGCCGAAGTAGTTCGTAATGACGTCGGGAGAATAGAACAGCGTTGCCAGCATATCGGTAATGCCGTGATGCTTGAGCAACTCGACAATGTGGTGCATCATCGGCTTGTTCATCACCGGAGCCATCGGTTTCGGAGTATTGCACGTCAGAGGGCGCAGTCGCGTCCCGAACCCGCCAGCCATGATAATAGCTTTCATCGTTCGGTTGTGCTTTGTATGAAAGGTAAGTAGTAATGGCGCATCGACGGTGCAAAGATAACAAAAGCTCGTCTTGAATACAACGCCTGCTCACGCGAACGCTGCCGCGAAAGGTCGCCGACAGTTCCTTGCTCAGATGGTGTCGAGTGCATTTTCGATGTCGGCGAGAATGTCTTCGACATCTTCTATGCCGACGGAGATGCGAACCAATCCGTCTGTCACGCCGATGCGAGCGCGCTGATCGGGAGGTATCGACGCATGCGTCATGGTCGCCGGGTGCGTGATGATAGTCTCGACGCCGCCCAGACTCTCTGCCAGCGCGCAGAGACGGACATTCTTGAGAAACGCAGCGGCAACGGCCAGACTTCCCAACTCGAACGAGATCATGCCGCCGAATGCACGCATCTGCTTCTTTGCGAGCGCATGTTGCGGGTGATCGTCAAGACCGGGATAATAGACTTTCTTCACTTTCTTCTGGCCGTGCAACCACTGAGCGACCCTCATCGCACTTTCGCAGTGCTGCCGGATGCGAACGACGAGCGTCTTCGTTCCTCGCAAACACAACCACGAGTCGAACGGACTCAGGATTCCTCCAACCGCCTTTTGCATGAACCGGAGTCGCTCGTTATGTGCATCGACGTTTGTCACAATCAAGCCGCCGAGCATATCGCTGTGACCGTTCAGGTATTTTGTCAGACTGTGCACGACGATGTCGAAGCCGTGATCGAGCGGCTGCTGCAAATACGGCGTTGCGAATGTATTATCGACGACAGAAATCAATCGATGCTTCTTTGCAAGCGATGCTGCGGCCGAAAGATCGGTGATTTCCATTGTGGGATTTGTCGGCGTCTCAATGAACAGCATTTTTGTGCTGGGTCTGAGAACACGCTCTACGTTTTGCAGGTTCGTCGTATCGACGAAATCAAACTGCAACCCGAACTCTTCCCAGATCATCTTCGCGATGCGATAAGTTCCCCCATACACATTCCACGACATGATCACGTGGTCGCCCGGCTTGAGCAGATGCAGAATCGCATCGACCGCAGCGGTTCCCGATCCGAATGCCAGGCCGTGCTTACCGTTTTCGAGCGCGGCAATATTCATCTCGAGCGCCGTTCGCGTAGGATTTGAAACACGCGAATACTCGTAGCCTTTGTGCTTTCCGAGTTCTTCTTGCACATACGTCGATGTAAGAAAGACCGGCGTCATGATCGCGCCGGTTATCGGCTCGGCAGGCTGGCCTGCATGAATTGCTTTCGTAGAGAAACCGTGCTTGCTCATAAACGTTTCCGTGTTCTTAACTCCATGAACTCCATGAACTCTATAAACTTTACAAACTCGAAACTCGATTTTCTCACTTTCCCATGAACTCAATCACATCGTACCGCGTAAGAATGCCGCAGATGCGCTGTTGATCTTCGATGAGCACCGCGCTGTTCCGCTTTGTCTTCATGGAGCGAAGAACATCTTCGATAAGCGCGTCGATGTTCATCGTCGGGAATGGCGCTGACATAGCAGAGCCGACAGGCGAGTCCATCAGAGTCGGCTTCTCGATGATCATTGCCATCAACTCCGAATCGTGAATGGCGCCGACCGACTTGCCCCGATCGAGCACGGGAATCTGCGAGATATCATTCTGACGCATCAACTCAAGCGTCTTGCGCACGTTCGTCATCGGATCGACCGATACGATCTGATCGAGCTTCTTCTTCGATTCCAGGATGTAGCGCGACGTAACTCGCTCCGGCGTCAGGAAGCCGTGCTCCTTCATCCAATCGTCGTTGTAGATTTTGCTAAGATAGCGCTCGCCGAGGTCGGGCAGCAACACAACAACAACATCATGCTCGGTGAAGCGATGGCCGATCTTCATCATTCCTGCGACTGCCGTGCCTGATGATCCGCCGACCATCAAGCCCTCCTCACGCGTCAGCCGCCGCGCCGTGATGAACGATTCGCGATCATCCGCCTCGATCATCTCATCGATGTATGCGAAATCAAGCGTGCCCGGAACGTAGTCTTGTCCGATGCCTTCAACTTTGTACGTCTTCAGCAGGGGAGTGATCTTCTTCGTATAGTAGTACTCGCGGAGCGCCGAGCCTTTGGGATCGACGCCAATAACTTTGATGTTCGGATTTTTTTCTTTGAGGTACTTGCCTGTTCCGGTGATCGTGCCGCCGGTTCCAATGCCGCAGACAAAGTAATCAATCTGTCCGCCCGTTTGTTCCCAGATCTCCGGTCCAGTGGTGTTGTAGTGTGCCTCAGGGTTGCGGGGATTGTAGTACTGATTGGCAAGAATGGAATTCGGAGTCTCTCGAACAACTCGCTTGGCCACTTCGGTGTAGCTCTCCGGCGACTCGTGCGGAACGGCAGTCGGCGTGACAATCACTTCGGCGCCGAACGCGCGCAGCAACCGGATTTTTTCCATGCTCATCTTGTCGGGCAGCGTGAAGACCGTCTTGTATCCTTTCACGGCAGCGACGAGCGCAAGGCCCATCCCCGTGTTCCCCGAAGTCGATTCGACAATCGTTCCGCCGGGTTTCAGCCGTCCATCGCGTTCCGCTTCTTCGACGATCGTGACGCCGATTCTATCCTTCACGGAGCCGCCGGGATTGAAGGATTCCACTTTTGCGAGTATCAGCCCCTTCAATCCTTTTGTGACGTTGTTCAGTCTGACGAGAGGTGTTCGTCCGATTGTTTGAAGGATGTTGTCATAGTAACAGACCTTCGAGATGTCGCTTGCCATACGCTCCTGACGAATGAGTGAACTCTTATTTTCAATGAACATTTCCGGCTCAATGCCGGTGTACATCTAGTGTAACAAATCAGACGGAGCTAATGTCGCAGCCGATTGATTGTGCTCGCAGCGAACCCCGCGCCGAATCCGTTGTCGATGTTGACGACCAAGACCCCCGCCGCGCAGGAGTTGAGCATTGTCAGCAGAGGTGCAACGCCGCGAAAGTTCGCGCCGTACCCAACCGAAGTAGGCACGCCAATCACCGGAACATCCACCAATCCTCCCACGACGCTCGGCAACGCTCCATCCATTCCCGCGACGACGATGATGACGGAAGCTGAACGAAGTTTGTTGTTCTGAGTCAGGATTCTGTGAATGCCGGCGACGCCGACATCGGTCAAACGATCGACGTCATTTCCCATGATCTTCGCGGTCTCATACGCTTCTTCTGCGACCGGCAGATCCGACGTGCCCGCTGTAACGATGAGAATCATACCTCGCCCGCTGCGCTGTGTCTGACGCTCGTTGGCGACGATGCATCTCCCCAGCGCGTTGAAGCGCGCCGACCCCACAACTTTCTTGACGGCAGCAAATTGCTTTCGCGTTGCCCGCGTTGCCAGCAAGAGATTTCCGCGCTTGACAATCTTCGTCGCAATCCCGGCAACTTGCAGTTCAGTCTTTCCTTCACAAAAAATCACCTCGGGAAAACCCTGACGCATCTTGCGATGATGATCAACCGTTGCATAACCAAGATCCTCGACCATCGAAGAGGAAAGAACATGAAGTAGTTCCTCCTCCGTCGCCTTTCCAAGTTTGTATGCACGGAGTAGCTTTTTTGTTTCTGGCGTAATCACGAATCCGAATTCGGCGAGAGTGAACGTTGCGTCGAAAAAATGCTCCGCCAATATACCCGTTTCGCTTACTGGAATCAAGAAATGGTTGATTCTCCTAAGGATTTTGGTTATTCTATTTTCGACATCGTAAACGAATTGCATCGTGCTTTCTTACATGCTTGCTGGCGTTGTCGGGTACCTCATTGGTTCATTTCCAACAGCCTACCTTGTCGTCAAGTGGAAATCCCAAATTGATATTCGCACGGCAGGAAGCGGCAACGTGGGCACATTGAACAGCTACCAGGTCACCAACTCCAGATTTGTGGGCGCCATTGTTTTGGTGATTGATGTCGTGAAGGGACTGCTGGCTGTTCTTTTCATCAAGCAGATAACGGGAACTGAATTCGTCCCTCAAGCGCTTACTGGAGTGTGTGCAGTGTTGGGGCATGACTTTCCGATTTGGTTGCGTTTCAAAGGGGGCAGGGGCTTGGCGACCGCTGCGGGTGTAATGCTCGCGGTGAGTTGGTTTCTGGTCGTCCTGTGGATGTTGCTCTGGTTCGTCGGGAAGAAGATCTCGCATGATATAAATGTCGGGAATGCTTTTGCGACACTTGCGTTGCTGCTGCTCGTTGTTGTCGCTCCGGCTTCGCTTCTGGTCTCCATAACTCCGCAGGGAGTCCAGGGTGTCGAGTTTCTTCTCTTCGTTGCAGTGCTTGTCATTGTGATTATGACAAAACTCGTTGAACCTGTGCGAGCATTTTTTTCAAATTAGATTGGTGAACCCTTGCTTTCGATCTTTCGTAAAGAAGGGGGAATTTTGCTTAATGAACAATAAGGTTACCATGGTAGGAATATTCGCTGTGCCGCTTCTTGTCGGGGGACTCATCGGGTATGGCATCGGACATGCGCCGAACGAAGCGACGTCTGCCAAACAAGAGTACGCGGATGCTCCGTTCAAGGAGGCGTCAGAGACTCCTCAAGTGAGGGATTCGGTTTCTGGTGCGATCACAGCAACACGACAAAACGCAATCACGCGCACCGTCGCTCGCTGCAATCCCGCAGTCGTCGGCATCAACGTCATCGAAGTCCGACAGTTGCGCTATCGCAGTCCATGGGGCGACGATCCGTTCTTCCGACACTTCTTTCCCGATCAGGTGTACACGCAACAACTTCAGGAGCTTGGCTCCGGTTTCATCATCTCTTCCGACGGCTACGTCATCACGAACGATCACGTCGCGGGCAACGCGAAAGAGATCACCGTGACCATGACGAATGGCGAAAAGTACAAAGCCGAATTGGTCGGCACAGATCAGGTCACTGATCTTGCGTTGCTGAAAATCAATGCAAAGGATCTTCCTTCTCTGATGCTCGGCAACTCTGATGACGTACTCATTGGCGAGTGGGTGATCGCGTTCGGCAATCCGTTTGGATTATTCGACGTCAACAACAAGCCGACTGTTACGGTTGGCGTCGTCAGTTCGATCAACATGAATCTCAGAGCGCAAGAGGGACGAACTTACCGCGGCATGATTCAAACCGACGCGGCGATCAACGCGGGCAACAGCGGCGGGCCGCTTGTCAACAGTTTGGGTGAAGTGATCGGCGTGAACTCCGTCATCTACTCGCCGAATCAAGGAAACATTGGATTGGGGTTTGCGATCCCGGTGAATCGTGTAAAGACGATCATCGCTGAACTGAAGCGCAGTGGAAAGATCGAGCGCGAGTTCTACACCGGGATGGAAGTGCAAGATGTTGATGAGCGTGTTGCGCGATATTTTGGTTTGGAGAGAGCGGAAGGCGTCATCGTCAGCAACGTGTATCGTCGCAGTCCGGCCGAGCAGGCAGGATTCAGGCCCGGCGATATTATCGTCGAAGCCAAGGGAGAGCGAGTCGCTGACCAATCGACACTACTTTCCATTCTGGAAGAAGCAAAGATCGGCGACTCGGTGAAGTTCAAAATCATCAGGGACCGAAAGACAATTACACTGAGCCTCAAGCTGGAAAAGAGATCAACGTAGTGGCGGTCTCTGGGCAACAATGATGAGTGTTGGATTCGGGTCCCTTTGTTGTAAGAAAGGATGGTAAGAGGGCACGAGTTCTTCTGATGTACCAACTGTGGCGCGCCTATTTCATGATAAGATGTTTGGGAGGGTTGTATGAGAAAAGTGTTTGTGGCGATCTGTTTCGCGGCGCTGCTCGGTAGTGCACGCAGTCAGAATTTCGTTGGCGTTCAATGGCAGGTTGTCGAGCCGACAGAGAACTTTCGGACAAGTACCAACACCGGGTTCGGAGTGAAGGTGAGATACCTCCACTTTATGAGCCGTCAGCTTGCAATCAGTGGAACTGCCGGCCATGTGCAATTTGATTCCCGTACGAGCGCACAACCATTTAATGACTATAAAGTTGTTATCATCCCCGTTCATCTCGGCGCAACATTCTTACTTTCGAAAGGCGTCGTCTCTCCGCATATCGGAATCGATCTGGGCATGGACTATCTGCGCGTACGCGGCGTGCCTGCCGGTTCTCTGCTTCCCATCTTTGTTGATCGGAGTGAGTTGAAGTTCGGATTCTCTCCTGAGATCGGAGTTGGGATACACATCGCCGGCCCGGTTGGCATTCTTCTCACCGGCTCGTACAATGTTACGTACACACCCGGCGTTCCATCACGATACTTCGGATTTGGCGCAGGCCTCGCGGTCGGATACTAAACCCGCACGCGCCTGAATTGCAGAGTCCAGGTTCTGATTCTCGATTCTGGATTCTGGTAGCACAAGGATGTCCGAATTCGGGCAACGCTCCTTCATTCCTTTTCAGCCCCATTTTGCTTACATTAAGTCAGCGAAAAAAGTAGATTGCCTTCCATCCTCACGCACGTTCCTTAGGTTTGCATGATATCGCGGTACACACGCCCCGCAATGGGCAAAATATGGGAAGACGAAAACAAGTTCAGAATCTGGCTGGAGATTGAACTGCTTGCGTCGGAAGCCCAAGCGGAACTCGGCGTGGTTCCAAAGGACGCGGTTCGCGTGATGAGAGAGAAGGCGTCATTCAATGTCTCGCGCATCGATGAGATCGAGCGCGAAGTGAAGCATGATGTGATCGCGTTTCTCACGAACGTTGGCGAGTACGTCGGACCGGAAGCGAGGTTCATGCATCTCGGCATGACCTCATCCGATGTGCTTGACACGTGCCTTGCCGTGCAGATGAAGCAATCCGGCGAGCTGCTGCTGGATGATTTGAAAAAGCTGGCTGAAGTCCTGGCCCGGCGGGCGAAGGAATTCAAATACACGATCATGGTCGGCAGGACACACGGGATTCACGCTGAGCCGACGACCTTCGGGCTGAAGCTTGCGCTCTGGTACGATGAAACGCGGCGGAACATCGCCCGCTTGCAATCCGCAATCGAGCGCATTTCGGTTGGACAAATCTCTGGCGCTGTGGGAACATTCGAACACCTGAGCCCCAAAGTTGAAGAGCATGTCTGTGAGAAACTCGGACTCAAACCAGCCCCGGTGTCCACGCAGATTCTTCAGCGCGATAGACATGCGGAGTTCATGTCGGTGCTGGCGGTGACTGGCAGCTCGCTCGAAAAATTCGCCACGGAAATTCGTCATCTGCAAAAGACCGAAGTTCTGGAAGCGGAGGAATATTTTTCAAAAGGGCAGAAGGGTTCATCGGCAATGCCGCACAAGCGCAACCCAATCACGTGCGAACGAGTTGCCGGCTTGTCTCGAGTGTTGCGTGGCAATGCGCTGGCGGCGATGGAGAATGTCTCGCTCTGGCACGAACGCGATATCACGCATTCGTCGGTTGAGCGGGTGGTGATTCCTGACAGCTGTATTCTGCTCGATTACATGATGAGCATTATGACCGATGTACTCGATACGCTGCTCGTCTATCCCGACAACATGATGAAGAATCTCGAACGCACGCACGGCCTGATCTTCTCGCAGTCGGTGTTGCTTGCCCTGACCAAAAAGGAAATGAAGCGCGAAGATGCCTACCGCGTTGTGCAAGCCGCGGCGATGGAAGTATGGCAATCCGGCAAGAGTTTCAGAGAATTGCTCCTTGCCAACGAAGAGATTCTACACGTGCTTAATCGCGCACAGATTGAAGAGCTCTTTGATCTGAAGAAGAGCATCCGGAATGTGGATTACATTTTTGATCGAGTTGGACTTGCATAATAGTGGAGAGTGAAACATGGCAAAGACCATAACAGCAAGAGTAACCGATCGGGTGGCAAAGCGTCTAGCCAAAGAGTCGAAAGAAAGAGAAAAGACTCAATCACAATTGGTTGAGTGGGCGCTTGAGCAATTCCTGTTTGACCCTGATGAAGGTCTGGAGTTACGGCCAGAAGTTGCGAAGCGACTCAAAAAACCTGTTGATAAGAAGCGGCTTCTAAGCCACAAGGAGTTCTGGTCGAGAGTTCTCAGATGAACGGTTACTCTATCATGTATGAAGGCTCCATCGAAGAGCAGACGAAAGGAATTGATAGAGCAGTACTTGGTAGGATTCAGCGCAAGATTGAAGCGATGGCATTGAAGGCAAGTGGGATGAAACATCAAGCGCTTAGGGGAAAAGAGTACAGGCATCATTACAAACTGCGAGTCGGTGATTTTCGAGTTGTTTATCTTGTCTCGCACTCAGATCGATCAGTAACTGTAAGGCAGATTGCACATCGAAGCAAGATCTATAAAGAACGATAACGACAAAGGAAGATTCATGGCAAAGAAATTCAGAAACTACATCAACGGGAAATGGGTAGATGCGCTGTCGGGACAGACGTTTGAGAATCGCAATCCGGCAAACTGGGATGAGGTGATCGGCGTTTTTCCGAAATCGAGCAAGGAAGATGTAAACGACGCGGTGAAGTCGGCGCGAAAGGCGTTCGAAGCGTGGCGACTCACGCCCGCGCCGAAGCGCGGCGATATCCTGCGCAAAGTCGGCGACCTCATGGTCGCGAAGAAAGAAGAACTCTCGCGCCAGATGACGAAAGAAATGGGAAAGGTGCTTGCCGAAACCCGCGGCGACGTGCAGGAGGGAATTGACACTGCTTACTACGCCGGGACCGAGGGGCGCAGATTGTTCGGACACACAGCGCCTTCAGAGCTGTCGAACAAATTCAATATGGCAATCCGAGTTCCGATTGGTGTTGCCGGCATTGTGACGCCGTGGAATTTCCCCATGGCGATCCCGACATGGAAGATCTTCCCGGCATTGCTTTGCGGCAACACCATTGTGTTCAAGCCCGCGTCGGATACGCCTGCCACGGCAACATCGCTCGTCGAGATTCTGATTGAAGCCGGCGTGCCTGAAGGCGTCGTGAACATTGTGCATGGCGGCGGCGGGGAAGTGGGCAACGCGATTGTCGGCCACCCCGATGTCGATCTGATCAGCTTCACCGGCTCGACGGGTGTGGGAAAGAAAATTTCCGTGATGGCAAGCGAAACACTCAAGCGCGTCTCGCTCGAACTCGGCGGCAAGAACGCGCAGATCGTCATGCCCGATGCCGATATGGAACTCGCACTCGAAGGCGTTCTCTGGGGAGCGTTCGGCACAACGGGACAACGCTGCACCGCAACAAGCCGGTTGATTCTCCATGAGAAGATTCACGACGAGTTTGTAAAGATGCTTGTGAAGCGTGTTGAGAACCTGAAACTCGGCGACGGCTTGAAGAAAGGCGTTGATGTCGGTCCGTGTGTGAACGAAGATCAGCGAAAGACTGTTCAATCGTATGTTGAGATTGGATTGGAGCAAGGAGCAAAGATTGTTGCCGGCGGAGAAATTCCGAAGGATTCCAACTTCAAGAAGGGCTGGTTCTATCGTCCGACTGTGTTTACGAACGTGAAGCCCGAGCATCGCATTGCGAAGGAAGAAATCTTCGGGCCTGTCCTCTCGGTGCTCAAAGCAAAGTCGCTCGATCATGCGATTCAGATTCTGAATGATACGATTTACGGATTGTCCTCGTCACTGTACACGCGTGATGTCAATGGAGCGTTCCGCGCCATCCGCGATATCAAAGCGGGCATTACGTACATCAACGCGCCGACGATTGGCGCCGAAGCGCACATGCCGTTTGGCGGCGTCAAGCAGACGGGCAACGGTCACCGCGAAGGCGGTTGGGCGGTGTACGACTTCTTCTCTGAGTGGAAGACCGTGTACATCGATTACAGCGGCGGGTTGCAGCGCGCACAAATCGATAACTATTGATCGCGTAGATTGCAGCCATGCGAAACCATGAAGCCATATTGATTTGCTTGTTCGAGCATAACGAATTCTTCTGAAATGCTGAAGTGTGATCGTCGGAAGACGACAGACATCACAGTTCACATTCATTTTTTACATAAGGAGAATTCCTATGTCAGTAGTAACAATGACTTCAGGGCACAAGAACATTTCCGCGGACCGTGTGCTTCCATCGCTCGCGAAGCACATGTTGGTCGACGGCTTCGAAATCGTCATTGACCTGAAGAAGAGCCAGGGTTCCTACATCGTCGATGCGAAAGACGGCAAGCGCTATCTGGATTTTTTCACGTTTGTCGCCTCATTGCCGCTCGGCATGAACCATCCGAAACTGACCACGCCTGAGTTCCTCGAGAAGCTCGCGTACGTTGCCGTCAACAAGCCCTCCAATTCGGATATCTACACCGCCGAGCAAGCTGAGTTCCTCGAAGTGTTTGAGCGGGTCGCAATGCCGTCGTATCTTCCGTACACGTTCTTTATCGAGGGTGGGGCGCTCGGCATCGAGAATGCGTTGAAGGCGGCGTTCGATTGGAAAATCAGAAAGAACTTCGCGAAAGGCTACACCACCGAGCGCGGCACGCAGGTCATTCATTTCAAGCAATGCTTCCACGGACGATCGGGCTACACGCTCTCGCTCACGAACACGGATCCGGTGAAGACCGACCTCTACCCGAAGTTCAAGTGGCCGCGCATCCTCAATCCGAAGATGACGTTCCCGCTCAACGGCGCCAACCTTGCCCGCGTGATTCGTGAAGAAGAGATCGCGATCAACCAGATCAAGGATGCATTCAAGCAGAACCAGGACGACATCGCGGCGATCATCATCGAAGCCGTGCAGGGAGAAGGGGGCGACAATCATTTCCGCGCCGAGTTCTTCCATGCGCTGCGTCAGCTCGCCGATGAGAATGATGCGATGCTGATCATCGATGAAGTGCAGACGGGGATCGGACTCACAGGAAAGATGTGGGCACACCAGCACTATATCCAGCCGGATATGATTGCGTTCGGCAAGAAGATGCAGGTCTGCGGATTCCTCTGCAGCGCGAGGATCGATGAGGTGAAGGACAACGTGTTCAAAGTGCCAAGCCGCATCAACTCGACGTGGGGCGGCAATCTGATCGACATGGTGCGTGCGCAGCGTTATCTGGAGGTGATCGAAGAAGAGAACCTCGTGGAGAATGCGCGGGTTGTCGGCGAGCATTTGGTGGAGGGATTGAACGGGCTTGCTGTTGAGTTTCCGACGGTGATTTCGAACGCTCGCGGTCTCGGACTCTTTGCTGCGTTTGATGTTGTTACGCCCGAACGCCGGACAAAGATCCGCCAGCTGAGCATGCAGAAAGGACTCATCATTCTTCCGAGCGGCGAACTCTCCATCCGCTTCCGTCCGCCGCTGAACGTAACGAAGGAGGAGATCGATCTCGGCCTTTCGATCATTAGACAAGCGGTGAAGGAAAGCTGACTTCATCCTTCCAGATTCCCAAAAAAGAAGAGGCTCTGTCCACGAATGGACAGAGCCTCTTTCGTTACCGCGAGTCAACTCTTCTTTGCAGAAGAGTCAGAGCTTACTTGAGTAGCATCATCTTCTTTGTCTGCGAGTAGTTGCCCAACTCCAATCGGTACAGATACACGCCGGAAGCAAATCGCGACGCATCCCATTGGACTTTGTAGGTTCCTGCTTCATACTGACCTTCAGCAACCGCTGCAACACGCTGGCCGAGTATGTTGTACACGGTCAACGTTGCAAAGCCTGCCTGCGGCAGCGTGAACCGCATTGTCGTCATAGGATTGAATGGGTTCGGGTAATTCTGCTCGAGATTGAAAGCCTGCGGCAGATTCGAGATCAACTCGGGTACTGCCGTCAAGCTTCCACCGTTGATCACATCGAAGACCCTCTGGCCAAATCCCGGCGTCGGTCCTGTCGCGTTACCATAACCGCCTGGAACAAACACACGCACGGTGTCGTTAATGCACTTCGCCGTAACAGCATTGAAGATGTTCGACATCCTAATCGGCTTGTTGCGTATGATTGCTATCCAGGAGTTTAGTGAAACGGAGTAGACGTGCGTTGTGTCGTAGTAACCGCCAGCTCCAGCGCGTTCACCGCAAACGATAAAGAACTTGTCTCCGTATGCGATTCCGCCCGGGCGACTGAGTCCGGCATAGATTGTGGGAACATCCGGTGCCGCTGCCCACGTAATTGAAGACGCGGAGTTGATAGTGCCAACCCAAGTCGTTTTCAGGAATGCCGTATTGAATCCGCCGGACATGATGATCTTGTTGCCTGAAATGCCAAGGGCAAATGTTCGTCGTCCCTGTGCACTTGGCAACGACGCTGCAATTGTGCTCCACGAATTGGAAGCAGGCCGATATACCTGAACATTGAGATTCGTGCCGGAGCCGGAATAAGGTCCGCCTACCACGAAGATCACGCTATCGCCCCAGTTAACTGCGCCGTGACCTGCGAGCGCAACCGGCATTGGCGCCTTGATAGTCCACGCCTGCGTTGCAGGATTGAATTCCACGACCTCACTTGAAGCTGTGCCATTGATGGCAGTGACGCCGCCACCGATGTAGTACAACTTGCCGGCACACGCAGTGAGAGTACCTCCGGTCTTGGTTGATGGAAGTGGTACGCCGGTTGACCAAGCCCCATTGTATGTGTACTTCCAAACTCGCGTTGAACCCGCTCCAGCACTTGTCGGCGCGTGCACGTAGAGAGTATCGCCTAACCATGCTGCAGCCTGGAAGTACGTTGTGTCCGGAGTATCAGGGAATCTTCCGGGAGGTGACCACTGTGACGCGAACGTGTTGCAAGTAGTTGAGGTTTGCGACGAGTCGCGTCCGAGATCAATCGCAACGACAATACCTCCCGCCGGAACACCAAGCTGAATTACCATGAACGCAACAACGCGTCCCGGATAATCAGGATGGCTGTTCGTGATATCAAGGCCGCCGCTTGAGCCGCCTGTCGTAAACATCGTCGAGTAATCGTATGTCGTCAGGATTGCTCCGGTGGCGGTATCAACCTTCGACAATCTGTACAAGCCTGTTGTCGAGGGCTGCGCGTACCAGAGGTACCCGCGATTACGCGATGTCCATTTGTCGAAGGCAATTCCGTACGGCGCAACAGTCGGAACGCCAAGCGTCTTGATCGTCGCGCCTGTCGTATCGAACTTGACAACGGGATCGCTCGTGAAGTTCGACTTCCAGATGCGGTTCGACATTTCCCATGCAACGCCGCGCTGCAGTGCGCCTGGCCCGGTGATACGCGGGAGAAGCTCCGTGTAGGTTACAGTATCGACCCGACGCAATTGCGCGTTGTCTGATGTGAGCAGCGAACGGCCATCCCACGCGAGGTCGCGGAAGCCAAATCCCTGACCCGACGTGTTGTTGATCTGAAGCTTCGTCGTGTCGAGGATCGTTCCGCGCATTGTCGTGGCGATCCACTTGTTGTCTGTCGTCAGCGTGTTGCTTTGTCCACCGCTGGTGAAGACGAGCTTGTTGCTGGGAATCTTCGCGACGCCGAGCAGCAGCTGATTCGTGATTCTGAACGAGTAGAGCGTATCGCCCGGCTGTGCGCCCGGCGACGTGATAGTAAAGCTCGCGCTGGAAGTATCGTTTGCGCGATTGTTATCGGCGCCGAGAATCGTGAAGGCTTTGGCGAGATGCGTGCCCGGCGTTCCGGCATTCCACGCGAGATTGAATGTATCTCTGCCGCCAACCGCGAGAATTCTGCCGTTGTTCACTGTGGAAATCGTATTGCCGTTCACCGTGAAGCGAACCTGATACGTCGTTTCGGGGAACGTACCGAAGTTCTGCACGATGGCGCGGAAGCGGGCCGTATCAGCCATCGCAACGTACGTGATATGCTCGCCCGACGAAAGATCAACAACGTTCGCAATGTCAGGAACGTCGATGGTTGGGTTGAGCACTGCCGGCGCATCGTTCGCGGCGGTACGCACAAGCGAACTCACGCCAATGTCGTGACCGGGAATGACAACTCCAGGCCGACGCACCGTTGCACGGACGTGAAGATCCTGCAGATCAGCGCTTCGATATGGCGCCCAACCGCCTGTGTATTCCCACGTGCGATACGAGAGTGGCGCGGTTCCTTCATAATAGAATGCCATGTTTCCTCGCGCCCCGACGAAGAATCGTCCACCGTTGACCCGCACACTGTCAGAGGTGAATGGAATCGCATTCCAACCAACTACTGCCGTGACATTTGTTTTTTCCGCGAGAATGGTGCCTGGAATTCCCGTCGAACCATCCATGATCTGAACGATCATCGGATTGGCAGTAATCGATGCAATGTTCACATAAACAGTCTCAACATAAACCGGATACACATCCGCCGGCAGATCGAAAGCATAACCGTATCCGCCGCCGCCGATCCATGATGTGCTGCTGGTTTGCGTGCCGTTTTCAAAAGCGAGTTGGGTTCGCGAGCCAGTCGTTCCGAAATCAAGAGACCTGATCTCGGCCGTCTTCGTGTTGTTGCCGGGCCCAACGTCGCCTGTCACGACAATCGTGAACAGTGATGTATATGATCCTGTCAGCGCCGGAGTGAACAGGCGTGGGAATGTTACAGTCATTTCTTGGGAAGGGGCGAGCGATGGTACAACGACTGTATCATAAACGGTAGTCTGACCCGTTCGCGAGATTGCATAGCGCACTGACGCGTTGGTGATAGCAGCGGTCCCAAAATTCTTTATGAGACACTTAATCGTATCAGCAACGCCAACCTTTACCATCTTTGCTAGGTTTGCGGAGTTGAAGCCGCCAACAATACCACCATCGGTTACCTGGAGGCCGGTGTTTCTCGTTCTCTTAAACTTGATAACGAGTCCGCTGTCGGGTAAAAGGGCATGTGGAGGAGCTGTTGAGTAAACATAATTCAAACCAATCTGGCCCGTTGCATTCTCCATGCCGATGCAAAGACGCGTGTTGTTGGTTGAATTGTACCTGCCTTGCTGCAAGCCGTACTGATAGGTGATGGAGCTGTCGGATTTCGAGAGAATCACCTGGAATGTGTGCTTTGTGTTTGGGTTGATTGTCTGTTCCCACTCGGTAACGTTGATGAAGCTGACGACGAGTGAGTCGGTGCCGTTCGTCCAGTAGAAGCAATCACCTGCCGCGCCCGCCTGCCCTGAGAACACCAGGTCGCCAACGCAGATTGCCATCAGGTCGTTTGGCAGCGATGTCGCGGGCAATTGCGCGAACGACGGCGCAAATGCGGTCGTCGTGTTGTCGAACGTGATGTACCCGTTAGAGCCAACCTTGAACCTGTTGGATGAGTACCAGTAGTAGGAGAAGTCCCAGAGCATGTTGAACGGTCCAACAACGTTGTCGTCAGTCAGTCCGGTGACGCGCGTTCCGCGTGTCGCGATATCGACCCATCGGAATGTCGGGCCTCCCGGCTCGGTGCTCTTCACCCACGTATATCCCCACGCGTCCGGCGCGCTCGTATCGGGATTGGCTGGGAGCAGTGTTGAGATCTGTTTCTTTCCATCAGTCGCACCCCACAGAAGCCCACTCACAAGGATAGTCAGAACCAGCGCAAAGAGTACTTTTTGAATCATGGTTACCCTCCTTTTGGTGTAGTGATTGTGATTGAGATGTTTGGAGATTGCACGAACGGTGTGCTTCACGAAACTGTGCCGCGAACATCAAGACATGTTATGGCGTCGAGTGGCTTTTCCTTTCAGACAGTGAGACTGAGGAAGAAGAAGTTGGTGTTGATCGTTGTGAAGAGAACAATCTAAGCCAGAGGCTCAGCTACAGCGAAACGAAAAGAGAGTTGAAGAATGTAGATCAGATTGGAAATGAAACCAGGAGAGTTAATTCTCTCCGAACCAACTTAGCAAAGTGTAACTACAATGTCAAGCATCATTTCCTGGTTTCACTCTGAGGCCTTCTGGAGGCGTTGCCGCTGTTGTTCATTGTGATGACATGTTATTGCATTATCATTCTGAATGCCTGCCCGCGACGACGGCGCTGCGAGACGTCGGGCTCATCGAAATATATCTGAGGGCTCGCGGACAAAGGGAAATTGGATCGTCCTTTAGGACGATTTGGTCGGCCAGGAATACCATTCACGGTATTCCGTGAAAGGACCGCGTTTCCCGGAAAAAAAAATGGGCGAGCCAAAACATGACTCGCCCATCCCCGCCTGCGTACAAAACACTTCGGCGGGCAGGCCCGCCTGCGTCCTGACACAAACCGTCAGGACTTCGGTGAGCAGGCATTGCTCCAACAACCCCTGAGGCCTTACTTCAACAGCAACGCCTTCTTCATGCTCACGAACGTCGCGCCGCTCGATGGTGTTGCTTCGAGGCGATAGAAGTACACGCCCGTCGCAACCTGAGCGCCGGCGTCGTTGCGCCCGTTCCAGATTGCATTATAGAATCCTGCATTCTGAACTTCGTTCTTCAATTCAGCAACACGCTGGCCGAGCACGTTGTAGATGCTCAGGTTCACGCGTGCTGCTTCAGGCAACGCATACAGAATTGTCGTTGTCGGATTGAACGGGTTCGGATAGTTCTGCTGCAGCGCAAAGGTCTGTGGCACTCCTTCACGCGGCGTATCATCGACATCCGTCAGTGTCCCGACAAAATACGCGATGCCGCCTGTTGCTGTGCCAGCCCAACCATAGACGTTGGCGCCTTGCCACGCGAAATCAAGGTGCCTATACGCTCCGATGTTTGTTGCGTACGACGTGTCCCACGTGGCGCCACGGTTGCCGCTGTGAAGCACAAGCGTGCCTCGTCCCGCCCAGAAATCTACGCCTCGACCGATTATGCCGTAGATTGAACCCGTGCCAGGCATCGTGACAGGAACCCATGTTGTTCCGCCGTTTGTCGATCGTGCTGCCGCGTTGTTGCTGCTGCTTCCTCCTGCGACGCCATAGTTGGCGTCAAGGAACCCGACGCCCACGCTTGCGCTGAACGCGGTTGCTGTGAAGCTCCATGTGGTGCCTCCATTGGTGGTGTAATAGACGCGGCTGTTGTCGGTGCCGAACCACACATGCGTTGTACCGACGGTTGACATCGATGTGTTGTAGCCGGCCTCCGTGCCTACCTGCGCCGGCTCTGTCGCGATGCGCGCCCACGTGGAGCCGCCGTTCGTGGTCTTGACAATGGTCCACTTCGTATCAACAGGATCGCCAACAGCTATGCCGTTTGATGCATCGTACATCTTGATGGCATCGATAAAGCCGTTGGCTTGCGAGTACACAGTATCCCACGACGTGCCTCCGTTTGTCGTACGGAAGATGTGTGACCATCCGGACGGACTTGTTGTCGTGAACGCTGTTGTCGCACTTAGCGCATCAATCGCGTACACGGTGTTTGTTCCCATCGGTCCGCCGCCAACAGAAGTCCACGTCGTTCCGCCGTTTGTCGTTCGCAGCACTGTTCCTCCCGCTCCGCCAATCCAGCCGTTGAATCGGTCGAGCGCCTTCACGCAACGCAATGCTTGAGTCGTTCCCGAAGTCTGTACCGTCCATCCGGGAGTGGGTTGCGTTGCAGTAGAGTCGGGGCCGAGATTGATGATGATGCAGCGGCTGGCGGGGAAACCCTGTACCACAAGCGCCGCAATCACCCGACCTGGGTAGTCAGGATGACCCACGAAGATATCCAGTCCACCGGATACTCCGGTCCCGGTAAACGGATAGTTGAACGTCTGCACGATTGCTCCTGTTGCGGTATCGATTTTTGATAACCGGACCGGACCGCCTGTCGCTGAAGGTTCGGAGTACCAAAGCCATCCCCTGTTTGACGATGTCCACTTGTCAAAGGCGATGCCGTAAGGTGCAACTGGTGGTGTGCCAAGAGTTCTCACCGTGGCTCCCGTTGTGTCAACACCGATAACAGGCTCGGTCGTGAAATTGGACTTCCAAATCTTGTTCACCTTTTCAAAGCCCAAGCCACGATGCAATGATGTTGCTGTACCGAACGTAATGGGAGTTGCAATCTCTGTGAACGTCGTCGTATCGACGCGACGAATGCGATTGTCATCCGAGGTCAGTAACCAGCGACCATCCCAGGTCAAATCACGGAATCCGAATCCTGGACTTCCACCGGTACTTGTGGGATTGAGTTGGGCATGCGTGGTGTCGAGAAGAGCTCCGCGCAAATCAGTGACAATCCATTTATTGTCGGTGGTAACGGCACTGCTTTGGCCGCCGCTCGTGAATGCGAGTTTCTTTGATTCTCCAATTCTTGAAACGCCGAGAATAATATGATTGGGGACGACGAACGTGTACAACGTGTCGCCCGGTATCAATCCAACGGAGAAAGAAGTGGCTGCAGTGTCGTTCGCTCGATTATTATCCGATGCAAGAACCGTCCATGCCTTTGCGGTATGAATGCCGTTGACTGCCTGATTCCATTGCAGCGTCAACGTATCATTGGCGCCCGCAGGCAACGGTCGCGGATTGCTGATCGGTGTTTGACCGACGCCATTAACTTGCCAAGCGATCTGGTAAGTTGATTCCGGAAGCGTGCCAAAGTTCTTGACGATTGCCCGAAGTCGAACAGTATCTGCAAGCATGAACGAGTTCTTCATTGGCTCAAGTGCCACGCTCGGCGAGCCATCATCGTTGAGGTTCGTCGCCGTCGAGGCAACATCAACTGTTTTCGGATCAACTAATGGTGTTGGTTGCGGAAGCAGACTTGTCGAGAAAGTCTTTGCGAGTGATGCGACGCCAATGTCGTGTAAGCTAACAGGATTGAAGTAGGTGAAGATCTTGCCGTTGGAACTGACCGCCCATCCATTCGCGATCCTGCCGGACGTTACGAAACTCATGTGTTGAAACGTGCCGGTGGCTGTGTCGGTGAAATCCTGATGCCACGTCGCGCCGAGATTGTTGCTCGTCTGAATGGTGGTGCCTCGTGTTGCCCAGAAGTCAAGCGTGCCCGCCGCCGCCGCACTGTAGATGGCGCCGGTCGTCCCGACGGTGACAGCGGCCCATGTGGCGCCTCCATCTGTTGAGCGCGCAGCGTTGCCGTTATTTCCTCCGGCAACACCGTACTGGGTACTCAGGAACGCCAGTCCAGCAGTGAACGTGGCTGCGCCGGGAAGATTGCCCGATGCCCAGGTCGTCCCGCCGTTTGTTGTCCGATAGACTTTCGGCGGCGAGCTGTTCGATGTGAACCAGATGTGCGTCGAGCCAAGCGCCGCGAATCCGTTGTTCGATCCTGCCTCAGTTCCGACTTGAACCGGAGCGTTCGTTGTGTCGCGCACCCACGTCGCTCCGCCGTTTGTCGTTCGAACGATTGTCCACTTACCGCCAACCGGATCGCCCTGAGCGATTCCATTGGTCGCATCGAACATGTGAATTGCATTGATGAATCCTCCTGCCTGCACATACACAGTATCCCAGGATGTTCCGCCGTTGGTTGTACGGAAGATGAATGAAGTCGTCGACGGCGTTCCTGTTGTGAGTGCAGCGGTCGCGCTCGTTGCTGCGATGTTGTACAAGTCCATCGTACCAATGTTGCCGCCGCCCACGCTTGTCCATGCGACGCCTGCGTTTGTTGTACGCAGCACTTTTCCGCCTGCACCCGCCGCCCAGACAATCTGACCATTCACAGCTTTCACGCTGTAGAGAGCAGTAGTGATGCCGGAAGTTTGCAGGCTCCAGCCGGGTGTGCCGCCGCGAGCATAATGCACTTCACCGACAAGAGCGCGTGACGTGAAGAACGAGCCTGTCGTCGTGAAGGGAGCCGATCGCGAGTCGCCTGTTATGAGTGTGAGGTTGCCATCGGTGTAGGTGGTGTAGGGAGGAGTGCCTGTGCCGAAGTAGCGCGGCCCCGCGCCGGTGAATCGCAGAGCGACGCCGACGGTGTCGCCCGGTGTAATCGATATTGTGGGAATGGCAAAGACTTCGGAAATTCCGCTGCCTGTCGGACCCTGCACGACAGGCACGGTGCCGCGTGAGGTCCAGCCCGCCATAGAACTTCCCGCGCCCGAACCAACCGGTCCGCCAAGTGAAGTGCCATCGCGCGTCAACACTTCGACAGTGAATGACGCGGCCGCCGCCGCAGTGTTGGCGGTTCTCATGTTTGTTATGTCGATGGGGATTGGACCCCCGATGAAGTCCATGAAGATCGCATATCCCGTTGCGCCTCCATTGTTGGAAGGCCCGGGATTGGCAGGGAGTATCTCTGCATAAGCAGAGAACGCGGCTAATATGAAGATAGTCGAGGCAACTGCAAAAGCCTTCAGAGCAGAGTTCATAAATCCTCCTTATGAAAGAGTTTGTCAATTAGTGTTCTCCGCACTCATCAGACCCATTCGTGCACGTGTGGTGTTATTTCATAAGCATCTCCTTACTCATGTGAGTTGATTATGGATTTGTATTGATGGGGATAGTCGATTGTCGGTCAGATCGAGGTTTGATAAGATGACTTCGCATTGTGCTTGCGTCAATATTCTTTGCCGTCCCATCGCGGATGTGAAGACCGGAAAAGCCGACACGCTTTGGGGCGTTTAGCGCATGGAAGCGCGTTCATGCCCACGCAGTGCGGCGGGACTCGGTTGTATCTGAAAGATCGGAAAGGAACGTGTGGTGCTCGAAGAAAGGATCTCTTCTACGAATGAACGTATCAAAGGAAGCGACCAAAGTCAAGAAAATTTTTGAAAAGAATGCAGCGCCTCGGTGCGAAGGTCGTCCGCATCGTGTTTCCCAGTCGCAATGGATTCGCCTAGCAAGCAAATCCTCGCAGGGCTCCAATCCATCAAAACAAATATCTACAAAACAAAATGGGCGAGCCAAATCGACTCGCCCATTCATCTTCCAAAACTCCCGCCTGCGTCCCGACACAAACCGTCGGGATGCAGGCGGACAGACATTACTCCAACCCTCCAACAATCCTCATAAGGGCCTTACTTCAACAGCAACGCCTTCTTCAAGCTCACGAACGGTGAACCGCCGTTGGGTGTTGCTTCGATGCGATAGAAGTACACGCCCGTTGCAACTTGCGCACCGGCTTCATTACGTCCGTTCCAGATCACATTGTAGAAGCCTGCGTTCTGGATTTCATTCGTGAGTTCGGCGACACGCTGACCGAGCACATTGTAGATGCTCAGATTCACACGCGCAGCTTCCGGCAACGCATACCGAATTGTCGTCGTTGGGTTGAACGGGTTCGGATAGTTCTGCGCGAGATCAAACGATGTTGGCAACTCGTTAGCCTTGTCGTCCACTCCGGTGACAAGCGGGAAGTAAGCCGTGGCGATGCCGCCAGTCTGGCTTACCGCCGTGCCGTAGAAGTTGCCGCCAATGGTCGGGCTAGTCGCGAAGAAATCCAGATGCGACAGTGTGCCGACAGTTCCTGTGTACGAGACCGCCCACGTGGCGCCGCGATCCGTACTTCGCACTACGGTGACACCCCGGTTTGCGAAGAATTCATAGCCTGCACCAGAAATGCCGTTCAGATTTCCCGTGCCGGGAACAGTCACCGCGGTCCATGTCAAGCCGCCATCGGTCGTTCGATTTGCCACACCGGCATTGCTTCCCGTGACGCCATTCAACGTGTTGTTGAAGTGGACTTCAAGGTTGTTGCCGGTGAATGTTGTTGCAAAGCGATTCCATGTTGCGCCGGCGTCGCTTGAACGCCACACGGGTCCCGTGCTGCTGCCGAACCAAATGTGCGTTGTGCCAACGGTTGACAGCGAGTTGTTCAAGCCTGTTTCCGTTGCCGGGTTTGGTGTTGGCTCAGTGGCAATACGCGCCCACGTCGCTCCGCCATCGGTCGTCTTCAGAATCATGAACTTGCCGCCAACCGGATCGCCTGTGGCAATACCATTGTTCGCATCGTACATCCTGATTGCGTTAAGGAATGCCGCGGCGGTGGCATCGGTAAACACCTGCACCCAGGTCGTGCCGCCGTTGGTTGTGCGATACAACCGAGTGCCGGCAGGACTCGTGGTACACCACGCAGTGTTTGCGTCGCGTGCTTCGATGTTGTAGATATCGCCCGTGATGACGCCCGGAGTGGAGTTGCCATCGGTCCAGGTTGCGCCGCCATTAACACTCTTGCGGACGGTCGCGCCGTTTCCTGCAGCCCAGATGACATTCTGGTTTACTTGCTTAACCGACTGCAGAAGAACAGTTGTGCCTGAGGTGCGGGCAGTCCAGCCTGGAGTTGGTTGTGCGACCGACGAGTCGGGCCCGAGGTCGATTGCAACAACAATACCTCCCGCCGGAACACCAAGCTGAATTACCATGAATGCAACAACGCGTCCCGGATAATTCGGATGGCTGTTGGTGATGTCGAGACCGCCGCTTGAACCACCGGTCGTGAACATGGTGGAGTAATCGTAGGTCGTAAGGATCGCGCCTGTGGCAGTATCAACCTTCGACAGTCTATACAGACCCGTGGTCGAAGGCTGAGCGTACCAGAGGTAGCCGCGATTCGCCGACGTCCACTTGTCGAAGGCAATTCCATACGGCGCAACTGTTGGAACGCCAAGCGACTTGACCGTCGCGCCGGTAGTATCGAACTTGACGACAGGATCGCTCGTGAAGTTCGACTTCCAGATCCGGTTTGACATTTCCCACGCAACGCCGCGTTGCAGCGTGCCGGGTCCGGTGATCTGAGGTCGGCCTTCGGTGTATGTTGTGGTGTCAACTCGGCGAAGAGCCGCGTTGTCTGACGTGAGCAGCCAGCGACCATCCCATGCAAGATCACGGAATCCAAATCCTTGACCCGCCGTGTTGCCGATTTGAAGTTTGGTGGTATCGAGGATTGTTCCGTTCATGCTCGTGAGAATCCACTTGTTGTCCGTGGTCAGCGTGTTGCTCTGTCCGCCGCTGGTGAAGACGAGCTTGTTGGTCGGAATTTTCGCGACGCCAAGCAGAAGTTGATTGGGGATGACGAACGAATACAGCGTGTCGCCCGGTAACGGCTGTCCGCCGCTGATCGTGAAGTTCACCGATGATGTATCGTTCGCCCGATTTGCTTCGGTCGCAAGAATGGTGAATGCACGGGCAACATGCGCGCCCGGAGTTCCGGCGTTCCACACGAGGTTGAACGTGTCTCGTCCGCCTGCCGCGAGAATACGCGTGTTGTTGAGCGTAGAGATGGTATTCCCATCAACCGTGAAGCGCACCTGATACGTGGTCTCGGGGAATGAACCGTAGTTCAGAGCAATCGCCCGGAACCGCGCAGTATCTGCCATCGCGACGAACGTGATGTTCTCTCCTGATGTCAGCTCAATGACATCGGAAATGTCTGGTACATCGATGTCTTCACTGCGAACCAGCGGTGCATCATTGGCTGCAGTGCGAACAAGCGATGTGACGCCGATGTCATGAACATTGAACGCTGGTGCATTGAATTCATCGACGCCAGGATCCGGCGTGGTGGTGCTGCGCAGCTGGTTGTCGATGTCGCGCTCGAAGCCTGAAAGCATCACGCCGATATTGTTGACCGGCGTTGCGACCAGTGTGTCGATGCGCAGATCGGTGCCGGCGCGGAACGCCTGATTCCAGCTCACGCTTGCCAGGTCATACGTCTGCGTTCGCCAGTCGGCGAGTGTCGTATAGTTTGTCGTACCAACGCGTCCGATGTAACTCAATGCTTGCGTTGGCACGTAGAGGTCGTTGTTGTTCGAGGTTATTGTTGAAGCGGTAGAACCTTTGTAGAACGCAACCGCAAATCCGGTTCCGGTCTCGACACGGTTGTTGATACCAATATTGTTGCGCCAGACCTGTCCGACATGTGTTTGGCTCCAGAGCGCAGCCGATTGCTTCGCAGTTGTCGCAGTTCCGGCAATCCACACGGTATTGTACGCAATCGTGTCTTGCTGTCCCGTCGAGGCATAAAGACCGCGAACCGTTGCGGTCGCGCTCGATGAAAGATTCTCAAGATCGTAGATAGCGTTATTCCAGTAGTTGCCGCTCGTGATGTCGGTAGAGGTTCCGAAAAGGTACATACCCGCCGCGAATGCAGCCGCGGTCGAAGTTGCGGGTACCTTTACGTTCTTGATCACGTTGTTCCAGATTTTCGTGTTGAGGTGCTTCGTCGCAACCCAAATGCCCGCCACGTTGAACGTGCCGACTGCGCGGACATTCTGGATGACATTGTTGTTGATCTGCGTTTCGAGCGCCTGTTGATTGTAGATGCCAAGCTCGCCAAGCGAATCGGTAGCAGAACCAATTGCATTGTACGCAACATTGTTTCTCATCGGGAACTGCGTCGCATTTCCAATGATGAGAATGCCATCCGTCGCGGACGTAATAACGTTGCCGGTGGTTGTACCAGTGCCGCCGATGCGGTTATCATCGGGTGCGCCCGTCGCCGACGAGGCGAGGTAGATACCGGCAGTGCCCTTGCTCTGTGGCATATTGATGAACACGCGCGAAATGATGTTGAAGTCGCAATTGCCTTCAAGCAGAATGCCGGCTGAGTTCGTTGCCGTGTCGCTGATCGTGAGCGAGAGCGTTCCCGTGGGGCTGATGGACTGCCCGTCGATTGTCACGTAGCTTGCGTCGAGCAAGCGGATGACCGCCGCGCCGCGGCCAATCAGCCGGACTTTGCGCGCTGCAAGCGGGCGAATCGTAATTCTCGCCGCTGGTCCGGAACCGAAAATCGGTCCCTGAAGCGTCATCTGGCCAACTGTGTCGGGATTGTCGAAGCGTTGTTTTGCCTGGACTCCATTTTCCAGCATCACATCCGGAACGAACCGCGCACCGCCAACTCGCGGACGATCAGGCGCTGAGTAAACTGTGTCGATGAGATTGAGTGTGATGTTACCTTTGATACCGACGGCCAACCGCGCAAATGCCGAATCAAGTGTGGGGAAAAATCCTCCAACACCAACGGTGTAAGTTCCCGCGGCGAGTGTATTGCCGACTTTGTAAGAGAAGGGACGAGGTGGAGCAATTAATGCGGTGCCTCCGAATGGTAACGTGCCGGAGTTGTTTGTCGGTGAAAGGTCTTGCGCCGAGATGTAGTACTGAACGACCGATCCCGCAGCCTGACCCGGAATCTTGAAATAGTAAGTGGCGCCTGAAGTAGAATCCGGATTAGCGGACGTGTACGTCGGGCTTGTGCTGAGTCGCCACCAAAGTTTTGGCCCATTGACGCCGCTGGCCACTCCGGACGTGTCGGTAATTGTAGCTTGCACGACGCGATCGGTGATCAACAGTGAATCCGCCAATCGTGTGTGAACGATCCGCGGCGGAACGATTTCGTTCGACTCGACGACGAGCGACCATTGAACAACGCGCCCCGTATCACCGCCAGCCGAGTCGCTCAACACGAGAATCCAATTTCCCGCGGGCATTGATGCGCCCTGGAATCGGGCGAGCGTGCTGTCGGGTCGGTAGAAATTTGTGAACGGGCTATCCGCCGCAACAACTGAGCTGATGGGCAAATAGGCAAAATCTGTGAATGCCGTTCCAATGAAGTGATCACCCGAGCTTCCGCGCCGAAGCGTAAGCGCGGCTGCTGCGCCGTTGGGTCCCCAGATCCGGATGTTAATGTCGCCGACATACGTGTGATACAGCGTGTCGATGCGAACGGAGACATAGTTCAAGTTGCTCAGCGCCGGCGTAACGAGCGTGTCGTAGCTGATGGTGTTGTCGCGGATCGGTGTGCCCGGTCTGCGCGTGAAGGTCACGGTGTTTCCCGTTGTACGATAGATCTGCTTGTGAATTGCCGATTGCTCCAGCGCGCGCTCGCGCTTCTCTGCCGCGGTCAGCGGCTTCGCCTCGGCCTTCTCCCTCGCGAGAATTTCCTGTTTTGTCTGAGCGCGCCCGTCGCGTGTGGTCAGAAGACCCAGACTCAACAGTACCGCTACGGCAAAGACAGTTCTCCGCCAAACAGTAGTTGGATGTAGCATGATGCCTCCTCTATTGCTTTGTAGTGAAATGTGGATTAGGTGATCGTCGCTTCTATCTGCTTTGTTCGAGACCGAATGACTTAGGACATCGCATAAACAGATACTTCCCGCGGTTCTTGAATTGAGAAATAGCGTGAGTTTGTATGAGAGGCGTCGGCTGAAAATCTCTGCACCGAACTGGAAAGATGATAACAAAGGTGTGGGAGAGAGTCAAGAGCGCGAATGACTTATTGTGGAGTTTTTTTGAGAATTCCAGGATTCACATAAACAAAACCGCCTCCCGATTGAAAACCGGGAGGCGGTGGCGACTGAGAACTGTCTTTCAGTCGTGACGGGTCACGCTACTTGATGAGGATATGCCCCGCCAAACCACGGCGGGACTCATTCGCGATCATTTTGTTACTTAATGAGAATGAGTTTCTTCAAGCTCGTGAACGTCTCGCCCGAAGCGCCTGTTGCAGTCATGCGGTAGAAGTACATGCCTGTTGCAACCTGCGCGCCGTTAGCGTTGCGTCCGTTCCACACAACATTATGGAACGCCGCATCCATTTCACCTTCGGCCAGCGTCGTCACTTGTTGTCCGAGCAAGTTGTAGATCTTCAAGCTGACCGTTGCCTGCTCAGGCAATGCGAAGCGAATCGTCGTTGTCGGGTTGAATGGGTTCGGATAGTTCTGATCCAACGCAAAGACAGTCGGAATCTCGCTCGCGCCATCGGTAATGCTTGTCGGCATGCGGCGATAGCGGACGATTGTCGAGTTGGTTCCTGCAACTCCACCAACTGCCCAGCCCCACGTCGATCCTGAAATTCCCGGTATCATTGCCAATGCGTTCAAAGCAATTGCGCCTGTGTAACCGTTCTTGGCTGCCGAGGTCCACGATGTTCCGTGGTTCGTCGTGTAGAAAACGTTGTTGCCGCTCGTGGCCCAGAACTCAAAGCCATTCACGCCGCCTGAACCAAGGACGTTCCCTGTGCCGGCTGCTGTGGCTGCAGTCCACGTTGCACCACCGTTGGTGGATTTGTTGACTGCGCCCGATGCTCCGCCCAAAATACCGGTCGTGGCATTGTTGAACCAGACCGAGTAGCTATTGAGCGAAGGAGTTGCAACACCGGTCCACGCTCCACCAAGATTCGTCGAGCGATAGACCTTGCTCAGGTTGGTGCCAAACCACATGTTGTTGCCGATGATCTGGAAGGAGTTGTTCCATCCAGCTTCGGTTCCCACTTGCGGCAGTGCCGGCGTCATGGCTGCCCATGTCGCGCCAGCGTCTGTCGTCTTGAGTAATGTCCAGTTGCCTCCCGGATTGGGAACAGGATCGCCGACTGCATAACCATTCGTTGCACTTGTCATGATGATACCATCAATGAAGCCCGGCGTCGCAAGTGTGTAAACTTGCGTCCACAACGCACCGCCGTTGGTCGTACGATAGATGAACGTTGCACTTGGCGTTGTTGTACACCACGCATTGTTCGCATCGCGTGCTTCGATGGCATAGACATCAGCTGTACCGAGCGCGCCTCCGCCGACCGAAGTCCAGTTTGTTCCACCGTTGGTTGTGCGGAGAACCGTACCGCCTGTTCCGCCAACCCACACGATGTTCTGATCGACAGCTTTCACAGTGTAGAACGCTGCCGTGCTGCCCGAAGGCTGAATTGCCCAGCTCGTATCGGCAGGAGTTGTTCCGGTCGAGATTGTGAAGACTGCATTGCTCACATCAAAGACCGAAGCGTTTGACTTCTGCGACACTCTGACCAAGCATGTTGTCGATGCCGGGGCCGGAACTGTCCAGCTGTATGTGCCCATCGGATCATCACTGATGCCGCCGCCGATGAAGCCTGCGGCTGACTTCGGATGAACGATCGGGTCTGGACGAGCGGGCACGCCGGGCGTGATCTGAATCCAGTTCGTGCCGTTGTTGGTCGAGTACTCGATCTTCACGGTATCAACACGAACGTGATTCCAGGTGATTTGCCGGACCGAACCGATGGTCCAGTTCTCGCCGCCATTCGGCGCAGTCACCGCGACGCTGGCTGATCCTGTATCTGTCACTGCCAGGCGAACAGGAACAACCTTCACAACGGGTGTGTTGCCCGAAATTCGCTCGCGTCCGATGTAAACGCCCTGAGCGATGTTGGGCACAATGCGCAACTGGACGTTCGTGCTGTCTCCCGGACGAATCGTTCCGCTGGTTCTGTCAACAGAGAGCCAGGGCACGAGGTCGCTTGAGAGGATGATCGCGAGATTGTTGTGCATATACGCGGCATTAAAGGCTACTGAAAGCCCGACTGTGCCGGTCGCGTTCTCTTGTCCGATGGATGACGAAATCAATGTACCGGAGCTGATACCCATTGCCTGGTACTGGAACTTGATCACGCCGCTCGGACTCAAGATAACCTGGAACGTATAGTCCGCCGGTCCCGAGTGTGCCGATGTGTAGATGCGAATGTCCTTAAAGAGAATGACAAAGTCGCCGCTGTTCGTGCCGTAATAAATCTTGGCGGTCTGGCTAACTTCCAGATCATCCCACCATGGGCCAAGAACGTTGTCGAGCGGGCCGCCTGCCGTTGGGAACTGCGTGTTGCTGAACGCATTGGCCGACGGTCGCTGGAATGAAACGTAACCATTTGTTCCGATGAAGATGGAGTCTTTGGCTACGCCGTAGTAATTGAATGTGAAGGGCAATCGAACAGGGTAGTACCCTTCATCGTACGGCGTGAACGTTCCTGTTGCAACCCACGCGCTGCCTGAATCGAGCGGTGTTCCGGTCGAGGTGATATCGACCCAGTTGTACACGGGTCCGCCCGGTTCATCGCTGTCGATCCAACGGTAGCCGAATGCATCCGGACCACCTTGACCATCAGGCGACGAGTATGGCGTGTGTGTATCGATCGCGCCCTTCGGCAGATCGTAGTGCTCATGGACGACGATCGGCTGAGGATCAAGATTGTCGTTGGCATTCAACACTTCGTTGATGTTGAAGCGAAGTGTATCCGTGCCCGTGTTCTTGATCTTCAATGTCGCACGAGTTGTGTCGGCGCTGCGATTCAGCGCAAAGCTGAAGGAGTCTGGCGAGACAACGATGTTCGCCTGACCGATGGATGTTCCGGTCACCTTCACCGGACGTGCGCCCGCGTCGTTCGAGACGAATGTGAGATTCGCTGTTCTCAAACCAGCAGGCGTCGGTGCAGTAAACCGAACACGAATACGGGTTGTATCATTCGTGCTGAGCGTGAAGCTCGTGCGGTTCACGGAGAACGCCGCATTGCTGCTCGTAATGTTGGTGACGTTCAACGTCGACGTTCCGATGTTCTTCACAAGGAATGTCTTCGATGAGTCGGTAACGCCAATGGCGACGTTGCCGAAGCCGATCGAATCAGGAGTCGCAAGCAACGCCGCGCCGGTGATCGGCGTGACGGTGAAGCGAACCGGAATATTCAAGCTGTCTGCCAAAGCAGAATTCGTTGCTGTGATCTCAACTCGGCCGCGATACGTGCCGGGGTTGTTCACGATCTCGAGATCGCGTGCATCGAACGTTGCCTTCATCTGCACGGAATCGTTGACTGCAATCGTTCCGGTTGGAGGAGCAATCGCCAGCCATGGGCCGGTACCGCCGCCACCTGAGTACGGTCCTGCATCGTATGCAGTCACCGAGGTCGATTGGTTCACGCCAACGAAGACCAGTTTGCCCGGAAGGAGTCCGGGAACGATCGTCGCTCCGCCTGCAACGTCAGTTGTCGGGCCAGGCGTGAATCCCTGCCATGACTGAACGACGGCTCCGCTGGACACGAGAATCTTCACCAGCGAGATGGCCGGAGTTCCGTTTTGCACGTAGCCCCAGAGGTACGGGCCGCCTGTTGACCAGCTATCCCACGCGAAGCCGTAGAATGCCCAAGCTGGTGATCCAGGATTGGGAATCGTACGAGTCACAACTCCGCTTCGGTTGAAAGCAATGATCGATGAACCGAAATCGGCTGCGTAGAAGAGATCGCCTACCGGATCATACGCAAGAGCGCGCAACACGGCAATCGTGCCGGCGCCTGTCACGTTGATAGAGACACCCGTCTCAACGCCGGTCGTCGCATTGATCTGCTTCAGGCTCAAACCTTCACTTCCGTAGAGGTATGTGCCGTCAAACGCGAGATCGCGATAGCCGAATTCACTTGTGCTCTGCTGCAGAACCGAGTCAACGATTGTGAATCGTTTCGTTGTGGGATTGAATGTGAACTTCAATGTGTAGTTCGTTCCCACACTCGGATTCGGACCTCTGTTCGTAGTCCAGAAGAATCCGTTCGCGTACTCGATGCCCTGCTGGTTCACGTTGTTTGCGCTCGTGTACAACGGCGCAGAGAACAACGTATCGCCCAGAGCGAGAGGCGAATTGTGTGCAAGAGAAGGTGCGCGATCCTGATCGTTCACTGAAGAAGTCCGCGGCGTTGCTGCGGCTTTCTCAATGTTCATCGGGATAATGATTGGCTCGCTATTGTCGCCCGCCTCTGTTCGCGGGTACATCACTGCGCGTGCGTTGAAGTTGCCGCTCATCGTTCCTGTGTTGCGAACGTAGAACAGCGTTGAATCAACGTTGCGCGCCTGCAGAGTCTTCGTCAGTGAGTCGACGCGAGCTCTGAACACCGGAACGCCTATTGAGTTAGCGCTCAGTGTTACCACGGCGGTTGGATTCACAGAGGAGTTGCTGACGATCGTGACACGGCCCGTGTCTGCTCCCGCAGGTACAGTCGGGGTGTATGTCACGATGATCTTCACCGAGTCATTCGGATTGACATTCGCGCTCGACGGTGTTACGGCGAAGTCGGTGTTCGTCCGCGTGATCGATGTAATGTTGAGTACCTGTCCGCCCACGTTGCGCGCTGTGATAGTATCACGTCGGAACTGTCCGATCGCAACGGTGGGGAAGGTGATGCTCGTCTTGTTGAGCACGATCAACGGATTGGTCGCCGTTTGCGTGAGCAGGCTTGCCGGAACGGTGTAAGGCGTTGTAACGTCCGGATGCGTTGCTTCAACAAACATGTTCGCATTGTACGTCGTACCGGGCGTCAGGCCCGTTGCGTCGAACGTTACTTGCACGTTCTGTGTGCCGCTTGGCGGAATTGCGCCGAGTGTCGGGTTCTCCGAAAGCCACGGGGCATCCGGCAAGAACACGCGGATGGTCAGGTTGCTATGGAGATAGGCCGCATTATTCACGACCTGCAAGCCAACCGTTCCGGCTGCGTTCTCAACACCGATCGTGTGCGTCGCGAGATCGCCCGGGACTTCGGTGTAGATTTTCCGGTAATTCAGCAAGTACTCGCCGTTCGGTTTGAATACGATCTGGATTTCAAGCGTGTCATGCTCGGCAGCCGCGCCGCCGGAGTTGTAGCGTGGAATGCTATCCCACTGAACAATGAATCGGCTGTTCGCGACATCATTGTAATAGAACAGTTTGCCGCGCGTTCGCAAATCGAGATCATCCCAGAATGCATAGATCGCGTTGTTGGGCGCAGCAACTGAAGGAATCGCGCCGTTCGAGAGCGACGTCGAACCAGTTCCGAAGTTGACGAAACCGTTCGTGCCGACGTTCATCGAAGTGTACGTGTTGCCATAGTGTACGAACGACCAGGGCAACGTAATCGTGGCATAGCCGTCATCCAGCGAACCCGACGTCATAGTCGTGATTTGTGTACCGACGGAACGAATATCGTAGTACTGTACTGCAGGTCCGCCCGGTTCATCGGAGTCGATCCACGAATAGCCAAATGCATCCGGTCCCCCGCGACCATCAGGCGTCTGACCGAACTCAGTATCCGGTGCGCCCTTCGGACGCTCGACTGCCGGAACCTGAACCGCAGGTTCGGGCACAATCACACGGTTTCTTTTTACACGTGCGAGTGCATTGTCATCCGTAATGCGGAATCGCACGGTGTCCGTCGTCGTGTTCGTCATGGCAAGCGTCTTGACATGCGAGCCGCCGACAGGAAGCGTGTCGCGCACGGCCGTTGGGTTGAATTCAACCACCGAGCGGAGCAGAGCATCCACATTCGTCGTCTGACCTGCATTGATCACAACGCCGTTGAATGTTCGCGTTGCATAAGGTGATGCTGGATTCACAATCACTTGATACGTGCCGGTGGGAAGTGGCGCTGAAAAGTTACCGGTCAGTGAGTCGGTGAAGTTATTTATCACCGGCGTACCGTTGAAGTTCACCGTCACTGCTGCCCGCATGCCGACGTTCGGCGCGCGATACGCATGAATAGCAAGCGTGCCGCCTGCTGCAGGCGTCATCTGGAAGTTGCGCGTCAACGTATCATTGCGCGTCAGTGTTACGGCAATGGTCGTATCGCGGAACCCGAACAACCTTGCGCGAAGCGTAAGGTTGGCCGTTGTACCTGGTGTATCGACGCGTGCACCGGCAAGATAATTGCCTGTTGCATTGGTGATTGTCTGTACTTGCGGAATCGTCTGAACGAAATCGATGTTCGCTCCGCTCACTGCCCCGCCGCCCGATGTGTTGGTGACTATTCCCTTGACCCAACCAAAACTTTCGGTCGTGAGAATGCCGGAGGTCCACACATCGTAGAAGCCTGAACGATCATCCATCCACATGGGCCACACTTTGCCGTTGCCGGCCGCGATGCCCATATAGTCGCCCATGGAGTTCACGCCCGGAACATTCTTCGGCTTGAACGCATGGTCGCTCACTTTCACATCGACCCACGTGTTGCCGCCGTCGAGTGAACGCGACATGTAGATTTCGCAGGAGTCTCCAGTCGATGCGTAATTGCGGTTGTCGTAGTACGCAACGTTGATACCGCCGCCTGCATCGACACAAACAGAGGGGAAGAATTGTTTCTTGCCGTTGTTCAACGCATCTTGGTTGGCGCGGATGCCAGCCGACCACGTCGTGCCGCCGTCAGTTGAACGGTGGAAGATGATGTCTGCGTCGGTGCCGGCAGGAGCGAGACCTTGCTCTGCCTCGACAATGTAAATCCAGCCACTGCGACCGCCGCCGGTCTTATCGACCGCCATGCGCGGGAAGTCGTTCACACGAACTGCCCAGCCGTTGTATGAAGAGCTGCGCATGCCGCTTGTGGCGTATGCAGTGTTGTTGAATGTCCAGTTCACGCCGCCATTGGTCGACTTTGCGAACCCGACTGATCGTGAAGGATAGGGTGATGTTGTACTTTCTTCCACCCAGCAGATGTAGGCATCGCCATTCGGAGCAACTGCAACATCAGTGCCTTGGGAGAACGTTGTGGCTGCGGCGGTGTTCACCTGCGCCGCTGTTGACCACGATGCGCCATGATCGGTTGTACGTGTCACGAGAATAACTGCAGGCACGTTTCCCGCAGTGAATTTCGTCCACGCCATATACGTATTGCCAAAGAAGGGACTGGCAGGACTGTCATCCGTGCCGACTGCGTTCTTGTCAGCGTCGCTGCCGCCTGCATTCGTGATGGGAATTGTCGCTTCCCACGTGATGCCCTTGTTGGTGGAGCGATTCATGCCCATGCCCGTTACCGAACCGAAGTTCGCCGTGCTGTTGAGATGGCCGTAGATGAAGATGCCACTGTAGTCGATGATCGGGGCCGGATCACCACGCTGCGTATTGTAATCGGCGAGCGTGTCGCCGCCATACCACGTCTGACCGCCGTTCGTGGTAATGAACGTCGCGACGTTGATCGCGCTGGAGCGAATATTGTGCGAAGCGCCGAACATGATATTTCTGTTCGATGCCTGCGCGGCAATATTCACTTCGGACTGATGGTAGGTCGTGTTCGGCCTCGGTCGAACGTTCGGTTCCACCACCATCACTCCCTGCGGTGTGTTCGCAACGCGTGGAGTTGTGTTCGGTCGGAAGTCGGTGTTCAATCGTGCAGGTGCTGACGTTTCAGCAGTCTTCATCTGAACGGATGAACGGACGTTCCATTGTGGATCCTCTGGTCTTTCCTGCGCTATCGCCCGAAAACTAAACACCAGCGCGAGTAACGCCGAAAAAACAAGCAGTGATCGCTGAGACATGGAGCCTCCTTGTTTTGATGTTGTGATTGAATGAGATGGATTAGGGTAGTCAGGACGAATGAATCCTGGGGTACAGGGGGAAAGGAACTCAGCCAACAGCTCAATGCGTGAATACAAAACAGAGTGCTTCTTGATATGAGATCGCTTGTGATTTTTTTGGTGATGAAGGGAACCGTGACCGGCGAACGAACATCCCCCCAACGAGTGATCGGAAGAAGAATCCGATTTGTCCAGATTGACCAGGAAAGTTGCTGATTCAATATGCGAATTGGCAACCGGAATGTCAAACAGTTTGGACATTTTTTCTTCTAACACAAAAAACGAAAACGTCTCCCGCTTGCACGAGAGACGTTTTCAGCGATTGTTGGACGAGTCTCCGACTCGTCAATGTCGGGACGGGAGTCCCGACCAACAATTCATTGACAACGAAAAGAAACGCCTCCCGATGTTTCCATCGGAAGGCGTTGGTTCCGTCGCTGAGACGTTGTTGTCCACTGTTAGGACATTTTTCCGGTTACTTATTTAAGCAGAATCAGCTTCTTCAAGCTGTTGAACTTCTCACCTGACGCACCGGTTGCTTCGAAGCGATAGAAATACATGCCCGTCGCGACCTGCGCGCCCGCGCTGTTTCTACCGTTCCACACAACGCGATGATATGCAGCCGGCATTTCGCCTTCAGCAAGTGTCGCAATTTGCTGACCGAGCAAGTTGTAGATTTTCAGGCTCACAGTTGCTTGCTCAGGCAATCCGAAGCGAATCGTCGTCGATGGATTGAACGGATTCGGATAGTTCTGAGCGAGTGAGAACTCCAGAGGAATACCCGTCTCCAACTCATCGACGCCCGTCAACACATCGAGCCGCACCGGGACACTCACGATCGGCTTGACTGGATCGTTACTGCTGATCGCCAGTGCACCGAGGTTTGTCCCCTGCACAAGTCCGGTCGAATTGACTTTGAAGCCAATTGCCGCGCTATCGCCGGGCGCGACTGTGCCGCTCTGGTTCGAAGTAATGCTGAGCCATTTGCCGCTCGATGTAACAAGCTGCGTGTAGTACAACGTGTTTGTCTGCGAGACCGATATGGTCGGAGCGGGCGGGAATGCTGAGAGCGCGAGTCCGCCGGTGATGTTGCCGAATGAAATCGGCTCCGGAACAGGGCTGCTCACCCGGTAGTGGTATGTAAGTCCGGATCCCGTCACCGCAGGCCAATCAACGCCAATGGCGTACTTCTTTCCTGCTTGCAGAACGAGGTTGACCGGACCCGATGAGTACCACAGAGGTCCGCCGGTGCCGGAGCTTGCCGTGACAGATTCGAAGATTTTCGTGTAGCTCGTTCCGCTCGTATTCTCATAGACGACCCAGCGTAGCTCTCGTTCGATAGTAATTGTGAGCCAGCTCCGAATTTCGTTGAGCTGTACCGTGCTCGTTACATCAACAACGCCGCCGCGCATGAGTGCAGAACTTGTCGCGAGACTTGTTGTCGCTGCGCCGATATTCGTCTCTGCATATCCCGCGTACGCGCCGCTAATCGTGGTTGAGTAAGTCAACGGTCCAAGTCCGGTGTTACGAACCTTGAGCTGTGCAGTGGCGCTATCTCCGCTGTTGCGCACAAAGAAGAATGAATCGGGATTGGTGCTGACGACCGGCGCCTGGTTGACGCGGAAGTTCACCGTCACCGTATCCACTGCGTTGCCCGGATCGTTGCCGCTCACGAGCAATCGTGTTGTGTAGTTGCCCGCAGTCTGTCCCGTGAAGTTTACCGCAACATGAATGAGCGACGTTGTGCCGCCGTTCACCGAACCTGACGCGGGAGAAGCCGCGAGCCAGTTCACCGCGGGAGTCTCGGCGATCGTGTAACTCAATCCTGTTGCGAACGGATTGTTGTTGAGAATGTTGAAGACGTACGATGTCGAGTCAACCTGCCCGACGAGAACGGTATCCGCTACTGTCTGAGGCGACACAACCATCAGCGGAATGGTGTTGGGGATGCCTAAGAAGATATCATCCACAAACCAGTCGTCCTGTCTCGTCGTTGTCGTTGACGACGATCTGCTGCGGAAGCGGAATTTGAATCCGCTATGGAAGAATGATCCGCCACCGGCGCTGACGCTGTCGAGATTGAAGCGCACGAATGCAAACGGTCGAACCGCTGCACCGGGGAGTTTTCCTAACACTACCCAACCACCCTGATCATTTAGTGCTTCAGTCACGAGACTGTCTGCTGCATCGGGGACTTCGCCTGTACCTTGCGGCTGTTGCCAGTACGCAAGCGTCACGTTCTGTCCAGCGCGTCCCGAGAGATTGATGGTCAGTGATGTGACTGTGTCGAGACCTGCTGCAGTGGGATTGCCGGAGAGGTTGAGCGCAAACGGCTCACTCGGCTCGCCCGTTGCATCTGCGTTCACTCGCGCATTGACATTGGTCCACTTCAACGGATTGAGCAACCCACTATCCGGCCACGCCTCTTGCACCGGCATCGTCAGCGGGTTGACAGCGTAGAACGTCGATGTTGTCGTGTCGTTTGCCGGATTCGGATCGCCGGTCAATCGTGTCCATGCTTTGACATTCCACTGCCCGACTGCATTCGGCGTGAATGCGGTTGAGACAGGAACGTTGCGCGTTGCTCCTGCAGCGAGATTGCTGTCTGTCTGTGTCGCATTGTACGTCGTCCCCGGGCCGGTGATGTTCACATTCACTGTGTACACGCCGGCTTGAACCGCGCTCGCGTTCAGAACGCGAATAACCGGATTGAGAGCAACGTTGTTCGAGACTTGACCCGCAGGCGAGATAACGCCCGTCGCCGCGAGATTCGCGGAGCCGGTTGGGATGCCGAAGAACACATCATCAACAAACCAATCGTCATCGGATGTACCGGCAGTTCCACGGCTGCGGAATCGGAACTTAAATCCGTTAAAGAAGAACGAGCCGCCCTGCGGATCGATGCCATCAACTCCAACTGCTTCAAAGGCAAAATCAGGAATTGGTGTGGTCGATGCGATGCCGGGATATTTTCTGACTGTCACCCAGACGCCGTTGCTGTTTTGGAATTCAAGAATCAAACTATCAGCAACCTCAGGACGATCACTTGTTCCGCCGGGTTGATAGAGATAAGAAATCGCGAGTCCCTGACCTTGACGGCCGGTCAGATCAAACGGACGAGAATCGATGTTGTCGGTGTTGCTCGTCGGACTGCCGTTCAAGTTGAGCGAGTAGGGGCTGCTCGGTTCGTTCTGTCCGAGGTCATTGATGTCAACTCCCGTCGCGACCCATCGGTTCACATCCGGCGCACCTGCTGTCGCAAACGCGTCGTTGAATGGAAGGTCAAGCGGAGTCTGACCGGTGTTGCTCAAACCGCTTTCGTTGACCGGATTCTCGTTGTCAATCGCTGTAACTTGAAACGTATGGAATCCTGCCGCCGGTGAATCTGTTGTGCTATCGTTGCGAGCCGTGTCGGCAACAGTTCTTGTGAGTGTGCTGACCAATGAGCCGTCGCGATAGATTCTGATGCCCACGAAGTCATCGAGCCGCGTACCGTCCGTTTGTCGGGACGGATTCTTCCATTTCAGTTTGTAGCCCGACGCGCTTGTTCCAGTGACTGCAAGATTGGTGGGCGAGGCAGATGTCTTTGCTCCGCCGGCAACCCAGATCACTTGCATCTCGTTGCTCAAGCTGTCGTTCGCAGTCAGGCGCGTCTGGAACACGTAGGTGTAGGTCGTTCCATCCGTAAGTCCCGTGTCGATAAATGTTGAATCGGTCGAGGGACGCTCGGCGATTTGCACGCCGTTGCGTTTGATGCGCATGACGTAGGGTCCAATCGGATCGCCGTTGACGAGCGTTGTCGGGCGCGTCCAATTCAGCCGCATTGATGTTGGAGTCGAGTAATCACTGAATGCGCTCACAGAGCCGGGAGGCATCGGATCAATCGGATCCGCGACGCTAATTCCTGCAGTCCATATATCATAGAACCCTGAACGATCATCCATCCACATCGGCCACACTTTGCCGTTGCCCGCCGTGATGCCCATGTAGTCGCCCATGGAATTCACGCCCGGAACATTCTTCGGACGGAAGGCATGATCGCTGGCCTGAATGTCAGTCCATGTGAGGCCGCCATCGATCGAGCGCGACATCCAGACTTCACATGAGTCGCCTGACGCTGCGTAATCGCGGTTGTCGTAGTAGGCAACGTTGATTCCGCCGCCTTGATCAACACAAATAGAGGGGAAGAACTGTTTCTTGCCATTGTTGAGCGGATCTTGATTGACGCGAATGCCCGCGCCCCACGTCGTTCCGCCATCGGTTGAAATGTGCATGACGATGTCTGCGTCGGTTCCCGCAGGGGCGAGGTTTTGTTCCGCCGCGACAACGTAGATCCACCCGCGTCGTCCACCGCCGCTCTTGTCAATTGCCATGCGCGGGAAGTCGTTCACACGCACTGCCCAGCCGTTGTACGATGAGCTGCGCATGCCGCTGGTCGCATAGGCCGTGTTGGTGTACGTCCATGTCACGCCGCCATCAGTTGATTTTGCAAAGCCGATGAAGCGCGACGGATAAGGCGACGTTGTGCTTTCTTCCACCCAGCAGATGTAGGCGTCGCCGTTTGTTCCGACCGCAACATCGGTCCCTTGAGAGAAGGTTCCCGAGGCCGCAGTGTTGACTTGCGTTGCCGATGACCAGCTCACGCCGTGATCAGTTGTGCGCGTAACAAGGATGACTGCGGGCGTGTTGCCGGCAGTGAACTTCGTCCATGCCATATAGGAGTTGCCATAGTGCGCGCTTGTCGGTATGTCATCAGTGCCGAGCGCGTTCTTATCGGCGTCGCTGCCGCCCGCATTCGTGATCGGGATTGTTGGCTCGAACGTGATGCCCATGTTCGTCGACCGGTTCATGCCCATGCCCGTCACTGAGCCGAAGTTTGCCGTGCTGTTGAGATGTCCATAAATAAACACGCCATCCTTGTCGATCATCGGCGCCGGATCGCCGCGCTGCGTGTTGTAATCCGCCAGCGTGTCAAATCCATACCACGTTTGTCCCGCATTTGTTGTGATGAACGTCGCGACGTTGATCTTCAGCGGACTCACCGTCGTGATGTTGTGCGACGCGCCGAACATGATATTGCGGTTCAGCGGATGCGTCGCAATGTTGACTTCGGATTGATGGTAACCCGTGTTTGCCCGTGGCCGAACGTTTGGTTCGACAAGCATCGTTCCGAGAGGTGTGTCGTACCGTCGCGACTTCGTGTTTGGAACAAACGCCGGATGTTGTTGCGCCGGAGTTGACGTCTCGCCGGTTTGTAGCAGCGTAGAAGAACGAATGTTCCAGCGAGGATCGTCTGGTCTCTCTTGTGCTATTGACGAAAGTGGCAAAGATATTACCGCCACGAAACACAAGAACAGCAGTAGTCGATTAGGCATTATGCCTCCTTGCTATGATTGTTGGTACTGTTGATTGGGCGTGAGGGGATGTGCGTACTTGAACACTTGCGTCAGTCATCGCCTGCTGCCGATGGTTCCCCTCGGGTGGAATGGGCAGGTCGAATTCATCACCCACATTATCTGAATCCTCAGCGGAAAAGTCAATCGCGATTCGTCGTAGAGCGAAATATTTTTCCGCCTCGCTATTTTGCGAGAATCATCTTGCGTGTTTGCGAATATGTTCCCGCCGTGAGCCGGTAGATGTACACACCGCTTGGCAACCGCGTCGCATCGAAACTGACCGAATACGTGCCCGGCAATTTGTCTTCATTCACCAAAGTTGCTACCTCGCGACCAAGAAGGTCGTAGACACTCAGCGTAACTCTGCTGACGTCTGACCTCCGATCTCTGACCTCTGGCACTAGATATCTGATCTCTGTCGTTGGATTAAACGGATTCGGATAGTTCTGCATCAAT